>CAOKQK010000003.1 GCA_948470905.1 uncultured Lachnospiraceae bacterium | reverse complement strand
AAGCCTTAAAACCCTTGATTTTAAGCCATTCTTCAATACTTTTGCCTGTTAGTAGCAAAAATCCTATGGCATCATTTGGAAATAGCCGCCTGTGCCGCCGCCAGCCGCGCAATAGGCACTCTGAACGGTGAACAGGAGACATAGTCCAGCCCAATCTTGTGGCAGAATTCTACAGAGGAAGGATCTCCGCCGTGCTCGCCGCAGATGCCGATGTGAAGCTTCGGATTGACGGGCTTGCCCAACTTGATGGACAGCTCCATCAGCTTGCCGACACCGGTCTGATCCAGCTTTGCAAAGGGATCGTTCTCAAAGATTTTGGTGTCATAGTAAGCGTTCAGGAACTTGCCTGCATCGTCACGGGAGAAGCCAAAGGTCATCTGGGTCAGGTCGTTGGTTCCGAAGCAGAAGAAATCAGCATCCTTTGCGATTTCGTCAGCGGTCAGAGCAGCGCGGGGAATCTCGATCATGGTTCCCACCTCATACTCCAGCTGGATGCCCGATGCTGCAATTTCAGCGTCAGCAGTGTCCACAACTACCTTCTTGACAAACTTGAGCTCCTTAACTTCGCAGATCAGCGGGATCATGATCTCAGGCTTTACATTCCAGTCAGGATGTGCCTTCTTTACATTGATTGCTGCGCGAATAACTGCCTTGGTCTGCATCTTGGCAATCTCAGGATAGGTGACTGCAAGACGGCAGCCTCTGTGTCCCATCATGGGGTTGAACTCATGGAGGGAAGCAATGATGTTCTTAATGACCTCAGCGCTCTTGCCCTGAGCCTGTGCCAGCTTTTCGATGTCAGCCTCCTCTGTGGGAACAAACTCGTGAAGGGGCGGATCAAGGAAACGGATGGTGACAGGGCATCCCTCCAGGGCCTCATACAGCTTTTCAAAGTCTCCCTGCTGGTAAGGAAGGATCTTGTCCAGAGCCGCTTCTCTCTCTTCTACCGTATCAGAACAGATCATCTCGCGGAATGCGGCAATTCTGTCCTCCTCAAAGAACATGTGCTCTGTACGGCAAAGGCCGATACCCTCTGCGCCAAGCTCACGCGCTTTCCTTGCGTCAGCGGGTGTGTCGGCGTTGGTGCGCACCTTCAGTTTCCTGTATTTGTCAGCCCATGCCATAACACGGCCGAACTCGCCTGCAATGGTAGCGTCAACTGTCTTGATCTGTCCCTCGTAAATATTTCCGGTAGTGCCGTCGATGGAGATATAATCTCCCTCGTGGAATTCTTTGCCGCCAAGGGTAAATTTCTTATTTGCTTCGTCCATGGCAATGTCACCACAGCCGGACACACAGCAGGTACCCATGCCGCGGGCAACCACTGCTGCATGGGAAGTCATGCCGCCGCGGACGGTGAGGATTCCCTGTGCTGCCTTCATGCCGGTGATATCCTCCGGGGATGTCTCCAGGCGGACCAGAACGACCTTCTCGCCCTGCGCAGCCCATTTTTCCGCATCTTCGGCGGTGAACACGATCTTGCCGCACGCAGCGCCGGGAGAAGCGCCAAGCCCCTTGCCCATGGGCGTTGCAGCTTTCAGCGCCGCAGCGTCGAACTGGGGATGGAGCAGGGTGTCAAGATTGCGGGGATCGATCATGGCTACCGCTTCCGCCTCGGTCTTCATGCCCTCGTCCACAAGGTCACATGCAATCTTCAATGCCGCCTGTGCCGTTCTCTTGCCGTTGCGGCACTGGAGCATGTAGAGCTTCTTGTTCTCAACGGTAAACTCCATATCCTGCATATCATGATAATGATTTTCCAGCTTTTCGCAGACCTGGACAAACTCATTGTAAGCCTCAGGGAACTGCTCTGCCATCTGAGAGATGGGCATGGGAGTGCGGACACCTGCAACCACGTCCTCGCCCTGTGCGTTCACAAGGAACTCACCCATCAGCTTCTTCTCTCCGGTTGCGGGATCACGGGTAAACGCAACGCCTGTGCCGGACTCATTGTTCAGGTTGCCGAATACCATGGGCATGACATTGACAGCGGTACCCCAGCTGTAAGGGATATCATTGTCGCGGCGGTATACGTTTGCACGGGGGTTGTCCCAGGAACGGAACACCGCTCTCACAGCTTCCTTTAACTGCACTACAGGATCGGAGGGGAAGTCCTGACCCAGCTGCTTCTTGTATTCTGCCTTAAACTGTTCTGCAAGCTCCTTTAAGTCAGCAGCGGTCAGCTCAACGTCAAACTGAACGCCCTTCTCCTTCTTCATCTTGTCGATCAGTTCCTCAAAATACTTCTTGCCCACCTCCATGACCACATCGGAGAACATCTGGATAAAACGTCTGTAGGAATCATATACAAAGCGCTCAAACTTGGGATCGGGATTGCCTTTGATCATTGCAGCCACGACTTCGTCGTTAAGACCGAGATTCAGGATAGTGTCCATCATGCCGGGCATGGAAGCGCGGGCACCGGAACGAACGGAGACGAGCAGAGGATTCTGGAGGCTTCCGAACTGTTTTCCGTTGATCTTTTCCATCTGAGCGACATAATCCATGATCTGCCCCATGATCTCATCATTGATCTGGCATCCGTCCTCGTAATATTGAGTACACGCCTCTGTGGTAATCGTAAATCCCTGAGGTACAGGAAGACCGATGTTTGTCATCTCTGCGAGATTCGCACCTTTTCCGCCAAGAAGCTCACGCATGCCGGCATTGCCTTCCGTAAACAAGTACACCCATTTTTTCATTTTTGTCTTTCTCCCTTTCATAAAGTTTTTAATCCACAGGAAAATCCTGAGACTTCCTAACCATTACAGTATTACAGCAGAACCTTTAGTTCCATTCTCTGCCTATTTTAGCAATTCATCAAAAGAATAGCAAGAAGAAATTGACAATCTTTTGACATACTTTGCCTTTTTGTATAATCTGACAATATATGGTTCACATAAATAAACTTTTTATGCATATTTAGCCTAAATAATCCAAATTTCAATTGATTATATGGACAAAAACCAGCTTATAAGATTTGTAAGTGTTTAAAGCCAGGCACCATCAACGTCCTTTTGGCGTCCTTAAACCCTTGTCAAACTTTCTTTTCCTACATGACCTGTTTCCCTGTCATATAACCCGTCAGATAAAGCGCCAGCAGCATCGCCGACACCGCAACAGCAGGGATCTTCCACCGCTCATGCCTGCCAAGCCACTCCCCTGTCAGCATAAATCCCGGCAGGGCACACAGGGTATACCTGCCCCCGCTGATCAGCCAGCTTGAGGAATATGTCACAAGAAACAGCGCTGTCAGATACAGAAGATATGTAGGACGCAGCTTCCGCCGGATCCCGCAGACAATCCACATGATCCAAACGAAAAAGAGTACAAACTCCGGTATCCATATGCTCATTCCCACAGAGGTATGGCAATTGACAAACGCATTCTTTGCCACATAAGCCATAGTCTCCCACATGGGCAGAAAACCATTGTACCAATGGGTCCTCTGATAGTACATGAAACGGAAAGGGTCGCCCTCCACGCGCCAGTTGATATAAAGGTAAACCCCAAGTCCCAGCAGCATGGTGGTGCAGAGAAGCCCCGGCAGAATAATCTTCTTTAAAATTGCATTCCAATCCCTGGCCTTAAGCTTTTCCAGGAAATGTTCCGCATAAAGGATTTCCGCCGCAACCGCCGGTGCCAGCAGGACTCCCTGCACCTTTGTCAGGCATGCCAGAAATCCAATGATCGCCACCAGCGGCCATTTATGTTCCCGCAGATAATACAGAAAAGACGCCGATATGGCAAGAAACAAGCCCTCGGTCAAAACCGCGCCGAAAAAAAAGGAAAAAGGGAACACTGCCAGCATTATCGTGGCGTTTTCCGCCGCCTTTTCCCCGAACTCCCTCTCTGTCAGTTTATAAAAATAAAGGCTGCCCACCGCAAACAAAACTGTGCTTAAGACCACGCCGCACAGCCGGTAATCGCCTATGAAAACATGCAGCAGCTTAAGCAGCCAGGGGAGCAGCGGATAGAACACCAGGAAAAGGTGTTTGCCGTCTTCTATGGCGCCACTGTAGCCGTACCTGGCCACATCAATATAGTGAGGCGAATCCCACCTGGTCCACGCCTCCAGGAAATCCGAAAAAGTTAAAGGCTGCGCATACTGCCCCATCATCACAAGTATGCACACAGAAAACAGGTACACCACAAGCCGCACTCCCACTGCCCCGGCGATGACCCTGAGCTCTGTCCGTCTTTTGATCATGAGTTTCTTCATTATCCTGCCCTTTCAGCGCCTTTGCACTAAATTTAAAGACACTGCGGCGCACAGTGTAGCTTAATTTACTGCTGTTTCCTTCTCTGGAATAAAACTGTCAAATATAAAAATGTCAAAATTCTTTCTCGCCGCCCTTAACTGCTCCTGGCTCTTGATGGTCCATGCCGCCGCGGTATTTCTAAAAAGCTCTCTACAGAAACGCCTGGACAATACCTTTGGGTATTTATGATTGTAAGCGATAAAATCCGGCTTTGCCAGCCAGTTAAACAAAAGATATTCCAAAAAGAAGCAGAATGGGTTCCTGAACTTCTCCCTCTGCCGCAGAAAGGCATCCGACAGCTGCCCTCTCACAACGCCCTTTCTATGCCTGCGATACCAGAATACGGCAAGGGGATGAAAGGATTCGATACAGTACATTCCCTTATATCCGGCGAGAAGCTTGTCCCCCGCACTGCATATTGCTGTGTTCAGCAATTTTTCTATCTTAAGCTCCACGATCAGAGGCACCCGCCCGTCCACCAGCCTCAGCACATCCTCAAGCCTTGGAATCCGCTCATTTGAGCCGCAAAGCCTGAATTTCTGCAGTTCCTGGTATGTATAATCGCTGACCTTACCCTCCCTGCCGCAGACCCTTCTCAGGGTAAAATCATGGAACACCACCGGCACCTTGTCTTTGCTCATCTGGATATCCAGCTCTATGCCATAGCCTGCCTCCACCGCCCTGGAAAAAGCCTTCAGAGAGTTCTCCGGCGCCTCTGACATATTGTCATGCAGCCCTCTGTGGGCGTACAGCCATTTCTTAAAGGGCGCCATGTCCGGCTTTCCGGAAACCCTCGGCATTATCATCAGCAGATACAATATAAAGAAGGCAGCCGCCACTGTCACAGTTATCATCAGAACAGTCATCAAAAAATCCATACCCTACATCCAAGATGGTCCTCCCACCTTTTCCTCCCATCATAAATACGCCCGACCACATAAAAACTTTAATCAAAGCCATTATATCACCCATAAAAAAGAAACTCAAGGCTGATTTATATTGAAAAATTTTTATATTTATGTATAATGGTAAAAGTGCGGCGGCAATTTTGAGAACGTTTCTATTCCGAACAGCCGCAATATATGCAGGGCAGCAAAGCGGCTGTTTGCTCAGAAAATCAAAATAAGGCTTCATATACCGGCCGGTATGTGAAGAAGGGAAACTTATAAACAGTCTCGGAACGGAGGCGCAGCCTAAAAGGAAATTCCAGCCGGATCCTGTACGGATGGATTTTCCTTCCGGCCAGGGGAGCGCAGAAGTGCAGAGAGCGAAACAAGTTCCCGTAAGCGGGAACGGGAATTAAGAGGTATAAAAAATGATCAGTGCAAACAATGTGACGTACAGAGTGGGCAAAAAGGCTCTCTTTGAAGACGTAAACATCAAATTTACCGAGGGAAACTGCTATGGTCTGATCGGTGCCAACGGCGCCGGCAAGTCCACCTTTTTAAAGATCCTCTCGGGCAAACTGGAGACTACAAACGGCGATATCGCCATCACGCCCGGGCAGCGTCTGTCCGTCCTGGAGCAGGATCATTTCAAATACGATGACTGCATAGTCATGGACACTGTTATCATGGGCAATGAACGCCTGTACGAAATCATGAAGGAAAAAGACGCAATTTATGCCAAAGAAAACATGTCCGACGAGGACGGCATCCGCGCCAGCGAGCTGGAAGCGGAATTTGCGGAGATGGACGGCTGGGAGGCAGAGTCCAACGCCGCCATGCTGTTAAACGGCCTGGGCATCGACACGGCGCACCATTATTCTCTTATGAAGGATCTGGACGGCAGCATGAAGGTGAAGGTGCTGCTGGCGAAGGCATTGTTCGGCAATCCTGACATCCTACTTTTGGACGAGCCTACCAACCACCTGGATCTGGATGCCATCAGCTGGCTGGAAGACTTCCTGATCGACTTTGAGAATACAGTCATCGTAGTTTCCCATGACCGCTATTTCCTGAACAAGGTCTGCACCCACACCGCGGATATTGATTACGGCAAGATCCAGCTCTATGCCGGCAACTACGACTTCTGGTATGAGTCCAGCCAGCTTCTCGTCCGGCAGATGAAAGAGGCAAATAAAAAGAAAGAAGAAAAGATCAAGGAGCTGCAGGAATTCATCTCCCGCTTCTCCGCAAACGCTTCCAAGTCCAAACAGGCCACATCCAGGAAGCGCGCCCTGGAAAAGATCGAGCTGGATGAGATCAAGCCTTCCAGCCGGAAATATCCCTACATTGATTTCCGCCCCGACAGAGAGATCGGCAATGAAGTCCTCACCGTGGAGCATCTGTCCAAGACAATCGGCGGCGAAAAGGTGTTGGATGACATTTCCTTCACAGTAGGGCACGACGATAAGATTGCCTTTGTAGGAAGCTGCGAGCTCGCCAAGACCACCCTGTTCCAGATCCTCATGGGCGAGCTGGAGCCGGATGAAGGCACGTTAAAGTGGGGTGTCACCACGTCCCAGGCATATTTTCCCAAAGATAACACTACAGAATTTGACAATGACCTCACCATCGCTGACTGGCTCACCGGCTATTCTCCCGTCAAGGATGTGACTTATGTAAGAGGCTTTCTGGGACGTATGCTCTTCGCAGGCGAGGACGGCGTCAAAAAGGTCAAAGTGCTGTCCGGCGGCGAAAAAGTCCGCTGCATGCTCTCCAAGATGATGATAAGCGGGGCGAACTGCCTTATCTTCGACGAGCCCACGAACCATCTGGATATGGAATCCATCACGGCGCTGAACAATGGACTGATCAAATTCCCCGGAGTGGCTCTCTTCTCCTGCCATGACCATCAGTTTGTCCAGACTACCGCCAACCGCATCATGGAGATACTGCCCGACGGCCACCTGATCGACAAGATCACCACCTACGATGAATATCTGGAAAGCGACGAAATGGCAAGAAAGAGGACCGTATTTACCGCAAATAAAGAAGATGACGAAAATTAACAACCAAACAGGGGAACAGCTTTTCCCCTATCCACGGGCAGCCCGCCTGCTGTGACAGCAGCAGTACTCTATGCGGGCCTGTGCATGCCGGAATGGAGCCTGCTGTGACAGCAGGCTCCATTGACAATTGCAGCACATTGCTCTATTGCAGACCGCTTGAATTTACAGTAACGCCTCTCCGAAAATATCCGGCAGGCGATCTGCAGTCTGGGTGCATTGCAAGCCCAACAGGTATACAGTATAAAAGACAAAAAAGGCAGGATCATATATGAAAGCTGTAGATTTACATGTTCATTCCACCCGTTCCGACGGCACCTTCACTCCATCACAGTTAGTGGATTATGCCATGAAGAAAGAACTTGCCGCCTTCGCCCTCACGGACCATGATACGGTGGACGGGCTGGACGAAGCCATTTCCTACGCACAAAGCCTGCGGTTAAAGCAGGGCTTACCCGAGCTGGATCCCGTGCAGCCGAAACCAGCGCCGACGGAGCCAAAGGACAGCTTCGGAAAGGCTGCCGAACAGTCCTCTCCCGTCCCCGAGGTAATTCCCGGCATTGAACTTTCTACAGAATATCAGGGGCAGGAGGTCCATATCGTAGGACTTTACATCGACCATCACAACAAACCCTTCGCCGCACAGCTTCAGGCTTTTGTGGACTCCCGGGAGGAGCGGAACCGAAAAATGTGCCGGCTGCTCACAGAGGGCGGTATCCCTGTCTCCTATGAATCCCTTGCGGAAGAATTTCCAGGCGCCGTCATCACCAGGGCGCATTATGCCAAATATATGCTGAACCACGGCTTCATCAGGAGCATAAAAGAGGCATTTGAGCGCTATGTAGGCGACCACTGCCCCTATTACGTCCCCAGGGAAAAGGTTACTCCCGCACAGGCTGTCAGCCTTATTCTGCAGGCAGGAGGCGTCCCCATTTTTGCCCATCCCATCCTCTGCCACATGAGCGACGCCAGGCTGGAAACGCTGGTCCGCGAGCTGAAAGGCGCCGGGCTCATGGGGCTTGAAGCCATCTACAGCACCTATGAGGCTAATGAGGAGCGGCAGATGCGGGAGCTTGCCGCAAAATACGGACTGTTGATCAGCGGAGGCAGCGACTTCCACGGCGGCAACAAGCCGGGGATCGACTTACGGACAGGGCTTGGAAAGCTTTTAGTCCCCTATGACGTTCTGGAAAATATCAAAAAAAGCCTTCCGGCACTCTGATCAATTCCGCGCCATTGACCTATTACGCAATCGGGCCGGGGAGATTTCATCCTGCCCCCACACTGCATCGACAGATTCCCCATATGCCCACAAGCGTGGTCCAGTTTCGCCGGACACACGACACAAAAACAGAGCGGGAAGGATCTCACTCCTTTCCGCCCCAAATGTCTGTCTCATGCCATACCCATTCTCCGCCGGTCATCAAGCTTCCCCGATGATCTGTCTTTCCGGCAGGACGCGCTATCCGTCAGCCTTCCACGATAAGGTATCTGCCGTCACCGATATCAAAAACCTCGTCCGCTTCCAGAATTTCATCACCTGTGATGCCTTCCGTGTCAATGCCTTCTTCCTCAAAGTACTCCAGTACCTCCTTCACGGAATTGACCACCACCGCCATACATTCCTCCAGAAAATCCTCTGCTTCTTCCAAAGTCTCCGCTACCTTCTCAGGAAAGAGCTGAAGCTGGTTCTGCAGAAAACATTCCAATACATCATCATCGAGTTCGTGCATTCTCCACACCTTCCTTTACAAATATTCTCAACCATTTTCCTCAATGCCTCAGGCACCTCTGCGGAATTATCATAATATGATTATATGCCCCTGTCAATACTATATGGTAAAAAACTCCAGAAACAAAAACACTCTGGCCAGCCGCCGCTGATTCAAGCGTTTCCCGCACCGGATTTGCGCTGCAAGGCGGCATATTCCGCTGCAAATCCGTGCGCTCCCTTAGAGATAATCCATAAGCTCCATGGGACGAGCAATAATGGCATCTGCTCCGCCTTCCTCCAACTCGTCCCTTTCGCGAAAGCCCCATAGGGCGCCTATGGTAAACGCTCCGGCTCCCTTGCCCGTCTTCATATCCGTGGCGGTATCTCCCAGATATAAAATATCCTCAGGAGTCATTTCCCATTCTTTCAAAATCAGAAAAACTCCCTCCGGGCTTGGCTTGATGGCGACATCATCCGTCTGCCCCTGAATCCTGTCAAAATAATCCTTCCCAAAAAGCGTCTCGATCACGTTGATGGTATTGGCGTGGGGCTTATTAGAGAGTACCGCGATTCTGATCCCCCGTTTCTTCAGGGCTGCGAGCAGCTCCCGTATGCCGTCGTAGGGTTTCACCTGGTACATACAATATTCCCTGAAAATTTCTTCATAACGCCGGAACGCGCCCTCAAAATGAACCAGCTCCCTGTCTCCGCCCGCTATGAGAGCGCGCTTCACAAGGTTCGCCGCGCCATCCCCCACAAAATATTGATACTGTTTCTCCGTGAACGGTCCATAGCCAAATTCCCCCAGCGCCCTGTCCGCACTGTACTTGATGCTTGCAATAGAATCTGACAGGGTTCCGTCAAGATCAAATATGACAGCCTTTTTGGGACTTGTCCCGGCATTCGGTCCCGCTCCTGTCCATGCTCCCGCTTCTGCCCCGGCATCCTTTTCTAACATTCCAGCCACTCTCTCACCTCCTGATAGAGCCTGCCCACCGGCAGTCCAACTACATTGTTATAGTCTCCCTCGATACCCTTTATATATCTGGCGCAAACCCCCTGTATGCCGTAAGCGCCCGCTTTGTCCAGGCAGTCGCCGGTTGCGGCATACTGGGAAATTTCCCTCCGGTCCATGGGATAGAACGTCACCCTCGTAGTCTCATGGAAGGTTTTGCGCCTCACTTCCCCCGCTTTCTGATAAAGCAGAGTCACTCCAGTGCATACCTCATGGGTGCGGCCTGCCAGCAGGGCCAGCATCTGCTCCGCTTCCTGCGTCCCGGAAGGCTTTCCCAAAATACGCCCTTCCACTGCCACTACCGTGTCCGCACCGATGACCAGCACCGCCTCCTCCCCAGCCTGTGCCAACACCGCCTCTGCCTTCTGTGCAGAGAGTTCTTCCACCACCAGCGCGGCATCTGTCTGTGTTACTTTCTCCTCCACCTGGCTGACCCTGACCTCAAAGTCAAGCCCGATCTGCGCCAGCAGCTCCCTCCGTCTGGGAGATGCCGAGGCAAGTATTATCTTCATAAACATGCTCCTCCCCGAGCCTATGGCTAACCATTTTCGATTTCTGCAGGCAATCGGCAGCCCCGCTGCAGACTGCAGGAGCTGTCACCCCCGGCTGTCCCCGCGATCCCATTCACAGCAAATCAGCTCCGCCGCATAAGGCAGCCCTTCAATCCATCGGCAGAAGGTATCCGCCCACTCCTCGGACAGACGGTGGTTCCTCCTCTGAAAATACTCGTTTCTCAACTCCTCATAATTGGTGTCAAGGGTCCGCATCTGCAGAAACCCCTCCGGCAGAAGCCTCTTTGCCCTGACCAGAAGCCTTGTCTGCTGCTCATAATTTTTTGTGCTTTTGTATTCCTGCCTCAGTCTCTCCAGCCTCTCAACCATAATGTCGATAATGTCCTCGTCCTCCTCACAGTACAGGAAAAGCTCCCTGGTGATCGGATTGGGATTGTTGAGCAGCTTATGCATGGTAGAGCAGCTGTTCTTCACATTAAAATGATAAGTATCCTCCTCGCTCCACCAATATCTTGGCATATTGACATCCGCCGACACATGTATCATTCTCAGGAATTTTCTGTGTTCCCCTCCGGCTTTGATCAGGCGCTTTGCCAGATCCAGGTCATTTTCACCTATATAAAACGGACTGCAGCCTCCATTACCATTCTCCGCCATAAGACCGCCCCCTGCCTTCGCGTCCCATGTATCGGCGTAATGGCTGTCAGCCCTGTTCCAACTGTTCATAGGGTTCCTCATACCCCGCAGGGCATGCTTAAAGCCCCAGACCTCTGTGTTTGTTATATCCATACCTGCACCTCCTTACATTCCCTCATGGCTGGTTTCCGGGATAAAAGTCCGCGTGACCAGCGTCTCCTCAGACAAGACCTTAGCCTTCTCCACGGCCTCCGCACAAAAGGCATCCTGGCAGGAATAAAGCTTCCTCCCCCTCTTGTCCTGTTTTTCATAATTGCCCTCAGCCTGCAGTATGGACGCCTTCACATTATCCCTCAGCTGACAATTTAATATGTGGAGCAGTTCCTCTTTCAGCGCATGATCATCCACCGGGAACAGGATTTCCACGCGCCGCTCCAGGTTTCGCGGCATCCAGTCGGCGCTGCCGCAGTATATCTCATAATTCTCGTCATTTTCAAAATAGAAAATGCGGCTGTGCTCCAGGAAATTTCCCACGATGGAGCGCACCGTGATATTTTCGCTGACGCCTTTAATTCCGGTTTTCAGACAGCAGATGCCCCGGACGATCAGGTCGATCTTTACGCCGGCGGCACTGGCCTCGTAGAGAGCCGCAATAATATCCTTGTCGCAGAGGGAATTCATCTTGGCGATGATCCGCGCCGGCCTGCCGTTCTCCGCATAGGTCTTCTCCCTGCCGATCAGATACAGAAATTTGTCCTTCAGCCACAGGGGCGCCAGAGACAGCTTATTCCAGGCCAGCGGCTCCGAATAGCCGGACAGCATATTAAAGACCGCCGTGGCATCCTCCCCTATGGGCTCAGAGCAGGTCAGTAGCCCTATGTCTGTGTAGAGCTTTGCCGTGGCATCATTATAATTGCCGGTGCCCAGGTGGACATAACGGCGGATACCATCCTCCTCCCTGCGCACCACCAGCGTGATCTTGCTGTGTGTCTTCAATCCCACCAGCCCGTAAATGACATGGCAGCCCGCCTTCTCCAGCATTTTCGCCCACACAATATTGTGTTCCTCGTCAAACCGCGCCTTCAGCTCCACCAGAACCGTCACCTGCTTGCCGTTCTCCGCAGCCTGCGCCAGCGCCGCTATGATGGGCGAATTGCCGCTGACCCGGTACAGGGTCTGCTTGATGGCAAGGACATCCTTATCCTTTGCCGCCTGCCTGATAAAGTTTACCACCGGCTCAAAGGACTGATAGGGATGATGCAGGAGGATATCTCTTTTGGCTATCTCTTTGAAGATATCACAGCCGGGAGGAAGCTGGGGAACCTGCTGAGGCGTGAATTTAGGATTTTTCAGGTGTTCAAAGCCATCCAGCCCATAAATCTTCATCAGCACGGTCAGATCCAGGGGACCGTCTATGGCATAGAGCTTCTGCTTCTCTATGCCCAGCTCCTCCATAAGGATCTTCAGAAGCCGTTTGTCACAGCCCTGTTCCACCTCCAGACGAATCGCCTCGCCCCACTGACGCTTTTTCAGCTGCTTCTCAATTTCCTTCAACAAATCTGCCGCCTCATCCTCCTCAATGGTCAGATCGGCATTCCTCATAATGCGGAAGGGATGGGCACAGACAATGTCATAGTTCAGGAACAGCTTGTGCATGTTGCGCTCAATGACCTCCTCCAAAAGGATGATCCTTTTCGCCTCGCCCTGGGGGGGAAGCTCCACAATGCGGTTCAATACCCCCGGCACCTGGACCGTGGCAAACTCCAGCTCCTCCCCATTGTTTTTCTTGTGGACCAGAGCCGCAATGTTCAGGGTCTTGTTGCGGATCAGCGGAAAAGGTCTGGAGGAGTCCACCGCCATGGGCGTCAGCACAGGATAGACATTTTCCTCAAAATATTTGTCTATAAATCCTGCATCCTCACTGCCAAGCTCCTCATGCTGCCCTACAATCTGCAGACCGTTCTGGGCAAGCAGCGGCACAAGGGAGCGGTTGTAGGTGGAATACTGCAGGTCCACCAGCTGATGGATCGCCACATCCAGCTTCTCCAGCTGCTCTGCAGGCTTCATTCCCGATATATCCGGCTTCTGATATTTTGCGTTTACCATGTCCTTTAACGAAGCCACGCGTATCATAAAAAATTCATCCAGGTTGGACGCCGTAATGCTTAAAAATTTCAGGCGCTCAAACAAAGGGATCGTCTTGTCCCTTGCCTCATTCAGCACCCTGTGGTCAAACAGGAGCCAGCTCAGCTCCCTGTTCTCATAATATTTTGAATTGCCAAAATCAATATCTCCCATAACCCTGTACCTCCGCCCGCTTCATAAGAGGCTGTATCAATTTTTCAATGCTCTCACCTGTAATCTATATCGCCCTGTGCTGTCTCAGCACCGGTTCCATGCTGAACACCTCTCTGAACAGCTCGCCTCTCGTCCGGAAGAATCCTCTTTCCAGAGTGATATCCACCTGAGTGTCCACCGTAAAGACCAGCTGATTGTCCTTAAGCGCCGCTTTCAGCCCTTTAAGCTTCTGTTTGTGGCTCCTGTCCAGCCCGCTGGCCAGTCTCAGGATAGCCGTCAGCTTTGCCACGGTAAGGTAGGATTCCCTGTCGATGCCCACCGCTCCCTGCTGCCCATAATAGACAAAATTTGAATGGTTAAAACGCACTACATTGGCAACAATTTCCCGTTCCTGATGGGACAGGCCGATGATCTCCGTGGCCATAATGATATTATAGGAGGTCTCCCCAATATTTACAAGACTGATGTACTTCCCGCAGTCATGCAGGATTGCCGCAAGCCTCAGGTACAGCCTTTCCCGCTTTCCCATACCGTGGATCTTCTTCATGCTGTCAAAGATGGTCGTGGTGATATTTTCCAGCGTCTCCGCCCGCTTCTTGCTTCCCATGTAACGCCTGCTCATGTTGAGGGCGCATGCCACGATATCCTTCTCAAAATCGTGTTCTCCCCGGAACATCTTGATCTTCTCCGCGTATTCATAGGCAATGCCGTCACAGAGCGTGGCTCCCGGCGCCCAGATGCATTCCGCTCCCATCAGCTGGGCAATCCGCCGGATGAGCATATCACTGATAAACACCAGCGGAACCTTCTCCTCCGAGATCCCCAGGACACGCGCCGCCTGGTCCTGGCTCACATTCAATATCTTCTCCCTGAGGGCGTCCAGATCCCCCGCTGCAATCTTGGCGCTGCCCTTATTCCTGCGCACCGCCCAGGGCGAGATATAATCATCTATCACAATCAGATTACTGATCTCCCGGTCCTTGAGATAGAGCTTTTTGTATGTATCAAGCTGTGCCTGAGCCATCTCCTCGATCAGATTCTCTATCTGGGAACTTTTGGCGCTTAAGTGCGAAAGCAGCTCCTGGATGCGCAGCACGCCCAGGCGCAGGTTCTGAGTGGACACAAGGGTATCGTTGTCAAAAAGCGACAGCTGGATACTGCCTCCTCCGATATCCAGGATTGCCGTCTTTTCTTCAATGATCCGGCGAAAGCTCTCCCCCATGGAGGCAACCGCCTTATAATTCAGGAAACGCTGCTCCGAATTGCTCAGCACCTCGATCCGGATGCCCGTCCTCTGGGCAATCTGATCCCTGATAATGATGACATTCTCCATCTCACGGACAGCGCTGGTGCCATATGCCTTGTAGCCCTCCACCTTATAGGACCCCATGATCCCCGCAAACTCCTTGAGAGTCCTGCAAAGCTCATCCATCTTCTCATTGCCAATTCTGCCCGTGGCATAGGTCTCCGACCCCAGGTCAAGACGCCTGCTGACGCAGTCCACCTCCCGGATATTGTTTTTGCCCGAAAATTCAAATATTTTCATGGTCAGCTCAAAACTGCCCACATCTATCGCCGCAAAGGTTCTCGTACTCATAAGCCTCCCTCCAATTCCACCCATCCAGCATGCAGTCCCGGGGCAGCCGCCCTGCAAATAGTTTGCGCATGCTCCCGGCATCAACCGCCCTACATACAGTTGCGCATGCTTCCGATATCAGCCCCATACTTACATTTCCGCATGCCCCTGCACGCAGCCCAGGATATGATCAATAAACTGCTGGGCGCTCCTGCCGGAAAGCCCTCCGTGGGACAGCTCCCACTTGTTCGCCTCCAGAAGCAGCTCCTCTTTCTCCATGACAACGCCATATCTGTCCGCCAGTGCCAACACGATCTCCTGGAACTGCTTCTTGTCCGGTGCGCCGAAGTAAATGGTCACACCGAAACGGTACACCAGCGAAAGCTTCTCCTGGACAGTGTCTCCGGTATGCATATCCTGCCGGATCTCCTCCTTGTCACTGTAGTTCTCCCGAATCAGGTGACGGCGGTTGGAGGTGGCATAGATCAGCACATTCTCCGGCTTCTTTTCCAATCCACCCTCAATGACAGCCTTCAAATATTTATATTCCGTCTCGTATTCCTCAAAGCTTAAGTCATCCATGTAGATGATGAACTTATAGTTGCGGTTTTTGATCTGGCTGATGACCTGGTTCAGATCCTGAAACTGGTGCTTATACACCTCAATGATGCGCAGTCCCCTCCCATAATATTCGTTGGCAACCGCCTTAATGCAGGAGGACTTGCCGGTTCCCGCGTCGCCGAAAAGCAGACAGTTGTTTGCCTTCCTGCCCGCCACGAAAGCATCCGTATTGTCGGTGAGCTTCTTCTTCTGCAGTCCGCAGCCCACCAGGTCATCCAGATTCACATGGGCGATATTCAGGATAGGTTCTATGCGCACACCCTTATCATCGTGGACAATGCGGAAAGACTTGTGCAGCCCGAATCTGCCCACGCCGTACTCCCTGTAAAATTCAGTCAGCGTTGCTTTCATCTCCTCCGGGGTGTGGTTTTGGTTGAATTTCTCCGCAAGCTCACAGATCCTGGCGCAGATGCGGGCATTGTAGACCTTGCTCTCCGCCCTGCTGCCCACATAGTTTTCAGTCATGGCAAACTCCGGCACATGCAGCTTTTCACACATAGGTGCGAAATCATAGTCATAAAATTCCTTAAAGATGGCAATATCATGCAGCGCCGCTTCATTAATGGTTCCCTGGATCTCCCCTCGGATCTCGCAGCCACAGCTGTAGCTGTTCTCGTTGTTCACCAAAAGGTTCGCCAGATAACAATGCCAGAGATTGCCGTGGAAACCGTAAGTGCCCGCCAGCTCGATCAGCCTGTGGATGCAGCTGTAGAACAGCTCTGCCATTGTCTCCGCAGAAGTCTCTTTGTCCTTTGCCTCCATATAATGCGACATGAGCCACGCCATGTCATGTAAAAGCTCTCCATCCTGAAAATCCCTGTAGACGATCAGTTCCTTTTCACGCATTTTATATTGCTCCTTTGCCTGTCAGTAATTCCCCAATATCTTCATATTGCGTGCTTCTTCGCGCAGGCCCCGCAGCGCATTTTTCACGGCGCTGTCGGCCAGATTACCCTCAAAATCCACAAAGAAGCGATACTCCCAGTTCCTGCCCTCAATGGGGCGGCTCTCAATCTTGGTCATGTTCAGGTTGTTATAGATAAAATGGGACAGCATATGGTACAGCGATCCGCTCTCATGGGGCACCTCAAAGCAGATGCTGACCTTCTTTGCATCTCTCCTGAATATTTTCTGATTGGTCACTATAATGAACCTGGTGGAATTGGTGCCGGAATGGTTCACACCCCTGGCAAGCACCTCAAGCCCGTAGACCTGCCCCGCATACTCGCTGGCGATGGCCGCCTGTGCCCTGTCCCCGTCGTCAGCGACCTTTTTTGCCGCAAAGGCATTATTCTGCATGCTGATCTGCTGCCAGTCATGCCCCGCCAGATACCTGGCACTCTGCATCAGCGACTGGGGATGGGAATAAACCGTCCTGATATGGGAGATCTGCGCCCCCGGCACCCCCAGAAGGCAGTGCTCTATCCGGATGATCTGCTCGCCCACAATATAATTTTCATACTCCTGCAGCAAATCGTATATCTCGTTTACGATACCGGCGGTAGAGTTCTCGATGGGAAGCACTGCAAAATCCGCGCTGCCCTCGTCAATGGCGCTCATGGCATCCCTGAAAGTGTCCACATGGAAGCTGTTGATCTGATCGCCAAAATACTGCACCATGGCAGCCTGGGAATAGGCGCCGTCCGCCCCCTGGAACACCACTCTTGCCTTCCCGGCCTCCAGCTCGTCCACTTCCATAAAGGGCAGCCTGCCCTGGCTTCCCGCCTCCGCCAGCAGCTGATACTGCAGCTTCCTGCTCATGGAGATGATCTGTTCAAAAAGCTCCACAATCCCCCGGGCATTGAACTCGTTATGAGCCAGCGCCCTGATCTTTTCCAGCTTTTCCGCCTCCCGCTGCCTGTCAAAAACCTTTTTCCCAACGCTGATCTTGTACTCCCCCACCTGCCTGCTGATGTCCATCCTCTTTTCATACAATTCCACTATCTGCGCGTCTATGGCGTCGATCTGCGCCCTTAATTCCAATAAATCCATTCCTCCACCTTCCTTTGTCCGTACCTTTTGACAGCAGTTCCTCAAAATATCTTATACCAAAACAGTCTTGATAGCAAGCAAAAAGGGGTGTAAAATAGCATTAAGAGCCAAAAGGGCTGCAGTGCATCGTAACCCGGAAAGCTGATCATGTCCACAAATAAAGGAGGGGATTTTTTATGAGAAAAGAATTTAAGATCGTTATCATATCCATTGTGATCGTCCTGGTGCTTGCAGCAGCAGGCGCAGGGGCATACTTCGCAGGGCGGATCAAGATGAACCCGGAGGGCACCGTGGGCAACACTGCGGGAAATCTCAACAACTCCGGACTGTTCTGCGAGTATGACGGCAAAGTTTACTTTTCCAACACCTTTGAAGGCGGCAGCCTGTTCGTCATGAACCCGGACGAAACCGAATTAAAAAGACTGAAGTCCCTGAATGTGCGGAATATCCTTGCCGGCGGCAGCTATCTGTATTATTTCCAGCTGGGATCTTCCTCATCCACATCCGGCCCCGGCCAGATCCAGGGCATCCGGTCCTTTGACCGCTGCCAGCTGGATGGGAGCAAATCCACCTCCCTGACAAGGGACATAGTCGTCTCCGGTCAGCTGGTAGACAATTATCTCTACCTGCTCACAGCGCCAAGTTCAGGACCCCTGTTCTACAAGATGAAGATTGACAAAAAAGATAAGACCACCCTGGCGGAGTACAACCTGAATCCCGCCTGTGCAGAAAACGGCGTCATCTATTACAACAATACCCAGAACAATCACTACCTGTACGCCCTCAACACAAAGACGGAAGGCACCTCGGAAATCTGGCGTGGAAACCTCTGGAATCCGGTCAAGCAGGGAGACTACATCTATTATATGGACGTGGCCAATAATTACAGGCTGTGCCGCTACTCCCTGTCACAGGATGCCATTGAGGTTCTGACCCATGACAGGGTCGACTGCTTCAACGTGGGCGGGAACTACATCTACTATCAGAAAAACGGGACGGACGCACAGCTGAAATGCATGCAGACTGACGGCAGCAACGTGATAGTGATCGCGGAGGGCAACTACACACATATCAATATGACATCCCGGTACGTGTATTTTCAGCCCTTCGGCGACGACACTACCATGTACCACTCCCCCCTGGGAAGCAGCTACTATGAAAGTTTCCGGGCAGCCGAGAACTTCTGACAGGCTTAACCCTCCTCAATATGGTCCAGGCCCTGGCTTATGATCGTGACAATATGGTCGTCAGCCAGGGAATACAATACAGCCTTTCCCTCCCTGCGGTTTTTCACCAGGTCCATCTGCTTTAAGACCCGGAGCTGGTGAGAGATCGCAGACTGGGACATGTTCAGCACAGCCGCAATGTCATAGACACACATCTCGGAGCTGAGCAGCACATAGAGAATCTTCAGACGCGTCTCGTCCCCAAACACCTTGAAAAATTCCGCCAGGTCCTGCAGTTCCTCCAGAGGGGGCATCTTTTCATCTATCGCTTTCAAGATCTTTTCATTGACATATAAATACGTATTTTCTTCCATAGCCATACCTCCTGCTGATCCTGCCTTCGCTTCTCCCGGACAGTACGCACTGCAAGTCCGGAAAAGCTTTCTTTGCTTGTTGTATATTTTAGCATATTCGGCAGACTCTGCAAGGCTTTTTTTAATCAGTCCACATTGATTTCCAGGCTGAACTTCTTTCCCACCGCCTTCAGATACCTCTCATTATGGCTTGCCGCAGCCAGCATCGGCGCATATGCATCCCTGCCGGAAATCTGGAGCATATACGGAAAATCCTTAAAGTGCCCATGATACTCTCTGACAAAGTCCAGGATACCTTTCTGGATCTCTCTGATTCCCTTCTGGTTCGCATCATATCTGCCAAAGACAGGCCCTTCCGGGTAAAACCCCTGAAACTGCGGCTCCGTCGATGACAGCAAAAGCTCCCAAAATATATTGTAACCCCGGTTCGGGTCATGCTTCTTGAGCAGATCACGGTTATGACTCTGAGAATACAGATATGCCGCAAGACTGCCGCTCTGCAGGAAGCTCTCCGAGGCATCCGGCTCTGCATTATGTATGGTATTCGTCCCGGCAATGATGCCTATGACCTCACACGGGATCTTCCATTCTTCCGCCACAAGATGTCTGAGCGCCAGAGCCCCGCTCCCCGCCCAGCCGATATCTACCACTGCCGCCTTGCCGCAGCCCGAAAGGATTTTCCCATAATACGTCTTTGCTGCCTCAGCCTGTCCTGCATAACACGCCAGGACTTTATCCCACTTAGCTTCTATAAACTGCCTCAGAAGATAACCATTTCTGTCCGTCAGCTCGTCCCCGGCATTTAAATCTATGAAACTTTTCTCACGTTTTTTCGCCAGGATCTCCTCCGAGAAATCTTTCTCAATCCTGGCTCTGACCTTCTCATTTTCCTGTCCCTTTGTCCTTTTCCCACGCAGCTGCCTCAAAGCCAGCTCCCTGCTCTCCGTTTCCAGTTCCTTAACCTTCTTTGTCCAGATTTCCCGCCAGCCCCCAAGCTCATGGAGCAGGAAATCCAGCTCCATAGAATGAAGGATTTCCTTGATGGTATACCCCTGATTTACCTTATGATAAACAAACCTGCGGAAATAATCGTGCTTATCAAAAAAAGCTTCCAGCTTTGTGGCCGCCTTTCTGGACCAATAGACATATTCCGTCTCCTCCGCAGGATACAGATAATCATATGCCTGCTTTAGGATATCCCCGTCCCTGGATAAAAAAAGCAGCTTCTCCACACCATGCCTTCTGCAGTAATCATGAATGAACACGCAATACCCAAGCACAAACAGCCCCCCATAGATAAATCCGTATTCATATTCCATGGGATATGACCGCAGACCCGAATACAGATGGCTGCTCACAACAGCCCGATAAGCGCTTCCTACCATGGGCGACATGTCAAATGCCCGGTACAGCAATACATTTTTATCCACATTCTGATACGGCAGCACATCCAGCCCATAGCCCCTTGCCATATCCACATCGCTGTGAGGGTTGTCCCCCACATGCACGATGGAAAAGCCGTTGGGATTCCGGTTTATCTTCCCCTTTGCCGATGAAATATTATTTCCCGGCTTTACCTTATCATCCGTATCCACACCGTAAATATCAAGGATCGCCTCCCGGAAAAGACGCCCCCCGGCTTTGTTTTTATGGTATTCACTGGAAATATAAACCTTATCCGCCCCCACAAACCCTGCCCTCTCCAAGATCCCTGTGATCACTTCTTTGGGAAGATACATGTCGGAGACAATGATCCTCTTTTTGCCCGCCGCAGCCAGCCTCTCCCACACCTCCAGCATAAACGGATTCGCATAGCACAGCTTCTCCTCGATTGACGCTTCTATTGCCTGTCCCTCACCGGAAGAAACACCCACATCCTCCCGGAGGTTATCCCATATATCAGAAAGGCCGACCTCCATATTGCCCTCCCTGGCATTAAACTTCACCCTTGCATCCCATTCCGCCCATATGCGGATATTCTTAAAATCCATAATGCCAAGTTCGTTCCCCACCATATAAAACACGTCGGACGGCAGCGCTAACGGCCGGAAGATCAAGGTGTCAAATATATCAAAGGAAACCACGTCATATGCACAAAGCTTCTCCACATACCTCTCCACGCTCAGCTGAGGATTCTTCCGCAGATATTCCTCCGATTCACTCTGCGTACAATTCAACCGCCTGCTCTCATACATGTCCACCTCCGGAACACGCCCAAGGAAGCGAAACCGCAACACATAGTACGCAAAATTAAGCCATGCCAGATAAAGCCAGGAGAGAATTTTCACCGCCCCCCTTGAGCCGTCATGCAACTTATGATACCGGGCTGATATCCCGGGATGCCTGTTTACCAAAAAAACATATATCCGCTTTTTCATTTTCAATCCTGCACCTCCCCTGAAGTAACGGTTCAGACAGGTCACTGAACTGTTATCCCCTGAATTCATCAGCACCCAATCACCAAATGCGGTCTTGACAAACGTCAGTTCCAATGTTATTCTTTCCATAACTAAAATATCAAAATTTTAGGAAATCAATTAAAAGCTTCTCAAGAGGCTTCTCAAGAAATATCCACAAGTTCTACTCTATCCTGCGCCAGTCTGATCCCAGCCACTGACCATAACCCCCAAAGGAGATTTTCCATGACAGAATTGAACCATCCAGCCCAGATCTTCCCTGTGTTACATCCGCTCCCCCAAATACTCGGCAATCCCAGACTCCGCGCCGACGTCCTGATCCAGATACGCAGGGACCCCGAAACCAATACCGTCTTCCAATCCCTTACTCCCCAGGCACAGGAAGCCTTCCTGGGCTTCTGTATGGGAGAAAGGGGGCTCAAGGTTACATATGACCCGTTCTTCAAGCATATCTTCGACCCACAGCTCCATCCCGGGCGGCTGGACCGCCTGCTTTCCTGCATCCTGGACCAGAAAGTGACCGTCAGAAATGTCCTCCCTCCAAAACGCCGACCCATCTCTGAAAAAAGCGCCCTCCTCATCATGGACATTCTGGTACAGCTCACAGACGGACGGCTGGTAAATGTGGAAATGCAGCGCATTGGATACGACTTTCCCATTGAGAGGAGCTTCTGCTATGGCGCCGACCTGCTGGTCCGTCAATATGACACTGTCAGGGAAGCGCAGGGAAAGGCTTTCACCTACCAAAGCATAAAGCCCATCTATGTCATTGTCTTCATGGAACAAAGCCCCGCTACCTTCCACTCATACCCCAACGACCCTGTCCACCGCTCATGGTTCCACTTTGACACGGGCCTGGAAATGGACTCTCTCCAAAATTTTATTTTTATTTCTCTTGATATTTTCCGCCGGATGACTCATAATAATCTTACAGAACTTGATGCCTGGCTGTACTTCCTGGGCTCTGACGACCCGGCGGACATCCTCCGCATCATCAGAAGTTACCCCTTTTTCCAGGAGCTCTACCAGGACATCGTCAATTTTCGCTTCCATCCAAAGGAGTTGATTTCCATGTTCTCTGAAGCTTTACGCATTATGGACCAGAATACAGTCAAATACATGATCGACGAATTAAAAACCAAAATCTCGCAGCAGGAGTCTGTAATCTCTCAAAAGGACTCCGAGATTGAGAAACTCCGTGCCCAGCTGGCAGCATATGAACGGCAGTCCCAAAAGTAGCCATGGAGGCTCCGTTTTTGCTGCATTGCATAGAAAATACAGTCCAAATACCTGCTTAACGGATGCCCTCATGCAGATTCAGTCAGGCACAAGCTCCCTCCCAAATCGTATCTCCCTTTCTACGCCATCGTCATATAGATAATAATTTAAAAGCTGTGCCACATGACGTATAAATTGTGTCTTCTGCTTTTCGGTGTATCCCTTTTCCAGAGCTGTCAGGATTTTGGAAGAAATATGCCCTTTTGCAAATGCCTCATAAGTACACCGCTTTCCCCTCAACTGTGTATAACCCAGCATGAGAACGGGTTTTTCCCGAATAAGCGCGATATACGCAGACTGTGATAAAATAGTCGCCACAAGGTCTACACGGTCAATCAGCCTATTCACATTTACATCCGATACAATATCTATCCTGTCCTGTTTTTCTTTACAATCATGCCCCAGAGAAGCCATAATGGGATGGGGCTTGAAAATCAGATTCCAATTATCTTTTACCGCCAATACCGAAAGGAACTCTAATGCCTCTAATGTTGTCCTGAATATGGGGGAATGATACCGTCTGGCTTTCCTTGTATATGGGCATATGCCGGATTCAAAATCATTTTGACCCATGTACAGGACTGTTTTTCTCCCTGCTCTATAATAAGATAATTGCGTATCCGCCACGGCATTTAGGGGCTGTATATTGCGATTGAGGCCGCTCCGTTTCAGATAAGCAAGTATCTGGGTTGCATTTTCTATTTGGCGGCGAGATACTTCCTGCCGCCGGAAAGCTCTATATTTCCTTGCAGGCAGGCTTTCTCCCTGCTGTCCGTTGGGTTCAATACTGATCGTACCGGGCAGGCAGCCAAATTCCATATATAGCTCCGAAATTTTATTTTCTTTACATATCCCCTGCAGAATATGATGAAATGCATAGAATTCATTCCACATAACCACCTGTATGGGTCTCAAATATTTCAACAATCTCAGCAAATATACATACGCATAATAACTCCATGCCACTGCATAGCCCCTGCCAAGGGAAGGATAGCGCGCTTCCAGATTACATACCGCTTCCCTTACATACCGCTTGCGTCCGTATATTTCCTGCATGCCGGCATCAACCGGTATATCCATGCCATAGAGCACCATCTCTTTAGCTAATAAATGCGGTGTACAAATATGCGGCAATGCCGTCCGCTCCTCTGTGTACCGCCGATACTGCGCCGTCACCTCAGACAGGAAAAAAAGATTGTCCTGCTTCCGGTACCAGCGGTTCATAAAAGCGGTCAGACCCTTGTCAAATGCAACCATCCCACCACAGATCAGGATCGATTTTCCTTCATATTCCCGAAAGTCGAAGCTATCCAGAGCCTGAATTCCCTGTTCAAGATTTTCAAAGAAATCGTCAGCGCTTTTGTAGGCTAAGTATTCCTGCTGTTCTTCTTCTGTTATGTACTCCTCCAACATGGCTAATTATCTTTCTTTAATTTAACATTTGATCAGCCGGCTGTTCCCAATGGAATAACAGCTCTCCTTAATCTTGATGACTCCCTTTTTCACCAACGCGCAGTTCCCATCAAGAAACTCCTGGGGCCGATGGGCTTCCTCCGGGAGGATCATGGAGAAAAACCCCGGCAGATTGGAAATTTTTACATAAGGCTCCGCCCCTGGAGCATAAAATGTCACTACAAATTTCCATCCTCCACAATTGACAGATCACACCATTCATCCCTTATTGTAGAAATCCCGATACTTACCTTCAATCCACTGGGTTTATCGTCATTAATAAGAATCCGTTCGCCAAATGGCGCATTAAATATAATATGTTCATACCGGATACCGTTTTCCTTTAGAAAGCTCTCTGTCACCTGCCTGTATTCCTCTGTTCGGGAAGTAAGGAATATGATCATGTCCTTTGAAGGAATCCCCATTAGGAAATCTTTTGCACCTTCCAAAAAAGCATCTCTGCCGTCTATTTTATATCCATTATGTCTCACTATAGTCCCGTCAAGGTCTAATATCCAGGTATGCCCAAGTGCCGATAATACAATCTCCTTTAATTCATTCATTTCCCAACGCCGCTCCTATGGCTCCACCCGGATGATTGGGTTTGAAATCATTCTCTAAAGAAAGCTGCATGCGCTTTGCCAATTCCATGGCAATCTTTTGCAGGACTATCAAATTAATTGTCGTGGAATGATTTGGAACAATATCCCACATGTCACCTTCATGCATTAATTCTATGATCAGCTTGTTCGTCATTTTGGCGGCAAGCGGGCTCTCTCTTTTGAAACTGAGCAGCCATAAATTAACCCCTTCCCGCTTCTCTAAAAGTTCTTCCAGATATATAGACTCCACCGTAGAACCACTCTTTGTCAATATGATTACCATATCCCCGGCCTTCACCATGCCCATATCTCCATGCACAGCCGTATTGGTATGCAGGAAATTGGCATCCAACCCCAGTGAAAGCATTGTACCAACAAATTTATCACAAATCGGAACATTCTTTCCAAGTCCCGACGCAATTATCTTATGCCCGCTCCTGATCGTCTTTTCGCAGGCGTTGATCAGATTATCCATCTCCTGTATGTCAATAGATCTTAAAGCTGCATTGATCGTATTGCCATCAACCGCGAAATAATAATCATATGCGCTGCTCATGGAAAAAGCCTCTTCCAGATAAAAAAGCCCATTATAAAACGCCCCGCAGATGGAATCATAGTCTTCCCATGCATATGTTGTCAGGCTCAGCCAGGTAATCGCCAGGAAAAGCTTCATCTGCTTTCTTGTCACCTTTCCATCAAGCAATCTGAAAAATTCATCCTCAAGCCCTTCCCAGTTATTAGATGCGATTTCCAAATCCACCGCATTTTCACCAATATGCAGCCGGAATCTCTTTAAGTTAAACTGATCATAATTGCTGAATAATGAATAATACAATTTAACCCAGTCATAAGCTTCATCTCCGTAAAGTTCGGTAGTGCCAAAATACCCCCGCGGGTCAATGAGCATGGGAATCTTATCCTCTTTAAGCATTATATTGCTGAATGTACAATCTCCATGCAGGAATTTAAATTCCTCTGGAATATATTGCATGATCATGTATTCTACTTCTTCCCTATGATAAAAAATATTTCTGCACTGCTTTCCATTGACAATTACAATTTCATCATCCGCAAACGGAACCAGCCTCCTCACCTTATTTAAACGTTCATATGTTTTATCAAGATATGCAGCCTTATAGCTGTCTCTGTCTGCAGGTATGCTTCCCATGGCATGAATCTGTTCAATACAATCAATTAACTGCCTTAAGATGTCCTTTTTCTCATCTATGGAGATATCGCTGTACTCGTAGATATTCTTTCCCTCTATGCGCTCCATACACAATGGCTCATAGCCATAAATATCAGGAATGTTCTTAAAATATTTACCCTGCAGTGCCTTATACCATGCGATCTCCCGGACCGCCAATGCCCTTCCCTGACCGTCTATCCCTTCTTTATAAAATCTGTCATCCTCTATATAAACCTTATTAAAAGGGCGGCACTTCACCTTTGGCAGCCTGTCCCACTCGTCATAAACACCATACTCATGTGTATGAAAAAGCCCCTGTTCCTCAAAAGTGTATCCCCTGCCCTGCAGCCATCTGACAAATTCCCCATCTGTCGGCACACCCTCTAAACAGGACCTGTCTTTAAAAATAAAGTGCCCTGCCACACCGAATTCCTTACTTTTCTCCTCCTCAAATTTCCCGTTCTGATATTTCCATCTGCAGTAAAAATCCCTGGAAATACCTATGACATTATTCTCGGTATCCGGCATCTCATACTCTTTGGGCAATACAAGGTCACACCATATGAGCATAAACCTCTTACCATCCGGAATATAGGAAAGCGCTTCCTTCAATCCTGCGCATGTCCCATTATGGCCTGTGCCACGTACCAATTGATAATCTACCTCCGCAAATTCCTGAAGATATTTCTCCAGAACTTCATATTTGTAATCGCCTATAACAATAAACTTCTTTTCAGGATATTTCCTGAAAAGGTGAAAAATCATTGGGAGATTATCTACAGGTACAAGTGCCTTGGGTTTATTCGCTGTCAGGGCTTCCATTCTGGTTCCTTTACCGCCGGCTTGTATAATTATATAATTTGTATCCATAGTACACCCTATCCTCTCTTTTTTCGTACCCCGTATCCAAATTTCCTGTGAAAATGATTCAATGCAACCCAACTGCTTCCTCCCTGTCCTTCTGCTGGTCAATCAGCCTTAAATATGCCAATGTTGTAGCCGGAACCATTTTTTCGATTGCATCAAAGTCCCCTGCCTCCAGCAGCCTGCGGACCCTGCTCGCAGAAATCACCTCCCCGTCCTGCTTCTTTCGCGGAATTTCCTCAAATATAACCCCATACCTCGGCAGGATTTTCGCCATGGTTTCATTATATTGGCGAGTTATATTGTCAATTGGTTCTTCCCCCGCAAACCGTATCGTTATCCCCAGGGCAGGCGCAATATATGCTCCAAAAAGCTCAACATCCATGCTTGGATCAATGATGCGGTTCTGGTGCTCTGCCTTTTCAAAATAATCTGTAAAAGTCAATGAAGATATGATGAACCTTCCGCCGGGCAGAACCGCAACATTTGGCAGGTCCTCTGTGCCGCGGCGTACAAGTTCTATTCTGTCAGAAAACGTAAATACACTTTTATCCTCCTCCACAACAAAAACAAACAGCTTATCAACCTTTGCGGAAGACTGCTCAATAAGATAACGATGTCCCAGTGTAAAAGGATTGCAGTTCATAACTATGCCTCCAATCCTGGGGCGAAAGCCTGAAATTTTCTTTACCCAATCATGGAGTTCCCTGGTCCATGGAAATTTGCGTACATTATGTGTAAGAGATAAGGAAAAAGCTGATTTTTCCACCCCCCCCCCGCTTATTTCAGGCACTTTTTCAATCTTTTTATAATCTGATAATGTATCAGCTATTACTTTTGAAATGATTTTATATCCATTTGGATTGGGATGTATCCTGTCAAAGAATACTTCCTCCCCGCGGGATGCATCGAAATATGGCAATAACTCTATTATGGGAACACCTATATGATCCAGATCCTCCTCTATGGCAGAATACTTATCTTTTCGACAAATAAATACAGCTATATCACCATCCGCAAATTCAACATCAAGCATATTCTGCCCCATACTGTCAAACCCCGTTCCGCTGACCGAATAATTAACGACTCGGTAAGTGTCTTTTACCAATTCCTGCAGCTGATTTGTCAAGGTATGGCAGTCCGCCATCTCCCATACGCAGCCTATGGAATCTCCAAAGATATAGATTGTATGATAAGGCATTTCCGGAAACGACTCCGTTGGGCGCTGCCCAAAAATATCAATATTTACATATTTTGATGTCTGCTTAATATGATGAAAATATTTTTTTACCTTTTCACTGCGGACAGGATGTTTAAGGATTTCTTCAAAAATTTCCCGGCTGTATATCTTCGACATACCACTGATTTCAAAATATTGGTCGAGATTCTGTTTTATAAAGCCAAAACTCCTGTTGGATCGGCATATCTTTTCCCATTCCGTAGGCGCAGTTAATTCATCTGTCTCTGCGGGTTTAAATGCAAGAACCATGATCCCATTCCTTCTCAGCCAACTGATTTCAGCCAAAAACACTCCATTTTGCGAAAGATGCCTGTAAACCTGCTCTGCGCCAAATTCATTTTCAGACAGCCTTTGGCTATAATGACAGGCAAAAATGCTGCAGATTGCCGACAGTTTACAAATCTCCCTGTAGGCATCACAAAGCACTGACGGATCACTCTTAACGGAACGCCTTATTATGCCGTCATCCAAAAAAGTATCAAATACCACACTGTCAATCACACTGTCCTTGATCCAATCCCATACTACTATATTTAAGCCTCGTTTATTGACAGCATATTCTATTCCATCTATATTGATGGAAACAGGTGAATTTGTTACAGGCGCTGCATGGAACCCCTGGGAAATTATCCTGGCTTTATGCCCGGCAAACACGTAATCTACCTCCAACTTCCTGTTTTCGTTGAATTGTTCGACTTTGGCTTCTCCACGGTCAACTACTGCAAGAAAACTACATCGATATCCTCTCTGTAAATCCGTTTTCAAACCGAAGGATTTAAAAAGCTCCAGTTTTCTTTTTTTACCGTCAGGAGGGACATGGGCGTCTGAGCTGGTGATGAAAATGCAATATTTCTCCGCATTTTCAAACAAATATAAAATGTACCTGGAAAATTCATCTATCTGTGTTAAATCAATGCCCTCCGTTTCGTTACATCCCAAAGTATACTCCATCATTCCGCTCCTCCCTTCCCCCGGGTACATCACACTCTTTTGACTTGTCATAAAAATTCTCTGCCAATGCTGTCAGCTTCACTAAACACCTGTTTGATACACTCCGGATCTATCACACCCGCTTTCCACAATTGCCCCATGGTCTCCTTCATAAGCACCGCCATATTGCAGGCAGCGTTTTCCGGCGTTACCCACTGTACAGAAAGATGTTTACATATGTAAATTCCATATTGGTTGGAGGTCAGGGTATAATCCACATGGGTTTCAAGAAACCTGTCCAGCAATTCTCTGATCTTAACTTTATGTACTTCCTTATAAGTCTCAAACCTGTCAAAAACCAATAACACATCTACGCCGTTACGCATAAAGAATAATTTATAGTGAACCGCACCACTGTTATTTAAAAACATCCTTCGATTATCACGATTAATTGTTTTCCACTCAAAATGACATTTCAGAAAGCGATCCAGCCAGCAGCTGAACTCCTTAAAAAATGTTGTCTGATAGTTAGTGCGCAGCCTGTCCTGGACAGCTTTATACAATTCTTTCACTGTCGTTACTGTTTTGGGCGAAGGCTGCCGCCTTTCCGGCTGATAATCTACGGGAACGGCAAATAACACCGTTTCATTCAGGCCATTCAAATAAGCTTCCAAATAAAATTCATAATCCTGCCTTATGGACAAGATCGTTTCAGGTACTTTATAATGATCCGTCTGTCCTCTGTGATAGATACATATTGCCAGCTTGGGATGAAATTTCCGGATTGTTTCAGCTGCCCCCAGGAGCATATCACATTCCGCGCCTTCAATATCCGCCTTTATAAAGTCAACTTTTTCAATCTTTTTTTCCGCTACAAAACGATCCAGCGTTACTATATTTACCTCCACATCTCCATTTTCGTCATATCTGCTTGATCCCGAAGCCGCGCCCCATTCCGGAAAAGTAAATTTTAAGGTTCCCTCCTCTTTTCCAAGCCCTACATTGTAAATTTCCAGATTAGCTATCTTTTCTGCATTCACAGCCAACATATCATAATTCTGAGGCATAGGCTCAAAAGCATATATCCTGCCGGCGCCCCCCCCCACATGCCTTTTTTGAAAAAACATAGGCCGTGTCCCCTATCCAGGCTCCCACATCAAAGACAACATCGCCTTCCTCCACGCAGCACTCATTGTGATAATTATATGCCGGCATATAAAAGGTTTCAGGAAAAATAAGCTTGCTCCCCATATCATCAGGATGCTTCAAATCCGGCAAAGTAACCGTCTGCTTCTTCATATTATATTCTCTTGCAAACGCCTCGCTCCAGATGGGAAATAAAGATGCAGCTGTGTTATCATCAAGGAATTCCACTGCAAGCATTCTGGACAAAATCCTTGCATATAAATTATACGAATATTCATCGGACATAAGGGACCAGGTAAATAAATATTTCTCCAGCTCATCAATCCTGCTGCCTTCCGGTCGAATATATCCCTGTGAATTCTGTATGATCTTTGTCAGAACCTCCATAAGAAGCTGTTCGTCTACAGATGCAGTAAATTCATTCTTCATATGCTTTCCTCCCAATTTTTGCCTGACACTTAAAATGCCCTGCGCACAGCCCGGTTACTCTCGAATGTGTCAAATGCCACAGAGTCAACCATGGTTTTGGTCTTTTTATCCAATACAACAATATTCAGGCCTCTTGCATCTACTGCCTTATTTACACCGTTGATCTCGATTTTAACCGAGGCTACAGGTGAATGAGTGACATTATAACCATAGCTTTCAATCACTGCAGTGCAGCCCTCAGATTCATAGTTATATCGCAGGGCTTTATCTTCCGAAATCATTTCATACACCACACCTGATCCGTCTATAACGCCAATATAGCTATGCCTTGGAGTGCCTTCTAAATCGGCAGAAAGCCCAAGCACCCGCAGATTCTGCAAAACCCCTGTATCTTTATTTTTCTTAAAAAAAGTATGTGAATCCCGGGAACATATAAAGATGATAATGTCTTTGCTGAAATGATTCAGGGCAAGGACATAGCTGTATATATCCCTGCACCGGGAAAGCCTTTCCAGGCATTCCGGAATCGGCGCCGTATATACCAGGCGGCGTGTCTCAAAGTATTCCTGATTGAAATTTTTCTGATCTGTCACCGTCGCCTTAATAAAGTATTCCCCGCTCTGTTCCAGCGGATAAGACAGGCAATCACCGGGCATGTCAGCCAATTGCGCAATGCAGCGATCATTGCAAAAGACCTCATAATCAACTCTGTACCCCCCCCCAGTCAATGCAGACATTGAAAAAGCCAGTTTACCGCCCACAATATCAAAAGAGTACTTAACCTCCGCAAATGGCTTAATATCCGCTCCTCTGTCCCATAATGCATATTTGTTAAATATCTTCTTGCAGGTATAGGACCTCAGTATATGTGCCGGATATACCTGGCCTGAGTCCCTGCTTTCCTTCTCACATAATTTGCCCAAAAGATCCTTAATGGGAAAAAATTCCTCATCAAAAGCTTTCCGCACAAAGTTTACAGGTGGCGTCATTTGAAAAAAGGGATCATTATCTTCATAATATACAGTTCTGATCCTGTTTTCAGAATTATCCATATTAAAAACATCGTTCAATGGTTTATAAAACTTTGTGGAATATATTATCATTTTTGCGGTAGAGGTGCTGAGCACATCAAACAACCCTGTGCGGATGCCAAAAACAAATCCGCATGCGTCCGCAAACCGCACAACTTCCGAGAGAGGCACCAACAGGCACTGCCCTCTATATAGCCCGGAGGATTTGGGAGGAGCATTAAAAATCACAGAATATCCCATCGTTTCAAACAAGTATGCCGCAAAGTTCCAGAACCAGCACGGAAAAGGCTGGACAGTACGTGCTTCCGGCACAATGAAAACTGTCTTGCCCGGCAAAATATATTCTTTATACTTTTGCAATATATCCACTTCAGGGAAACAAGGCGCTAAAGGGCTTTTTATAAAATCACCCGATGGATTTCTTGTAAGCTTCCTGAATTCTTCGTTGCCGCACTGCCAAAATATAAAATACTCCTCATATTTCTTCTGTGATTCCAGGCTTGAAAATTTAATTGCAGAGTATACGTCTTCCGCTATCCTGGCGCCTTTAATGGAATGGCCGCCATAGTCAAACCAGCTTAGGATTTCCCTGTGTATTTCAGAACAATATAGAAGTATGACCTCCTTATGTATACGTTTCTCCGCTTGTTCAACCGTTGAACACAGAGAATAAAAATCACCGATATTTGTAGTATATAGCACAGCCATTCTCTCGTTTCTTACCAACCCGTATTCATTGATCACACTCCTGCAGGCTTCTTCAAAATCCATGATCAAACTCCTTTTCACCAGATTCTTCCTTGTTATCTATTTTGTTATTGTACCTATCTTATCAAAAGCCCCTTCCTGCAAAATATGAAGCTGTTAAGTACCAGGGTTTTCAAGCAGAAAAACCAATGGCACTCTCCAGGACTTTCACCACCCAAAGCAACACCCCCGCAGAAACCAAATACCTCATTCCCGCTTACGGACAAACAGACGTTTTACCTTAATTGCAAACTTAATGATATGAAGCTTCTCACAAATCTTAATTGCCAGCAAATGCGGCTTTGAAATTTTTTCCCATTCCGGTTTTTCCATAAGCGGTGGCTCGGCTTGTCCCGCAGGCTGTAACCGGGTTCCCAGTTCCTGTCCATCCTTTTTATAAAATCCCATGACCGTGCAAAAATCTACGTAATCTGCTGATTCCAACATTTTTTCAACAAAACTGATCTGTTCGCTTGACGGCATTTCGTATAATGACCAGATTTCATCATTGTAAAACCACAGCCTGTCAGATTCACGGAACAAGAGCTTTGCCTGATCATAATAATCAGGTCTCAATCCTTCCGGCAATAAATTCCATGCCCAGGAGATGAGATGCACTTTATAAGGGACGTAATAAGCCTGATATTTTAAATAACCCTGCTTTTCTTCATATATCTCATTCATGATCCGGACTGCATCGATCATACCCATAATTCTGGCATTGACGCTTTGGGTCATGGACTTTGTATGTATCCTGAAATTATAAAACTGTTCGTTTACTACATAGGGATTTTTCGCGCTCAGCAGGGTCCTTAAATTGTGCGGATTATCATCAAAATTACTGCATTCCAGGTCAAAATATAACCCGTTCTCAAGGACAAAGTCCCTACGCATCAATTTAGCCCACGGAAACGGATACTGAATAAAAAACTTATAAAAGGCTTCGTCCAGCTTAAATATTTTTTTGTCCGGAAAGAACTTTCTGAAGTTATAAAAACGCGGTCTTGGCCTGACAGGATTATAATCTGTCCTGACCTCTTTAAAGAAAAAGTAAACCAGCTCCGATTTCTTTTCCTCCGCTGTCTTTACTAACGTTTCCAAAGCATTTAGATCCAGATAATCATCCGAATCCATCAGATATAAGTACTTCCCTTTTGCATTGTCAATCCCCCAGTTTCTTGCAATGCGCTGATTTGGCTCATCCTGATGATGCACAGTGATCCTGGCATCTCGTCGGGCATAATATTGTAATATTTTTTCGGAATCATCCGTTGAGCCGTTATTGATGCATAACAGCTCCCAATTGTCATAAGCCTGTCCAATGATAGAATCTATACATGCCGCCAGATATTCCGCTGCATTATATACCGGCATGATAACCGACACCAGAGGCAGCGATGTATCAACAGCCTTTTTACGATATTTATGAAGCTCTGCGACATCATATTTATATTGCTCCGGGCAATCCCCCTCTATCAAACCATTTACAATATCCATCAGGCAAAATGAGTCCCGGCAACTGACAGCAAAATTCCCGGCCCTAAATACATAATATTTCAGTGCCCGGGCTACATGTTCCACAAACCTTTGCCGCTGTTCCTCAGTTATGCCCTTTAAAAGCCCCTCCATCACAGCATGCTCTATATCCTTTTGGGAAGGTACAACATACGCAGCCCCGGAATCATGGAGTTGAATCCTCCCCAATAACAGAACAGGCACGCCCTCTATCAAGGATACATATGCGCTCTGTGACAAGATCGTAATCGAAAGATCAGCCAATCCTATGACCTCATTGATTCCGCCTGTATATACGACAGTGGTGTTTTTTTCATTAATCCCTGTCTTTAGCCCTCTGGTTATGGAAATGGGATGCGGCTTGTACAATATGTGCCAATCCTCGTGGGCCTCACACAGCCTGTTTATATATTCATAGGCATCTACGTCATCAACAAAGAATGGCGAATGCCATTTTGCCCGGATTTCATCTGAAAACGTGTTCCCTGAATGGGCGCTGTTGCTTTCCATATACAAAATAATCTTCTTTCCCTGCCGTCTAAGTTCATTGATCTGCCCAACAAGGCCTGGATCAACGGGACATGACATATTTCTGGAAAGCTCCGGATTTCCTGCGATGGAAAGGTATTTTTCAGCATTTTCAATATCCTCCTCCGAAACAGGAAGGCTGTTGAAAAAAGAGGACTTTTGAGATACCCAGCTGTCGCCCATATGCCCGCAGACGTCGAGCGCTGCCGTTCCCGGCAAAATTCCCCATTCCAGAGAAGCGATCGGTATGTTCTTCCATTTGCACAGATTTCCTATCAATTTTCCCCATGGGCTGAGGAATCCCCACAATAATACAATCTGTGGGTTATAAAACGAAAGAGCCTCTGAAAAATACATATAACAAATATTAGCCAATGCCAGAGCCGCCTTCCTGGAACATTTATACTCAGACATGGCAGAACAGACAGTATCTTCAAATAGCCACTTTGGTATATTGGGAATTTCAAAGCCATATGTCCTGACTAAATATTGGTCTTTGACTGTTCTGGATAATTCGGCGATAATCTTTGGGAAATCTTCACATATAAGATTATCATATTTTTGTCCGTCAACATTTCCATTCAGTACTGCCAGGTCGATCTTGTCATGGAAGAACACCCCGGGTAAATTTTCCAATGTTGATTTATGCGTTCCTGTCCGCAGCCATCCAATAAACAGGACCTTATTCCTTCCGGATCCTGACCTTTCAATCCATTCAGCACGGCTCTTTCGTTTTGATTCTTTATTATCTTCTGTATAATACTGCCTGCTTGTTTCATCAAAGAGATTTACAATACTCCCCTTTCTGACCACGTCATATTCGCTGCAAATTTCCTTTGTAAAGTAATATACATCCGGGTTGACCTCATATGTTGACCTGACACTTGGGTACTGCTTCCACAGCCCGCCGGCGAAATGAATGATATAAGGTTTTTCACCGGTAGGTTTATAATAAAAAACATGAGGTTCCTTTTCTATAACCGCCTTGTCGCCTCCGGCACACAGATGTACAATCGTCCCCTCTTTCATACGCTTAAACAGCCTGGGGGATTTTGCCAGTTCAACCCTTACCAAATCCTGGTCATGCCATCTATACTCAATAAACAGCGATATGTCTATGTCAAAAAACGATTTCTCCACCGCACGGAAAAGGGTTTCCATTGCATGAGGAGTTCCCAAAATGAATCCAATATTGATTTCATTCGCAGGCCATCTTAATTCGGAGGAATCCATAAGCCTTGCAAAATGAAAATCTTTATTCCATAGATAGGAGCCTACGGAAATATCATATTCTTCCTGACAATAATGGATCGTATCCCTGGATGCTTCAAACTCCTGTTCAAAAAGTGAATGAATGTCCCTTTGAAACAGCAGGTCATTATCCCCTAATGCAATAAAATCATATTTCTCCCCAAATTTCCGGATCCAATCCAATATGATCAGCTTACTCATTCTTTTGTTTCTATATGCCTCGAAGGCAGTCTTTAAGCGTCTGCCTTCTTCCATGTTTTTATTCTCAGCATACTCCGGCTGCGCTCTCGCAATCTTATCCCAGTTATTCCATCTGTTGTACAAGGATGCCAGATTACTGATCAAAAACTTTATGTTATTACTATCACAAAAATTCTTCGCCCTTTCAGAAAGCCCTGTAGAAATCACCCATAAATCGCCTTGAAAATTTCCCCTGTCTTTATCCCGCAAAGATTCAATCATAAGGTTAGCATGAGCCAGATGGGGCGTATTTGCAGTAAAGATTATTGCAGTCCTTTTCTTATCTAACATGTCTTTTCTCCCTTGTATATCCTTTCCAGTATTTTCATCAAATTCACTGCGTCCCTTATTGTCCCTTCCCTTATTGGGGCTCCCTCTGCCACTGCCTCATAAAACTCCTTTATCTCATAATCCCACGACTGGTCGCTGTCAAAGCACATGGTATGTTCCATGGGTCTGCCCAGTCCTCCTGTCTTCTGCTCCAGATCCTTCCGATAATAGCTGATCTTCTCCTCTCCATAACTGCATGTAGATGTGAGCAGGCCGTCCAGAGAGATAAATCCTTTGGTGCAGATCAGGTCCAGGCTGAATTTATGCCGCCACTGTATCGCGCTGGAGTGCAGTGACGCCACCTTCCCGTCCGCTGTGCGCAGGATTGAAAACGCAGAATCTTCCGTGGGCATATCTTTCCATACCAGCTGGTCCACAGAACTTTGTATCTCTGTAAACTCTCCCATGAAATAATACATAAGGTCCAGCATATGTATCCCCTGATCGAGCATGATCCCCCCGCCGGAAATCTGAGCGTCATTCCTCCATTCCCTGGCAAAGCCCGGGCTTCCCGCTTTTCCATACACCCCTCTTGCACAGACAATATCTCCCAAGATCCTGGAGTCGAGCAACGCTTTTGCTTCCATAACGGAATTATGGTATCTGTGATTGAAACCATACTTTAATACGGGAGCCCCCAGGCCATCATATACATTTTTCATGCGCAGGGTATCCTGTAGATTCCTTCCGGGCGGCTTTTCCGAAAATACAGCATAGCCTTTTTCAAGCGAATAACAGACGATTTCCGGGATCACAACATTATAAGTGCATACGAAAACCGCATCCATCTCACTGCTGTCAATACAGTCCTTCCAATCACTGAACTTCCTCTCCATGTATCCGTCCAGGTTGGATATTTCCTTATCACACAGCGCCACCACCTCATATCCGCCATGACGCTGCATTGCATCATACCGTGTCCTGCCCATCCTTCCCATGCCAATGATCACTGCCTTTATCTTCTCCATCTTTTCCCCCCGAATATTCCGGTATGTATATCTGCTGATGCCTGAAAGCCTGCATTTTGGGCTCACTTCCTGACTCTTGCCACCGCCTGTGCAAAAGAGCTTAACCCGCTTTTCTGTAAAAACTGCTGAAAATCAGCCAGGATAGCCTTATCCGCTGTACGCAGCAGATATTTCACGAAAAAGTTGCTTTCTTCTATCCTGTCCTGATTGCGCAATACCGCCTCCATATCCCTTGTCCCCGGAGTCGTGATCTCCAACAGTTCAAATCCCGCTTGTTCCAGGATCATTTCCAGGCCTTTTTTAGATGGCAGCATTATATGCTCATATGGAAAAATGCTGTCCATGCTCCCTTTCAGGGTCAAAATATCGAAGCCGCTGCCAATACGGGTATTTATGATCAATATCCCGCCTTCTTTGAGCTGCTGATTCAGTTTCTGAAGGGTTGACACCGGATTGACTTCATGCTGCAGCTGATTCATATACAAAACGACATCTGCAGCCGGCAATTTCTCCGTCTCCAAAGGCATAATGGAATCTCTTAATTCATAATGCCTGCACAGCCCTGATCTGCGGAATCTTTCAACAGAGCCCAAATAGCGATTCCCATAATCGATTACATCAAGATCAATGTTTTTTCCAAGATAACGGTAAATGCGAAACTGCGCCCACATTACCAATTCATCCCAGATCCGTCCCCTGCGGCACTCTGCCTGTTCCTGATAATCATCAGAAATGCGAAGCTCCTTCATTTCTTTGATAGCAAGGTACTCCTGTATGGTTTCCTCATCAATGGGGACAAATATGCTGCAGCATTCATCACAGAACAGATAGTCAACATCCCATCTGGAAAAAATGAATCTTGTATGTGTTGATCCACAGACAATGCATTCCCTCTTTTTCATGGAACGTCCCTGTGACCGTTGGCTATGGTTCAGCACAAATTTTAATGCACCTTCCTTTTCCCTCCGAAACAGTTCCGCATCCTGTATTTCCTTAGTCTGTTGTCCCAGTTCTGAATAGTCATAAGCCTTTAGCATAGTAGTCCTCCATCAGCTCTTTGGTGGCAAAGCATTTGCAGATCACTTTATAATCCTGCAACAGTTCCAATACACTGCTCCCTCCTGCGGCGTTTACGATGGCGGTCCCTGCTGCCACATCCCAGAGCATGATCTCATCCTCAAAGTAAGCGTCAATTTTCCCACATGCCACAAAGGTGCTCATGACTGCCGCCGCCCCCAGCATGCGGACCTTCTTAAAATGCTGCACCTGCCTGACAAACTGTGACAGGCTATCCGTATCGTATGCCCTCTTTACCGGGAAGCCTGCTGCCATGACCGCGTCTTTCGTCCGGCGGACATCCGACGGACGGATGGGGATACCGTTCATGCAGGCTGCGATGCCCTCTCCGCCGCAGTAGAGCTCCTCCGTCATAAAACGGTAGACGACGCCAAGCACGGGCCTGTCCTCCCGCCACAGCCCAATGGAGACACATGCCAGCTCATCCATGCCTTTAAAGTAATTGACAGTCCCGTCCAGGGGGTCAATAATCCAGCAGAGCTTCTGCGCTCTTTTTATATCTGCCCTTTCTGGTCCTGTACTTTCACATTGAAAGCCACATTCTTCGGAGAGGATCGGGATTCCGGATTCTGCCAGGATGTCCATGATGATCTTCTCGCTCAGCCTGTCGGAGGATAGTTTGAGATCTTTTCCTTCCAGGGAATCTATTTTGATTGCCTGTCTTTTTCTGAGAAATTCTCCGGCACTTATTGCCGCCTTTTTCGCAAGTTCCAGCTCCTTAATCATTTCCACAGCCCAGGTCCTCCAGGATATTTATCACCGCCTCTGTCTCCATGGTCCTTCTGCAGAGGCTGTTGTAGGTTGATATATGGGGGGTAAGGATTGCATTCTCACATTCCAGAAGTTTCCCCTGGTAGGGTTCTTCCCAGAAGACGTCTCCCCAGTATTTTGAGACTTTTCCGCTCTTTAAGCTGTTGTACAATGCCTCCTCGTTGATCAACGCTCCCCTGGAACAGTTCATCAGGACTACCCCATCCCTCATTGCGCCAAAGCATTCCGCAGTCAGGATCTCCTTTTTCCCGGAGGCGTGAAGCGTGACCACATCCGCCTTCGCCAGCGCTCCCTCCAGGCTGTCTTCGGAAAGCTCCGGCAGGTACGGGTCATACAGAAAGATATTGCTGCCGAAATGCCGCAGATGATCCGCAACTTTTCTCCCGATCCTCCCATATCCAATCAGCAGTACATTCAATCCGTCCAGGGAAAAGCCGATCCTCTTTTTCCAGATTCTGTTATGCACATCCGCATTGCAGGCTATGATCTCGTGTCCCATGGCAAGCAGAGCCGCCAGCGCCATCTCCGCCACTGCAGCCGTGGGCGCGTCCGGTGTGTTGGATACCCTGATCCCTCTCTGCTTTGCAGCCTCGCAGTCCACATTGTCCATTCCGATCCCGATCCTTGCTATCGCCTTCAGCTGCGGCGCATTTGCAAAGACATGGTCTGTCAGCGGTTCAAGCCCTGCCAGCAGCCCGTCCGCTCCCTGGAGATGGCGGATGATCTCCTCCTCACTCATCTTTCTCCCATAGGGATTTTGCACAACCTCTATCCCACGCTCCAGCAGCATGTTAAGCGCCTGGTCCCCTGCATCCGCAAAAGAAGATGCTCCCACTACAACCTTCATCAATGTCTCCCCCCCATATATTTGTCCAGATATATATCAAGCCAGCAGTGGATCAGCACTGCATGGGCAGATTCCACCATCCCATAAGTCTCCAGCGGGACATAGAAATTTAAATCCCCCATATGGCGGGATCTGTTGTCTTGTTTTTTCCCGGATAAGGTCACAACAAAGACCCCCTGTCTCTTTGCCGTGCTGATCGCTTTGACCACATTGGGCGAATTGCCGGAAGACGAGATGGTTATCAGCATGTCACCCGCCCTGAGCATTTTGCCGATGCGGTAGGCGAATACATCTTCGTAAGATATATCATTGCTGATTGCTGTGATATGGGAAGTCTCAGAACAGGTTGCCGTCAGGAAGTCCGCATTCTGAAAGCAGTCATGTGACATATGTTCCGCGATGGTAGCACTGGCTCCATTTCCGCAGAAGAAGAAAAAGCCTCTGTTCCGTTTTATTTCCTCGCACTTGTCAGCCCATCCTGCCAGCGCTTCATCCGCGTCCAGGACGCTGCCCTGTGTATCCGTGACGATCATATTGCCAAGACCTGCTGCGACACCTTTATAATAGGCTGCTGAATAACCCTCTAAAATCATAGTTCCATGTACCTTTCTTCAAAATTATTTATCCTTGACATAAGTATCCCTTCCGCAATCTTCCAGTCCTCCGGCGTGTCGAGATCACAGGATTCATCCTTCGGTATGGGGAACCTGCCCAATTTCCCGCCAAACACCGGGTTGACGCCCCTCTGCTGCAGTCGGAGAAAAGTTTCCCTTTTCCATGCCGTCAGCGCCCACACTATCTTTTCCACAGGTTCCAGCTGCTGGCTGTTTACTTTTCTCTCCAGTGAGAAATTCAGGGGCTCTCCTCTGTAAAAGGTTTCTTCCTTCTCGGAAATGACCGAGAGCACTGTGTCAAAATCATTTTCTTCCAGATAATTCAGGAAGCCCTCCATTGTCTCTTTTCTCAGAAGCGGGGAAGTGGGATTGACCATCACCACATAATCGCACGGATGCTTCTGCAGGAATTCATAAGTAAACTCCCTGTTTGTCGCCTGATCGCCTGCCAGCTCCCGGGGTCGTCTGTGAAAGCCGATTCCTGCCCTTTCGGCCGCCTTCCCCAGTTCTTCACTCTCCGTGTTGAGCCAGATGCTCTCAAACCGCTCCACAGACAGCGCCAGCTCTATGGGATACAGGATCAGGGGCTTGTCTCCCATATAGCGGATATTCTTTTTGGGTATCCTCTTAGAACCCAGCCTTGCCGGGATCATTGCCACTAATTTTTTTCTCATATGCTTCCTCCCTCAAATGCTGTTCTTAACCCTGATGTTTCTCATAGGCTGTACATACTTCCTTCGGGTCCCCGATCATCTGCAGCTTCCCTTTTTCAATCCACAGCACCTTGCTGCAGTTGTTGCGGATGGTGCCCATGGAATGAGACACGATCAGTACCGTGGCTCCCCCATGGATCATCTCCCGGATCCTTTTCATGCTTTTTTTCTGAAAAAAAGTGTCGCCCACGGAGAGCACCTCGTCCAGGATCAATATGTCCGGCGTATCCCGCATGGTGGCAATGGCAAAACCCAGGCGGGAAACCATCCCTGATGAAAAGTTTTTCATCCGCTCGTCCATGAAGCCTTCCAGCTCCGCAAAGCGCACGATGTCCTCATATTTCTCGTCTATGTACTCCCTGGTGTAACCGATGATGGAGCCGTTCAGATACACGTTCTCCCGGGCGGTAAGCTCCATGTCAAACCCTGTCCCCAGAGTCAGCATCTGCACCTTGCCCCGGTCCACCTGCACTGCGCCTTTGGTGGGCAGCAGGGTGCCTGAAACAATTTTTAACAGGGTACTCTTTCCGGAACCGTTGGTCCCAATGATCCCCAGCACATCCCCCTGCCTGACCTCAAAGCTGATGTTGTCCAGGGCTGTGAGCCAGGTATACTGATTCCGGTGTTTGAGGGCACGGATCAGATATTCCTTCAGGCTGGATGCCTCGTCCTTTGCCATACGGAACTTCATGGCCACTCCTGACACACGGATGACAGTGTCCTCGGACTGGATGAGCCTCAGCCCTTCTTCCTCCACAGCCATGTTTTTCCTCTCCCTGCACCCCTTTCTGATCATAAAAATGACATAGGACACCAGGAGCAATGCCGTGAGAACCGTCCCCACAGCCAGCAGCGCCTGCTCCCCGGGCCCCGTACCCGGGGTCTGGAATTCCTCCACAGGCTGCTGCCCTGCCGCTTCCACCGGGAGCAGCGCCTGCGTAAGCAGGAGCAGGCATCCCAATGGCAGCAGGAAGCCTGTTCTCTTATCTCCCTTTTTCCTACATTTCTTTTCCCCGCTGTCCTTCCTATTACTGTCTTTCCTCACTTCCTGCCTCCCAGCCCGTTTCTGCCTCTGCCATGCTGCTTTTCCGGCATGGTCCCCCAGCCGATTTTCTGTTTTCCGGCACGGTTCCCGCAGCTGACCTTCTGTGACCATTGTAATGTTATACCTTCTGCAGCACCCGGTTCCGCATCCGGTCAAAAAATATCTGCCCCAGAATGTAGACTCCCACGCTCCAGATAAACATCCTCGCCCATTGCTCCGCCGTAGGAGGCTGCCCCTCCAGCACACACTGCCTGGCACAGGCGATATAATTGTACACAGGGTTACGGACAATCACCTCCTGCATGGCGGGCGAGGTGCTCTCCACCGGATAGAAGACCGCCGAAAGGTACATCCAGATGGTCAGCAGCACCGAGTACAGGTGCTTAATGTCCCCGAACAGCACGTACAGGACCGACAAAAAGCAGCCCAGCCCCACCGAGAACAGGAACATCCCTGCGGCACATACAAAAAACAGGGGCATCGTCACATTTGGCCGTATCCGGAACACCGCCAGGATGACTACATAGGCTGCCATGGAATACCCAAAGTTCATCAGTGCCGTGCAGCACCTGGACAGTGGAAATACCATCATGGGCAGCTTTACCTTCATCAACAGATTCTTGTTGTCCACCATGGCCGTCAGCGCCGCATTGGTCGCCCCTGTGAACAGGGACCAGAAGATACTCCCTGTCAGGTAATACACCGGGAAATTCTCTATGTTCCTCCGGAAGATAGTGGAAAAGATCATGGACATGACCGCCATAGTCAGCAGCGGGTTCAGCACGCTCCACACAATCCCAAGATAGGACCTGGCATATTTTCTCTTGATCTCCCTGGCTACCAGCTCACGAATCACGAACAGGTACTGTCTGAGCCTGTCTGTATCTCTCACTTTCTGCATCTCCCTCCTTGTTGTCGGCCAGAAAATTATAGTTCCTGTCCCCTGCGCTTACTGCATTACATCAGTGCCTTCCTTCGGCGAAGTGCTGTTTTCTTCGCCTTCCAGCGCCTCCTCACACACAGGACATACCAATATACCCGGCTGTGCCACAGCTCCTTCCTCTCCCCGGACAGCACCGCGCTTCCTTCCTGCCAGGCGTTCTGGACCTTCCCTCCGGAAGCCCTGCGGAGGCGCCCCAACACCCGCCGCATCAGCCTCCCCTCCCGCAGTACTCTCGCCGTCTGTACTGATGCCAGAGGCCTTCCTTCCTCCCCTGTCACATCATCCCAAAACCTGGAAGCTCCAAAATATACCGCCTCCCCAAAGGTTGGGCTGCACATCAGGGGGCGAAGGAGCCTGGAGGCGAGCGCCCTGTCTCCCAAAATGCCTCCCGCCCTCTGAGAGCTTCCTGCACCCAGCTTCTGCGCATAGCTTTGCAGATACTTTCCGCATGCATTGACCCTGTCCCCATACTCCCCCGATACGTTCGCCAGCACTGGCACGTACCTCCCGTCCCGGATGCCATAACCCACTGTCATCCCTTCCGGAGCGCTGAAGATGCCCTCAAAAAGATTGTTATTGAAAGCTGCCATGCGCCTCAGACCATCTTCCGGGGAGAATAGCCATGGGTGATACTGCTCCCTTGCCATGTCCCGGGGGTACTCATACATGCCAAAGTAATATCCCTCCACCTTTCTCTGGCAGCCCATGGCTCCCAGCAGGTGCAGAAAACTCCTCTGGAGGCTTCCTGTCCAGCCGCTGTCCACCAATGCCCAGCTCACCGGCTCCGTCAGCCCCTCCTGTCTCAAGTAGCCTCCTACCAGAGGGAAACGTTCTTCTGAAGCACTCCAGACCAGCTCCAGGAACTCTCTGCACCCATACAGCCAGTCCTTCATCTCCCTCAACTGTCTGGCTCCCAGGGGCCTGTCCACATCCCCTTTCCAGCCCGTCAGCCCTGCGACCTCCCATACCCTTTCCCTTCCCAGCCCTGCGCGCTCCACCAGCTTGGAAAACGTCACTTCCATGCCGTCCAGGCAGATCAGGTCCAGACATTCTTTCTTCAGCAGGTGGTACTCCGCCGTCCGCAGGGCGTACCTGGAACAGTACAGATATCTGCACTCTATGGGCAGTCCCCGTTCCCTGCACAGGATCCTTGCCACCTGATACATCTGGTAGCCGTCACGCGCAAGGAAATAAAGCCTCTTTTTCCCCTGGCGTACCGCTTCCCTCAGCACCCAGCCTACATACATGCACAGCACCGGCGCCAGGACAAAGCTGGCTGCCGTTCGCAGGGCAGGGTCATCCCCTGTTTCTGACATCTCACGATACAGATTCTCTGACAGAGTCCGCACCCGGCTGTCCCTTCCTGACAGGCGGCGGTATGCCTCCAGCCTCTGCTCATTTTCTTTCTCTTTTCTTATCCTCTGTGCTGTCCCCTGCCTCATGCCCTTTGTTTTCTCCCGTACTATTAACATGCCGTAGTGTAAACTTCCATTTTGGCTTGTCAGCCTATGCGGATTCACCCTGCGTCGTATCCCGCCCTGCGTCCCTGCCTTGCGCTATATCCCGGCTCCTGCGTCCCTGCCTTGCGCTATATCCCGCCCCTGCGTCGCGCCCTGCGCTATATCCCGTCCCGCGTCCCTGCCGCTCCTGAGCCTGTACAGTATGCCAGACGGCACACATGCCGCTGCCAGCGGTCTCAGGGCACACAGCCACCCCGCCGGGAACAGAATTCCCAGCCTCTCATAGCCCCTGTAGCGAATTCCCACCTCATCCAGGCGCGACTTTACCGTCCTCCTCTGGTAGGAATCCCTCTCCTCCCTGTAGCAGAACAGCTCTTGCTGCAGGTTCACTCCCTGCACGCCTTCCCACGCCAGGCGCATGAACAGCTCCAGATCCTCCCCCCGCACAGTGCCCTCACGATAGCCCTCCCGTCCCTGGAAGACCTCCCTCCGGAACATCACCGTCGGATGGATATAGGGGGAATACCTGAGGAAATCCTTTTTTTGGGGTCTTTCCGGCATCTGACGGCTCCCCCATATGCGCCCCTGCCCCATCAGCTTCGCGTTGCATCCGACAAAGCCTGCCTCCGGGTGTCCTTCCAGATATTCCAGCTGCAGCCGGAACCGCTCCGGCAGACAGATATCGTCATCGTCCATCCGTGCCAGGCAGCTTCCCCGAGCCTCACTGATACAGCGGTTCAGCCCATAAGCAAGCCCCATCCTCTCACGGTTCCTCAAGAGACGTATCCTTCTGTCCCCTGCCGCCAGTTCCTCCAGGAGCGCTGCGCCTTCCTCCCCGGAACCGTCATCGCAGATCAGAAACTCAAAATCCCCGTATGTCTGCCACAGCACCGAACGCACTGCCTCCCGGATCCCCCTGTCCCCGGAAGGGTCATATGTACTCATGACCACACTGATCTTTGGCACGCTCATCTGTTTCCCTGCCTCACCTTCCCCGAATCTTCCACCGCGGAACATACCTCCCTGCACACTCTCCGGTAAACATCCCTCATGATCCTGTCTGTATGCCCCAATCCAAAACGCTCCGCCGTCCTGCGCCCCTCCAGTCCCATCGCCTCCAGCTCTCCCGCCGTCATGCGGCTGACACGCTCCACGCCCCGGATCAGCCCTTCTGCGTCCCCCAGGCGGTACACGAAACCGTTCACCCCGTCCTGCATATATTCCCTTGTCCCCCGGTTGTCCGATGCCACCACCGGCACTCCCATGGCAAGAGCCTCCAGAGCCGCCATTCCCAGCCCTTCCCTGATGGACGGAAACAGGAAGCAGTCAGCACATGCCAGGAACTCCTCCACATCCGGGCGATGCCCGTAGATCCGCACCTGCCCTTCCAGTCCAAGCCGAAGGATTTCCCCTTCCAGCTCACTGCGGCAGAACCCATCCCCACAGATGCCATAATACACTTTCGCCGGAAAAAGTCTTTTCTGCAGCTCCGGTATCAGGCTGATGGCAGCCTTGTGGTTCTTATTCCCGCTCAGTTCCCCCACAGACACCAGAAAGAAGGCATCCCCTGGTATCCCCAGCTCTCTCCTCAGCCTGTCCCTTCCCTTCCGCAGCCGCAAAGAAAAGCGCTCCAGATCCAGCCCTTCCCCGGGGATCCTGTACACCATCCCCCCTTCCCGCAGCCAGAAGCCGCAGGCTTCTCCATAATCTTCCCTGTTGACCGTTATGATGCAGTCCGTGAGACGTGCCAACAGCCGCTCTACTGTATAATAAAAAAGCCAGTTTCTCCAAGGTGCTCCTTTATAAAAATGGAATCCGTGAGCTGTGTAGACTACCTTCACCCCGCTGCACCGGATGCCCGCCAGCCTGCCCAGCACCCCGCCCACCGGAGTATGGCAGTGGATCAGCGTAATCCCTTCCTCCCGGATGATCCTGCAGATCTGGCGCAGGGCGCGCAGGTTCTGCCTCCACAGGAAGGGAGATTTGGCAATATCCACATGGTGCAGGAGGATCCCCTGCTTCTCCAGCTCCCCCTCCTTCATGCAATACACCGGTTCTCTGAGATTAGCCGCAGAATGAACCTCATAGCCCATCTGTCTCAGGATACGGACATTATTCATTTCAAACTGTGTAATAAAGCCGCCCACTGTGGCGATAAACAATGCCTTTCTGCCCGTTCCTTCTCCCATGACTCTGACTCTCTCTCAACCTGCGTGTGCCAAAAAACTGTCAAAAAGTACACTTTTTGACAGTATCTCCCACTTCTGCCATCTCCGCTGTTTCTGCCAAACCCCCCATGAGATCCCTCTTGATTTTTTTCATTAAAGCATTCAAAAAAGAGGGATATCCTGCTTTTTTTCAGATATCCCCCGCCTAATCACGGTGCCTGGCAAAAATTTATGTATGGACATATCCAGGTTTATGTGCTAGAGTATAAAGAAATTGGAAACTATCAAAAAGTGTACTTTTTGATACTCCTTCCATCTCTTACAGCCCCGTCCCTTTTCCTTCCCGGCCCTGCAGGCTTTCCCTGATTTCCTTTGCCTTTTTTGTTGTTGCCTTTTTTTCTTCTGCCGCCTTTTCTCCTCCCCCTGACGTCCCGCCCGCCAGCCGATATTCCCTTAATCTCCTATAGAAGGTCGCTTTGCTCATATGGCACTGCCCTGCCGCCTCCTGGAATGTCAGCTGTTTCTTCTCCCACATCTCCACCACCTGCCCGAAATCCCCCGGAGACGCAATCCCAGGCCTCCCGAACCTCACGCCCCGCGCCTTCGCTACGGCTATCCCTTCCATCTGCCGCCTCCTGATGTTTTCGCGCTCGTTCTGCGCCACAAAAGACAGGATCTGCAGAACCAGGTCTGCGATGAATGTCCCCATCAGGTCCTTCCCCTGGCGTGTATCCAACAGCGGCATATCGATCACGCAGATATCCGCACCTATATCCTTGGTCAGCAGCCTCCACTGCTTCTGTATCTCCTCATAATTACGGCCCAGGCGGTCTATGCTCAGGATATAGAGCAGATCCCCCTGGCAAAGCTTTTCCGACAGTTCCAGGTATTTTGGGCGCATAAAGTCCTTCCCCGACTGTTTATCCACGTATATGTTCTCCTCTGCCACCTTACACTTCCTCAGCGCCACCAGCTGCCTGTCCTCGTTCTGATCTGTGCTGGAAACCCGTACATATCCGTATGTCATAATCTGCCCTCCTAGTTTAAAGCTCTCGTTTGCTGGAACCTGTTCCGCTCTCTGCGCTACAGCCCCTTTGCAGGAGAGAATTTTCCATCTGAAAATTCTCCCGCAGCCTTTCGCTTTCGAGGCTGTTTTAAAAACTGCCGTGAACAGTTCCCTATCCGGACTCAGCCAGATATTTATATTATCGCGTTGTCAACATCATTATAACCTTTTTGGAGGAAATTATTTTTTCAGATTAATAATTGTTCCAGATATCATCGGATGTCCAGATACTGCAAAAGCCCCGCCATCTTCACGACAGCAGGGCTTTTACAATATATTAGATCTTGATCAGAATACCAAAACTCCACGTACTTCAGCCGGCGTGCTGGCGCTAACGTTCCGCAGGCGAAAACAGACCTTCCATGCCTTCCGTCATCACCGTCTCACCGTCCGCCGTCACAAACAGCGCCTCCGCGCCGTATTGCCGCGCCAGCTCCAGCCCCTTTTCGGTCCCCAGGACAAAACAGGCGGTAGATAATATGTCGCTCAAAAGCCCATCCCTTGTGAGGATGGTCACGCTGCGGACCCCGCTGTCAGCGGGCATCCCTGTGGCAGGATCCATGATATGGTGGAAGCGGATGCCGTCCGCCTCCACATATCGCTCGTAATCTCCGGAGGTAGAGACACACCACTGCCCTTTCAGGGAGAGTATCCCCATATATTCCCCAGGCTCCATAGGATTGATGATACCCACCTTCCATTCCGTATGGTCCGGCTTATCGCCGTAGGTCAGCACAGCGCCTCCGATGGAGATCACTGCCCCGCTGATCCCGCTGTCCTTCAGACTGTCCAGGATCCTGTCCATTGCCAGCCCTTTGCCAGCCGCACCCAGGTCAAGCCGCATCCCTGCCGGGAGAAAGATCCTCGCCTGCAGGATCTCCCCATTTTCTCCGGACACTTCCGGCTCCAGCTTCAGCCTGTCATAACCGCTGTTTCCCAATGCCTGCCGCAAAAGCTCACTGTCCGGCGGGATAAAGTCCCCCGACTGCCCGACTGCCGCCCAGCTGTCAATATCCCAAAGACGGACCACCGATCCCAGTGTCATATCGAAAGCCCCTTCTGCCTCCCGGCTGACCTCAAGGCATCTGACAATGATCTGTGTCATCTCATTTGACAGCAGATAGCCTTCCCTGCTGCCCGCTGCTTCATTGACAGCGTAAATCTCCGATGTCTCCAGGCGCCAGGAGAGCTCCTGCTCCTCTAACTGATCCAAGAGAGACTTTATAGCATCCGAAGCGGAATCCGCCGTTCCTTCATCAGGGGCATAAAGGGTCTGCCGCACCACGGTCCCCATCGCCGTGTCCGCATACCGACAGGGCACAGACGTCTGCGCGCCGCACCCACAGAGCAATAGGCAGAATAACCCTCCCCATAACAGCACAAACAATATGGGTGCTGAATGTCTTTTTGAAAAATTCTTCATGTTCTCATTCCCTTTTCCCCCCGATTTTGTTATACTTATATCAAATCCTGCGAAACTGTATGCAGCAGAATCTGAGGAACTGTTATAAACCATTAAACACTACACCACACCCTTAAGGAAGGTAATCGCTTGAGCACAAAACAGAAGGATAAAAAAGCTGCCATAATCATTTCCGCAATCCTCATCCTGTCCGCATCCCTCAGCCTGCTTTGCCTGCTGCTTCCCGACAGGGGCAGTAATGCAGGTGACGGCTATGCCGCGCAGATTTACCAGGACGGCAGGCTGCTGTACAGCATCCCTCTCCATGATATTTCTGAAAGCCGTACCTTTACAGTGGAAAATGCAGAGGGCGGTGTCAATGAGATCGAAGTCCGTCCGGGCAGCATCGGCATCATCTCCGCTGACTGCCCGGACAAAATCTGTGTCAGACAGGGCTTTATCACAGATACAAAGCTCCCCATCACCTGTCTTCCGAACCGGCTTGTGATCCTGCTGCGTCCCTTGTCAGATAAGGCAGGCGATCCCCCGGCACCGGATGTTTATACTTACTGAACCAGGAGGCTTCCATGCCAATCAAGAAACTGACCGTCCTCGCACTGTTTACAACCCTGTCCCTGGCCATTTATGCCGTGGAGAGCGCCATTCCCCCCCTTGTGCCCATCCCCGGATTCAAGCTGGGGCTCGCAAACATCATAAGCCTGATCCTGCTGCGGAATACCTCCGCAAAGGATGCCTTCCTGGTGCTCATTGCCAGGATCCTGCTCTCGGCACTTTTGTTCGGCCAGGCTCTAAGCCTGCTCTACAGCCTCGCCGGCGGGATCTTAAGCCTGCTTGTCATGGCACTTGTCACAAAGCTGCTGCACAAAAAAATGTTCTTCCTCACCGGCGCCCTGGGCGGCCTGGCTCACAACATGGGACAGCTGGTCATCGCCCTCATTGTCACATCAACCCCCGGCGTAGCAGCCTACCTGCCCTTTCTGGTCCTGAGCGGCATCCTGACCGGGCTATTCACCGGACTGTGCGGGGAGTATGCAGGGCGATATCTCCCCAAGCCCTATTAGAAGCTCTGACACAGTCTTTCCCATGACAGGATGACACATATAAGGCGCGATCATTGCCAGCGGCTCCAGCACGAACCGGCGGTTTGCCAGATCGGGATGGGGGATGACCAATGTCTCGCTCCTGTAACAAATATCATCAAAAAACAAGATATCCAGATCCAACGTCCTGGGTCCCCAATGGATATCCCGTTTCCTGTCCGCCGCGTTTTCTATTTCATGCAACGCCTCCAAAAGCTCCTCCGGCTCCAGCAATGTCTCCAGTTCCAGCGCCCCGTTTAAGAAGTCTTCCTGCTCTACTCCGCCATAAGGCTCTGTCACCATCAGTTCCGACATCTTCTTCACCCGGATAAAGGGATGTGCCTTCAACGCTTCCACGGCGCCTTTGATATAATTTTCCCGATCTCCCATATTAGAGCCAATCCCGATATAAGACCGGTGCCATCCTCTGTGTACCCTCACTGACACACAGCCAAAGGGAAGCTTAATGGGGGCATGAGGCTTTAATATCTCCAGATCCAGGCCGCATATCAGGTCATATTTTAACAAAAGCGCCCTTGCGAGCCTTTCCGCAACCGCCTCCAACAGCAGGCAGGTGTTACCCTGCATCCATTCTGTTATAAAAAAACAGACATCCCCATAATCTATGGAATATGTCAGATCATCCGTCTCACCTGCCCTGTGTACATCCGTATAAAGCACTGCATTCACATAAAAAACCTGGCCGTCCCTGGTTTCCTCTGGAAATACTCCGTGATGCGCAAATACCTCCAGCCTCTCTATCCTGATCTCGTCTTTTGCCCACTCCGAATACATTACACACAGCCTCCTCTCAAAACAGCCTCCGTCATCCTTACGGCACGCACATTCTCCCTGACATCGTGGACACGCACGAACATACAGCCCTTCATCACCGCCATCACCGTGGTTGCCAATGTCCCCTCCAGCCTTTCCTCCACAGGCAGGTCAAGCGTCAGACCTATGACAGATTTGCGGCTGCAGCCCAAAAGCAGGGGGCAGCCAAGCTCCTGCAGCACCTCCATGGAATGGAGGACCTCCAGATTCTGCTCATAAGTCTTGGCAAACCCCACCCCGGGATCCAGTATGATCCTGCTGCGGGCAATCCCCGCCTGATCTGCCAGCCGGAGAGTTTCCGCCAGATCCGCCGCCACATCCTGCATGAAATTCCGGTAGTCACTGCCGCCGCTCTTTCTGTTGTGCATCAGGCAGCAGGGCCGCCCGCTGTCTGCAATAACGCCCCCCATCCTTTCGTCCCATTTCAGCCCCCATATGTCGTTGATCATATCTGCTCCCGCTGCAATGCCTGCAGCCGCAACCTGCGGCTTGTAGGTGTCCAGCGAAACCGGGATATCAAACTCAGCCTTCACCGCCTGGATGATGGGAACCACCCTTGCCGCCTCCTCCTCGTCAGAAACCATGGTATAGCCCGGACGAGTGGATTCCCCGCCGATGTCAATGAGCTCTGCCCCCTCCTTTATCATCTCGTCCACATGCTTCAGCGCCCTGTCCCTGTGATTCCATCTTCCCCCGTCTGAAAATGAGTCAGGCGTCAGGTTCAGGATCCCCATTACATACGTATGGCCTTTGATCTCAAAATCCCTGTTTCCAATTTTCATCTGTCTCTATGCTCCCATCATTCCTTAAATAATTGATCTCCCGGTTCACTGCCGCGCAATTCTCTTTTGTACTTCCCTGCTTTTTTAAGCCTTTCACCCCCCTGCCGCCTCTCTTTCCTCACAGATTACAGCTCTGGGCTTTCCTCTGAAATCCCAATCCCTCAATACCGCAGTTTTAAATTCTTTTTGCCGTCCTTCCAGTCGCAGAGGGCTTGCGCCGGGCAGCAGAAACAGGCACGGCTCAGCTTGTCCGCGCGGTAAAGGATCCCTTTTAAATTTTTCTCACCTGCCGAGCGTTCATCCCTGTGACCCAGTATGGCGTCTATAACCACAGCTGTTTCTTCTCTGCCAAAACCGCAGTCGGAAAGGATACCGGCGGCAAGCTGTACACTTGCCTGTTCATGCGGGGTCCCTTCCGCATATTGCAGATGTTTCCCGATATCATGCAGAAGCGCCGCCGCATAGATCAGCTCTGTCTCCATGCCCAACCCCTCCTCCGCGTTTAAGATCCTGCCGATCCTTGCCACATGGAGAAAATGAGACATATCATGACGGCAGAAAATCCTGTCCTTTTCTGCCTGGGCATTTTTGTCTAAACAGGTAAGAAACAGCTTATGTTTTAATATTTTGTTAATTCTTTCCATTGTTCTTTGATATCCATTCAAAATCTGGAAGCTGCCCTCCCGCTCCAGGGTATTCAGCCCTGCAGCCTCAGCATGGCGAAAAACTGCTCCTGCAGGACAGCATCCTTCTCAAATACTCCCCTTACTGCCACACTTACCGTCCTGCTGCCGGGCTTTTTCACGCCCCGCATGGTCATGCACATATGTTCCGCCTCCAGCACCACCATGACGCCCTGGGGCGCAAGATATTTCATGACGTCGTCTGCAATCTGTCCCGTCATGCGCTCCTGAATCTGAAGCCGTCTTGCGTATACCTCCACAGTCCTTGCCAGCTTGCTTAAGCCGGCCACTCTGCCGTCCGGCACATAAGCGATGTGCGCCTTTCCGTAAAAGGGCATCAGGTGATGCTCGCACATGGAATAAAAGACAATATCCTTCTCCATCACCATCTCATTATTTTCCACAGAAAATACTCTCGACAGAGGCTCCCCGGCATCCGTCCCCATTCCCGAGAACAGCTCCTCATACATACGGGCGATCCTGTCCGGTGTCTCCGCCAGCCCTTCCCTCGTCACATCTTCACCGATTCCCTCTAAGAGCAGCCTTGCAGCCTCTCTTATTTTCTCCTGATCTACCATTTTACGACTCCTCATGCACTCTGTTATTTATCCCTGCGGGCAAAATGCCGCCAGGCTCACACCTGCCTGCAGCGGGACTGCTGACTTTGGCAGGACCTGCTGTTCTTCGCTGCCACAATATCCATCAGCCTGCCCAGAAAAGAAAGCGAACCAAAGGCAACGATCACATCTTCCTTTTCCGCCAGCAGATAACACATCTCCACTGCCTCCTCCAGGCTGTCCGCCGCTGTCACCTGGGGATGATACCGGGAAACTGCCTGCGCCAGTTCATAGGCTGACAGCGCCCTGGGATTTCCCGGCGTCGCCACTGTGATGATCTGATCCGCCAGCCCATGGGTAAGCCCGATCACTTTCTCATACTCTTTATCCCGAAACATCCCCATGATATAGATGATCCGCTTCCCGGCAAAATAAAATTCCAAAGATTCCGTCAGCCTCCTTGCGGCATCCTCATTGTGAGCCCCATCCACCACAAAGTACGGCTTTCTGCCTATGACGGTAAACCTTCCCGGCCACTTTGCATCCAGGAAGCCCTCCCGCAGCCTGTCCTCCCTGATCGGGAAGCCTCTTTCTGCCAGTGCCTTCAGCACTTCCAGCGCAAGAATCCCGTTGTCTATCTGGTATCTGCCCGCCAGGGAGATCTCCACGCCCTTATAATCCCCGTAATCAAAGCGCTGACTCTCCAGACCATATCGGATATGTCCGGCAAGCGACGGGTCCGCAACCGTGAGCTCACAGCCTTCCTCCGCCGCCTTCCTCTCTATCACCTCCATTGCGTCGGGCTCCTGGCGCAGGCTGACCACATGGCAGCCCTTTTTGATAATGCCCGCCTTCTGTTCCGCAATCTCCTCCAGCGTGTTTCCCAGAAATTTCATGTGGTCCATGCTGACGGAAGTGATCACAGCCACCAGGGTATTTTCTATCACATTGGTAGCATCCATGAGCCCTCCCATGCCGGTTTCCAAGACCACAATATCGCATTTCTTTTCCTGAAAATACAGAAAAGCAAGTGCTGTCTCAATCTCAAAAAGCGTGGGATGCTTTTCTTCCATTCCGCCGCACGCCTCCTTAATCCTCTCCAGCCCCCGGCACATTGCCCGCCTGGAAATATAGCTGTCATTCACCTGGATCTTCTCTCTGTATTCAAAAATAACCGGAGAAATATATCTTCCCACCCGGTATCCCCCGGCCTTCAGCGCAGCCGCTGTAAATGCCGATACGGATCCCTTTCCGTTGGTGCCTGCCACATGTACAAACTTCAAATCCTTCTGGGGATCGCCAAGCCGCCTGCACAGCTCTTTTATGCTGTCAAGCCCCGGCACTATGCCATAGTTACCCACACTCTCTATATATTCATATGCTTCCTTCTCGTTCACCTATATGCCTCCTGTGTACACTAACCGGCATCTTTCCAGTTATACGCCCCCTGCGTGCTTCCTAAAAGGACGCGCCCCCCTTACGCATACCAGTCAACACCCCCGCAGCAAACAGCCTGTGCTGAAAATCCCCGTCTGCCGGGCGCCCTGCAAAATCTTACTCATAATTATCACCGCATCCGGAAATACTAACCATTATTCACCCTTATGTCAAGAAAGGATAAAATGCCATGAAACATACATTTATCAAAAATTTCCTCGCCTGCGGATTCACCGGCTGGTGCATGGAAATCATCTTTACCTCCCTGGACGCTCTACGCCGCCGGGAAATGACCCTCAAGGGAAACACCTCCCTTTGGATGTTTCCCATATACGGAAGCGCCGCCCTGCTCAGGCCCGTGTGCAAATTGCTGAAAAACCGCCCCGTCTGGCTGCGCGGCGCCACCTACATGAGCCTGATCTATTCCGTGGAATATCTCACCGGGAAGGTACTCTCCAAATATGAGCTCTGTCCCTGGGATTATAGCCGCAGCCGCTTCCATGTAGGCAATGTCATCCGCCTCGACTTTGCCCCGTACTGGTTCGGCGCCGGCCTGATGTTCGAACGGCTGGTGTCCCCCTCCTTGCCGACAGACAAAAAATAAGCCTTCCAAAACCTCATATCCGTCAGAACCGTACACTCATTTGGATCCTGCGTCCGCCTTATGATTCCACTTCATCCGTCAGCTCCATCTCATCGGAACCGATGTCAACCATGTTCACGGTGCGCCTCCTCAGCCGTTCTTCCTCGGACTGTCTCAAGATAAACTCCTTAATCTGCCTGGAATTCTTGATGTGCTCCAACACAAGCTGCGGATGGGTGGTATCCCCGGTAAAACAGGTGACAGTCCCCAGCTTAAACATTTTCTCCATAAGGCTCGCACTGTGTGTCACATCCTGCACTTTGTACATATAACAGTCGTTTTCCACCGTTTTCAGCAGTCCCTCTGCGATGGTGATCATATCCTCCTTGACCATATACCTGGTAAAAGTAAAGGGAAGCCCCAAAAACAGCCATCTTTTCCTCTCTACAAACTCTATCATACAAACCATCCTGCCTTTCTATTTTTAATATCTATAAAAAGTATCCCCAATATCTATGGAAACTCTGCACAAATGCCTCACAGCTCCTCAGCGTGGCAAACCTTTAACAGTATTATAGTAGATGTTGCCGGGATATGCAAAAACTTTCTTAAATTCCAACGGCAAAATTTTTCCACCTGTGCGGCTGCAATCCGACAACACATTTGCATGCCATTTATGGCGATGCAAATGCGATGGCGCATTGCAACCGCACAGGTGGAAATTTTTCAACAATACCCATTGAAACTCCACTCCAGACGTGTTATCATAAAGTTGTCCAGAGCCAAACCGAAATGAACGGAAACGGCTCAGGCTGTTTGTGTCCATTTCTGTTGGGCGGCAAGCCCCATTGGGGGAATTGGGTATTTTCCTTAATGTGGCTCTGGACGAAAAAAGAGAAATGTTTCCAGATATCTGCTCGCACAAAATATACCAGGAGGTATCAATATGACAGCAAATGAATGCATCAGAGGCCGCAGGAGTATCCGCAGTTTTACCGATCAGCCGGTTCCCCATGACGTACTCTCAAAGATCGTGGAAGCGGCATCCTATGCCCCCAGCTGGAAAAATACACAGATCACCCGTTACATCGCAGTGGAGGGCGACGCAAAATCCGCCCTTGCACAGTGTACTTCCCTCTACCGTGGGAATAGCCCCATTATGGAGAATGCTCCCATGGTCATCGCTGTCACCATGCTCAAGGGGCGCAGCGGCTATGAGAGAGACGGTTCCTTTTCCACCCCCAAGGGCGACAGATGGCAGATGTACGATGTCGGTGTGGCAAGTGAGGCTTTCTGTCTCGCCGCATACGAGCAGGGGCTTGGAACTGTAATCATGGGCCTGTTTGACGAGGAAGAAGCGTCAAGGGTATTGAAGCTCCCCCAAGACAGAGAGCTTGTTGCTTTAATTCCCATTGGATATCCCGCAGAATCTCCCGATGCCCCCAAGCGTAAGGCAGTAGAAGATTTGTTATCCTTTCAATCCTGAACAGGGGAGTCGAAGATTTTATATCTTCGACTCTTTTTTCAGGCTGCCGGCAATGCAGAAACAGATGTTCCAAAACCCAAGACCCTCGCGGGAATAAATTTTAAGGAGAAAAACATGCGTCATCTAATGAACCCACTTGACTTTTCAACAGAAGAACTGGACAAGCTATTTGACCTTGCCAATGACATCGAACAAAATCCTGCAAAATATGCCCACACCTGTGACGGCAAGATCCTGGCCACCTGCTTTTATGAGCCCAGCACCCGCACACGCCTGAGCTTTGAATCCGCCATGACCAGGCTGGGCGGCAGGGTCATCGGTTTCTCCGATGCCGCCTCTTCGTCCGCTTCCAAAGGTGAAAGCGTGTCTGACACTATCCGTATCATCTCCTGTTATGCGGATATCTGTGCCATGAGGCACCCGAAGGAGGGAGCCCCCATGGTAGCCAGCGAACACTCTGGAATCCCCGTCATCAACGCAGGCGACGGCGGGCACCAGCATCCCACCCAGACCCTTACCGACCTGCTCACGATCCGAAGCATGAAAGGAAGGCTGGACAATTTCACCATCGGGCTCTGCGGAGACCTGAAATTCGGGCGCACCGTACATTCCCTGATCGACGCGCTGATCCGTTATGACAACATTCGTTTCATCTTCATCTCCCCGGAAGAACTGCGCGTGCCGGACTATATCACAGACATGCTGAGTGAGAAAAAAATCCCCTACGAGGAAGTCATCCGCCTGGAGGACGTAATGCCCAGGCTGGATCTGCTCTACATGACCCGCGTACAAAAGGAACGCTTCTTCAACGAGGAAGACTATGTACGATTAAAGGATTTCTATATACTGGATACCGACAAAATGCAGCTTGCAGGAAAGGACATGCTTGTGCTGCACCCCCTGCCCCGTGTGAATGAGATTTCCGTTGAGGTGGACAGCGACCCCAGGGCGGCGTATTTCAAACAGGCTCAGTATGGGGTCTATGTTCGGATGGCTCTGATACTGACACTGTTGGGGCTTGCATAGGCAACGGCATCACAGCGGTCAAGCTCCCCAAGAGATACATTTGACCCTGCTATACCATATGACTGAACAGCAACCCAAAAACGCTTTACCAAAAAACATAACCGCCCTGAACGGCCACGATATCCCCCAGGGATGCCGCCGCCCAGGGACAAAGACAGAAGGAGACCATATGCTGAATGTAGGAAAAATAGAAGAAGGCTTTGTGCTGGACCATATTAAGGCAGGAAAAAGCCTGGACATATACGAACATCTGCAGCTGGACAAGCTGGACTGCACTGTTGCGATCATCAAGAACGCCAGAAGCGGCAAGATGGGCAAAAAGGATATCTTGAAGGTAGAATGCGACATCAACACGCTGGACTTGGACATCCTGGCTTATATTGACCATAATATTACCGTTAATGTCATAAAAAACGGGGTCATTGAGGAAAAGAAGGTACTGGTGCTCCCCAAAGAGATCAAAAATGTCATAAAGTGCCACAATCCCCGCTGCATCACCTCCATCGAGCAGGAGCTGCCCCATATCTTCTGTCTCGCGGACGCGGAGAAAGAAATCTACCGCTGCAAGTATTGTGAGCAGAAATACACAGAAAGCGCCAAATAGCCAGGACCGGATGCTTTCTGTCCGCGCCCCGGCTCCGAATCTATCTTGGGGTACAATTGATATGATTTAATATTGCCAAAAAGGACTGACCTCACCGCCAGCCCTTTTTTATATATACTTGCCAAGTGCAACGCACTCGTTTCATTGTCATTACATAAGGGTCCATACAGGTCACTGAACTGTTATGCCTTATTGCCCTCATACACCTTATTGCTCTCATGCAGCATGCCCATCTTGAGCTCATACATGGCAGGGCTCATGTCAAGGTAGTGAGGATGCGAATTTTCAAACCGCTGTTCTTCCTCCCATATCTCGTTGTCAAGCTGATGCCGCACGTAGCTTCTGATATCTTCAAGAGACGGCAGTTCGTATACTAATTCCCCTTCCTTAAAAATCTGCCTCTGCAGGGGCTTGAAGGTGCAGTCCACAAAGCTCCTGTTCTTCCAGTAGTTGATGGGATCTACATAACGCACCGGGCTGGCGGTATCAATCACCTCACCCTTTACTGCCAGGTAATCCGCAACCGCCTTCCCCTCCCTGTCATAAACCCTGTATATCTCCTTTATGCCCGGGTTAGTAATCTTCTCCGCTGTCTCGGAAATCTTAATCTTGGGTACCATCACGCCGTCCTGCTCTACTGCAGCCAGCTTGTAGACCGCCCCAAACACAGGGTCCGAGGACGAGGTGATCAGCTTCTCGCCCACACCATAGCTGTCGATCCTTGCCCCCTGCTGGTTGAGGGATATGATCGTATATTCATCCAGGCTGTTGGAAGCCACGATGATACAGTCCTCCAGCCCGGCTTCGTCCAACAGCTTCCGCGCCTCCTTGGAGAGGTAGGCAAGATCTCCCGAATCCAGCCGGATACCCTTAAGCCTTTTGCCCCGGGGCTCCAGGATCTCCTTTGCCACGCGGATCGCATTGGGCACGCCGCTTCTGAGCACATCATAGGTATCCACCAGCAGCACCGTCGCATCAGGGTAATTCTCCGCATAAGCCCGAAACGCCTCATACTCACTCTCGAAGCACATTACCCAGCTGTGCGCCATGGTACCGGAGATGGGAATGCGGAACATCTGCCCCGCCAGCACCGTCGCCGTAGAGACAGCGCCGCCGATATACGCCGCCCGTGCCCCGTAGACAGCTGCATCCACATTATGGGCGCGCCTGGCCCCGAAATCGGACACCGGCTTGCCGTCAGCGGCGCGCACGATCCGATTGGTCTTGGTAGCGATCAGGGATTGATGATTGATCTCCAGCAGGACCGCCGTCTCTATCAGCTGGGCATCGATCAGGGGCGCCACCACCGTCATCACCGGCTCATTGGGATAGATGACAGTCCCTTCCGGCATGGCATAAATATCCCCCTTGAATTTAAACTGCGTCAGATATTCCAGGAAATCTTCCGAAAAAAGATTCTGTGACCGCAGATAATCCACATCCTCCTTGGCAAAATGCAGGTTCCGGATATATTCCACAACCTGCTCCAGACCGGCAAAGACAGCAAAGCCCGCATTGTCCGGGTTCTTCCTGTAAAAAACGTCGAACGCCGCCACCGTGTCCCGGCTTTTCCTGTTAAAGTAACCGTTGGACATGGTAAGCTCATACATGTCCATGACCATGGAAATATTTCTCTCGTTATATTGTGTGCCCACTTTCTTCCTCTCCCTATGATTCAACCCTGTTGTCCAGTCCTGTAATCCATTCTGTATCCCACCGTTGCCTGCGCTCTGCCTCACGCCAAACATGCCTCTGTCCTCACGCACATGTCCCATCCCGTTGCCTGCGCTCTGCCTCGCCGTACAGCCTCTGCCCTCGCGCACCTACCCCGTCCCGCTGCCTGCGCGTCCTCAATATGTTTGCCGAAACACAGTGGTCCAGATTTTCCGTCAGCTGTTCCTGATCTCAACCTGGCACATCTTCATGGCCTCCAGCGCGTTCTGATGGCTCTGAGGCGTGACGCCGGCACAGCAGGCGGCATCCACGCTGACAGGCACCTCCGGCAGGAACGCCTTTATCATCAGCGCGTTGGAGATCACACAGATATCCGTACACAGCCCGCAAAGCTCTATCTCCTCAATGTACCCAGGCTCCCTGTCATTCTCCTCCTTCAGGAATGCCGCCAGCTCCGGGCTTCCAAAGGCAGGCTTATCGTATATCCCGGCGCCGGACTCCTGTGCCAGGGCATCCAGACCATCCGCCAACTCCCAGCCCTCTTCTCCCCTGATGCAATGCTTCACAGGCAGCTTCCTGCCCTCCTGGGTATTCAGATAATCTTCCCCGTGGGTATCCCTGGTATAGATCACCCTGCCATCAAAGTTCCTGACCTTTTCCACCACTCCCGGCAGGATCGCCTCCGCTTCCTTTGTTCCCAGGCTTCCTGTGATAAAATCCTTCTGCATATCTACTACGATCAAATATTTCATAATCTGCACCTTTCTTACAATGTCTGCATCTTTTCTGCAGCAGTCATGATCGCCGTTATAAGTATACCATTAATCTACCGGAGAAAAAAGCCCTAATTGTTTATCCCATCACTTTTTCAAAGCGGAACATACCTTCAAAACATCCATCTTCCGAAAATTCCTCTGCCCTATTATCCGGATCATTTGGGTCAATATGATACCTATTAAAGAACTCTACGGCATGGAAACCACATTTATTAATGTAAAAGTGGATGTTGCGTTTCTCAAAATAGGGCGTACAGGTTTCCCACACTCTTGTATGCGGGTGCAGTTTTTCAATGGCTGTCCAGATTGCCATGCCTACGCCCCTGCTTTGAGTACCGGTTTTAACATATAAAAAATCAAGATGGTTGTGCTGTGTTTCTTCGTCAATAACTACAATGGCGCCGCCGACACATTCTCCATCTATAAGTGCTTCATAGGCAACAGCACCCTCAGCAGAAAGGGAATTGTCAATGTGGCTTTCCGGCAATATTTCTTCCTTTATCTCACAGGATCCATCAGCAGCCCCTCTTTGAAAAGATTCCTGCATATCTTTCTTAAATTGCTGCATATGTTCCTCACAAAGAGGAATAAGTTCAAAATTCATTTCTCCACTCAAATTCCTTTTCATTGTTCTTTATTTCTGTCCTCCCTGGGGATTTGGATTTTTCAGTAGGTCCGGATTTCTGCAGTCTTTTTCAGCCACTTCATTTCTTCCTTTGACAGTTTCCTGTGATCCAGCCGGAGCTGCTTATCAAACAAAACCTTTTCGGCTTATTGGCAAATGAAGCCGGCTCATTTCCCGCGGAAATAAAAAAGACCCGAAACCCAAACTTCTGCCGTCCGATTTCGCGTCATAGTACACAAAACGGCGCAAAACCTGAACCGCTGAAGTTCGATTTCACACCGTCAAATGCGGAAGAAGGGACTTGAACCCTCACGATGTTGCCATCACTAGATCCTTAGTCTAGCCTGTCTGCCAGTTCCAGCACTTCCGCTTACGCATTGCACATATGTTATATTAACACTGATTCCACAATATGTCAACTCTTTTTTTATCTTCTTTTATATCCAATCCATATCCGGCTTTTTATGGCTTTTTACTTAATTTCTGTTTAATTTCTATTTGTTTTCGTCACAATTAAAATTGTCATTTTTATTTAAATGTGCTAATATTATACCATTGATTATCTTTGATCATAAGGAACTGCTCATAAGCACTTATTTATGGACAGTTCCTAAACATTCCATAATAAGATCACGGAGGAAAAGAAATGGAACTATTTAAAATGAGAAACTTAAAAAAACTGGCTTCACTGGCGCTTGCAGCCATGCTGACCGTCACAGCCATGACCGGCTGCGGCAAAGCTTCTGACGATCCCAATTCCGGCACGTCCAAAGTGGGCTATGCAGACGAAGACGGCTATGCAGAGGGAATTCTTGGAGACACAATGCACACGGAATTCTTTGATTTTACCGTAAATAGTGCATACACCTGTGCCACCTATGAGGATTACACACCCGCGGAAGGAAACAAAATGCTGGTTGCCGAATTGACCATCAAGAATACGTTCTCTGAGGATATCCCCATGTTTGACACCGACTTCCAGGTCCAGTGGACCGACAATGCAGATGACGCTTTTGATTTTCCCATCACCTTCTATCTGGAGAGCGGCAAGACCGTAGGCAAAGACATGTTCCCCAACGAGTACACCCTGACGAAAAAGCAGAGCCGCACAGGCATCCTTGCATACGAGGTACCGGCAGACGAAACGCAGTTCTCTATTTCCTATCAGACTGTATTTGAAGACCAAAGCGAAGGGAACCTGTTCTTCGTATTCTTCACTGCAAATGATAAATAACGGCTGAAATGTTCCTATTCTAAATGCGGCTTGTACATAAGCAAAGCCTTTCGCTGCCCGCGGAAGTTAAAAGCCCCTGGCGCACCAGGTGCCAAAAGCACCTGAGCCCAGGGGTTTTTCTTTGATATCGCTACAGGATCCGCGGCTGTATCCTATCTCTGTACGCGTCCGGAAGCATCTCCGCCTGCGAGAGTCTCAACCTCTTTTCTGGAAACCAGGTTGAAATCGCCGGGGATCGTGTGCTTCAGGGCGGATGCCGCCACGCCAAATTCCAGTGCGGACTTGAAATCCTTACCGTCCAGCATGCCGCAGATAACGCCGCCTGCAAAGGAATCGCCGCCGCCTACGCGGTCAACGATGGGATGGATGCTGTACTCCTTAGAGTGGTAGAATTCTTTGGTATCTCTGGAGTAAATACATGCAGACCAGCCGTTGTCGGAAGCGGAATGGCTCACGCGCAGGGAGGAAATGCAGTACTCAAAGTTGTAGTCCGCAACCATCTGCTCAAAAATGGACTTGTAGCCTGCCAGCTCCAGATCGCCGCTGGTGACATCCGTCTTGCCGGGCTTATAGCCAAGCACCAGCTCCGCGTCTTCCTCATTACCGATACATACGTCAACATACTTCATCAGATTCTTCATGACCTTCTGTGCCTTCTCGGAGGACCACAGCTTCTTGCGGAAGTTCAGGTCTACGGAAACCTTTACGCCGTGCTTCTTGGCAGCCTTCAAAGCCTCCTCTGTCAGGACAGCAGCCGAGTCAGACACTGCCGGGGTGATACCGGTGAAATGGAACCAGTCCGCGCCTTCAAAGATCTCATCGAAATTAAAGTCTGCTGCCGTCGCTGTGGAGATGGAGGAATGCGCCCTGTCGTATACCACCTTGGAGGGCCTCATGGAAGATCCGCTCTCCAAAAAGTAGATGCCCAGTCTCTCGCCGCACTTTGCAATGTGCTGTGTGCCAACATTGTACTTTCTCAGCGCTGCCACTGCACACTCGCCGATCTCATTTGCAGGAACCGCCGTCACGAACTCTGCATCATGCCCGTAATTTGCCAGGGATACCGCAACATTTGCCTCTCCGCCGCCGTAGCAGACATCAAACTCGTCTGCCTGGATGAACTTCTCAAAATTGGGGGTGGACAGTCTGAGCATGATCTCACCCATAGTAATAACTTTAGCCATTGTGATTAACTCCTATACCTTTCCTGTGTGTTGCAACACATTTCTCTCTTATTTCTGAACCAGATGAATGGCGAATCCGCCCACTTCTTCCTTCAGATAGATTGCCTTATATTTGCCCTTATCGTCCTTCTTGGGCTCCTCGAACTCCACACCGAGGACAGTGCTCATATAATTAACCGCTCTCTCGATGTAATTGGTCCTGATGGCAATGTGGCCGTGCGTACCCTTGAAGGGCGTCTTCATGACCTCAACCGCCGTCCCTGCAAATACAGAGCTGTTGCCGACCTTTGCAGGCATGCCGAACAGGAAGGCGAAGCGGTTTGCCGCCTTGACAGCCGCCTCCTCATTTGCCTCGTTTATGCCGATATGCGCCAGCTCAAAGCCAAGCATGGTCTGGACCGCCTCTCTGGTCAGCTGCTCAATCTTATCCCACTCGCCCCCGTTGATCAGGTCGCCGGGAACCATCCAGGAACCGCCGCAGGCGATGATCTTGGGGAAGTCAAGGTAAGAGGTCAGGTTCTTTGCGTTGACACCCCCTGTAGGCATGAATTTCATATTCACATAGGGCGCTGCCATAGCCTTGATCTTTGCCAGGCCGCCGGACTGTTCCGCGGGGAAGAACTTTACCACATCCAGCCCCAGCTCGATAGCCTGCTCGATATCGGAGGGGCTTGAGGTTCCGGGAGTGATGGGAACGTTCTTGCTGATACAATATTTCACCGTGTTGGGATTTAAGCCGGGGCTTACGATGAACTTAGCGCCGGCTGCAACAGCCGCATCCACCTGCTCTGCGTTCAGGACCGTGCCTGCACCCACACACATATCAGGGAAGTTCGTTGTCATGATCTTGATGGCTTCCGCAGCCGCGTCGGTACGGAACGTCACCTCTGCACAGGGAAGCCCTCCTGCGCACAGAGCCTTTGCCAAAGGCATGGCATCCTCCGCCCTGTCGATCTTCACCACAGGGACAATGCCAATCTTGCTGATCTGTTCTAATACTGCATTCATTGTCATACCTCCAAATGTGCTTTACGCACGCATATCAAATCGAGTAGGAAAGATTTTCTCCCTACCCGCGGGAATCAACATATCCACCTTACGCCAGGACTTCCTTTACTGCCGCCGCAATCTCGTCACACTTGCAATTTGCATGGAAATACTTCTGGAACCCGTCACCTGACAGAGCACCCTTAACCAGCTCCCTGTCAAGCTTCTTTAGGATTGTCACCATATCTGTATGGGTCACTTCTTTCACGGCGTCCAGAATCTTCTTGTTCCTCTGCTCAGGAACCACCCTCTCAGGCGGATAGCCGCCACCGCCGGGAGCGCAGAACAGCTTTTCAAAAATATACTGCAGATTCAGCTCCCCGCCCCAGCCAAAGTTCTCCGCAAAGGGAAGCGCCACACAGTTGCCGTCATTTACCTGTGAGAACAGGTAGGCGTCCAGGGGCGACTCGATATGGCCGCAGAGCACCCTGGGGAAGGAATTGCATGCGAGCATGGCTCCCTCTCCTGTCCCGCAGCCGGTAACGACGTAATCTGCAGCGCCGGAATTTAAAAGCACTGCCGCCAGAATACCATTCTGCACATAGGTAAGAGAATTGGGATCTTCCGCCCCGCACATGCCGTAGTTAAACACTTCATGCCCCATGGGCTCGACCACCTTCTTCAGGGTGTCACAGATCATCTCATTTTTAGCCGCCTGGCTGTTTTCGTTGATCAATGCAATTTTCATAGTCCGTCTCCATTCTTATCACAACCATCCAACACCCCGCTGCAGGCAGCGGGGTATCAAGAATCCCTCTCACATTTTACTGGGGCTGCTTGCCGATGTAAGCAAGGATTCCGCCGTCCACATACAGAATATGTCCGTTTACCGCATCGGATGCATCGGATGCCAGGAACACCGCAGGGCCTGCCAGCTCTTCGGGCTTCAGCCATCTGTTGGCAGGAGTCTTCGCGCAGATGAACTGATCGAAAGGATGCCTGCTGCCGTCGGGCTGGATCTCGCGTAAGGGCGCTGTCTGAGGAGTCTCGATATAGCCGGGCCCAATGCCGTTGCACTGGATATTGTACTGGCCGTACTCAGAACAGATATTCCTGGTCAGCATCTTCAGGCCGCCCTTTGCAGCCGCGTATGCGGATACAGTCTCGCGTCCCAGCTCGGACATCATGGAGCAGATGTTGATGATCTTGCCGTGCCCTTTCTTGATCATGGAAGGGATAACTGCCTTGGATACGATAAAGGGAGCGTTCAGGTCAACATCGATAACCTGTCTGAACTGCTCTGCCGTCATATCGATCATGGGAATTCTCTTGATGATGCCCGCATTGTTTACAAGGATATCGATCACACCCACGCTCTTTTCAATCTCTGCTACCATGGCGTTTACCGCTTCCTCATTGGTCACGTCGCACACATAGCCGTGAGCCTTGATGCCCTTCTCCTCATAAGCCGCAAGCCCCTTGTCCACCAGCTCCTGCTTAATATCGTTAAAAACAATGGTTGCGCCTGCCTCCGCATAAGCGGAAGCGATTGCAAAGCCGATACCGTAGGAAGCGCCCGTTACCAGTGCCACCTTGCCTTCCAGTGAAAAATTGTTTACATAGTTTCCCATTTCTTTGTCTCCTTTTCTGAAATTTATGTGTCAGCCGAAAAAACCTTTTCCGCCTTTACATCAGATCCTCTACATCAAATCCTTCATTGCCACGCCGTCCATGTCGTCAAAGTCCTGGTTCTCGCCCACCATGCCCCAGATAAAGGTGTAAGCCCTGGAGCCGCATCCGGAATGGATGGACCAGCTGGGAGAGATCACAGCCTCCTCGTTCCTCATGACAATGTGACGGGTTTCGTTTGGCTCGCCCATATAGTGCATCACAAACGCATCCTCCGGCATCTCAAAATACAGATACACCTCCATGCGCCTGTCATGGGTATGGCAGGGCATCGTATTCCACACGCTTCCGGGCTCCAGCCTTGTCATGCCCATCTCCAGCTGGCAGCTCTCCACCTGGCCGGGGAGGATATACTTGCAGATAACCCTGTGGTTTGCATCCTCCAGGGAGCCCAGCTCTACCTTGTTCTCGTCTTTTACAATGACAACGCCTTCCTCCGGGGTTCCCTCCGGCTTGATCAGCACAGTAGGGCATGTCCTGTGCGCAGGTGCGGAATTCAGGTAAAATTTTGCAGGCTTCCGGGGATCATCGCTGGCAAAAACAATATCCCTTGAACCCATGCCGATATACATCGCTTCTTTAAAGCCGACCTTGTACACCTTTCCGTCTACAGTAATGGTGCCGGCGCCTCCGATATTGATGACGCCAAGCTCACGCCTCTGGCAGAAATATTCCGCGCGGAGCTCGTCTCCGGCCGTCAACGTGATCGGATCCACAGGCACTGCCGCTCCTGTGATGATCCTGTCAATGTGGCTGTACACCAGCTTGATCTCTCCGGGGACAAACAGATCCTGGATCAGGAACTCCTCCCTCAGACGTTCTGTGGTATAATGTTTCACATCTCTTGGTGATACTGCTGTTCTAAGTTCCACCTCTTTACGCCTCCCTTTCCTCGGACCGCCGCTGCCTGACGAAATGCATTTGATTTTATTATGCCTAACCGTCCGGCGGCGCTGCCGATCATCATTTTATGAAAGTACTTTCAGTATAACACAAATTTTTCCATAATGCCACTACAAAGCTTACATTTTCATATAACTTTCCTAAAATCACTAACAGTTCATCCAGGTCATGAACTGTTGCCTTATTAAATCTCCTGCATCATATCCTGAAAATACAGGAATCCGCACAGCACATGCAGGAAAAACAGCCCCCAGGCTGCATGGAGCAGATTCCTCTTAAGCCCTGTGTCCGCCTGGGTCCGCTCAAGCACCAGAAGCCTCAGCACGGCAGCCACCCACACTACCAGCATGGCGGACATCATAGGCCAGATAAAATCCCCGTAGCTCAGCACCGTGCTCTCTCCCAAAAGCGCCGCCTCCAGGAACCCCACGGCATAGCACATAAGCGCCAGCCTGCCAATATCATCCTTTACAAAATACCCCCCATTGATCAGCAGGATAAAGAGAGGGAAAGCCATTCCCAGCAGGATGGACAGCCCCGGGTTCTCCGAATAGATACGCCAGACCTCCAGGAACTTTGTGATCACAAGAGTCCCCTCGCTGCCATAGCTTCCTCCCAGGATAAAATACAGGGTAAACTGCAGCACCATATAACAAAGAGCCGGCAGGGCGCACAGCAGCATATTCAGGCACTGCCTGAAATAGGGCGCCGCACTGCCGTCCTTTTTCCGGACCCTTGCGATCCACTCCCCCAGCATGACAAATGCCACCCCCGGAATGAACATTTCGGCAAAAGTAGGCTTCGCCAGAACCGTCAGGAAAAGCATGACAGAAAGAAAGATATAGTATCGTCCAAGCCCCTTCTCCATGTTGAAAAAAATGCCCTGATAACCCTGGTCCTTCTGTCTTTTCCAGATATCCCAGACAAGGCAGAGACACACCAGTGAAAACCCGTTCACGCACATTTGGGTGGGATTGTGAAGGGGATTCATGGAATACAGCCCCAGGAACCTTCCGCCCGCATCCAGCCAGAAGCAGTACAGCCCCTGTGCAAAGCACATACCAAACGCGATCAGGGACGCCTTCAGCGGCTCCTCCCTTCTCCCCGCCGCCGCTGTCACCTTCTGTATCATCCAGTACAGCACAAAATATGTGAACACACTGTACAGGCACGCCGTATATGCCGCGGACACATTCATCGGCAGCCGCAGGACCTTATTCAGCGCAAGCACTGTCATATGCCACAGACAATACGAGATCGTCCTCCATCCTTCCACCCAGGTCCCCCCGGTGTACATGGGAATGTACACATAGGTATGCCCGTTGTAGTCCGCCAATATTCCCTGCAGCTGGTGCAGGACGAATATATATATGAGATACGACTGCAGCACCGCAAAAAGAACCACAAAAAAACCGTCCTTCTTATTTTGTTCCATGGCTTTTTATCCCTCCAAAAAATCACTTGCTAAAAATGTAAAATTTATATATGATAGACAAAACAGCTATCCATAAATCCGATACTGAAAGGAGCACCGTCTATGAAAACAGTGATGTCAAAAATAAAGCTATCCCCAAAACAGCTGATCGCTCTCTGCGCATTCGTCCTGGTCACGGCCGCCTTTGTGCTGATGCCTTTCCCCGCGTCCAATCTCTATCTCCGGTTTTATTTCAGGGATATCCAGGACAGCAGGTGTGAGCTGTACTATTCCACAGACAGCGCAGACGGATTCTCTGGCGAGCGTCTCGTCCCCGCCGAAATCTCCCCCGAGGATCAGCATGTGACCTTCCGCCTGGATTCTTCCCTGGCAGGACATATCACCGGGCTGCGCCTGGATTTTCCCAGCCTGGAACAGCTGATCTGTGTAGATAATGTCACCGTCAGCAGTGCAGGCGTCGTGAAGAAGCAGTATGACCCCTGCTATTTCTTCCATAAAGATCAGATTGCCTCCTCCAACGACGTCAGCGCCGTAGACCTGGTGGTGTCAAGGGACATCGCTTATGTAGCGACCACACCGGACGATCCTTATCTGGTCTTCTCCCCCAATCTGTGCCGGCAGATCACAGACTGCTACAGCCGCTTCCGCCTCACAAGGCTGTTTATCTGCCTTTTCCCGGCGGCATGTTATCTGGCCGCAAGGTCAAGACTGTTTAAGGCGTCTTGACCCTGGGGCTTCTTTTCACCCTATACCTCTGGACCCACAGCCATATCACAGTCAGCCCGATGCACACCGCGCTCACCGCAAGCCCTGCCCTCGCTCCCGCAGGCAGGTAAGTCAGTTCCAGGCTGTATTCTCCCGGCTCCAGGTCAAAAGCCATCAGGCAGCCTCCAAAAAGCTCTCCTTCCGTCTCCCTTCCATTGATCAGAACGGTCCAGCCAGCCTCATAAGGCACGGACAGGATCAGGCGTCCCGGCTCCTCCAGGGACAAATCCCCTGTGATACTGCTGCTCTCCCACACCACATTCTCCATATGCCGGGCAGAGAGCAGCCCAAGCGCCTCCCTCAGCACCTCCTCATCCATGCGGTAGATCTCCGCGCTTACTTTTCGGAAAGCACTGTCCCTGTTCCCGCAGGTAAGCGTTATCCTCTGATCCTTCTCCAGATACCCCAGATACAGGATGGAGCCATACTGCAGTTCCTGAAAATGCTCCTCCCCGGTGCTGCCGCCGATCAGATCCACCTCGCCGATGCCCGAATTCAGCATCGCATAGTAAAAACCACCCTGCGCAGGAGTAAACTCCAGGTCATCTCCCCTGCTGACAGCGCTTGCCCTGACAAATAACCTTTTGCGGATCCCCAGATCCTGAATCATCTGCTCCTGGACTTGTATTCCGTCATCCATGTGATCCTCCGACAGATCGAAGCCCACAGGCGCCACATAACCAAGAGGCAGCCGGCTGCCGCACTCGTACAGATATACGTCCCCGCTGTGCCCAAGCAGCCTGTACAGGGAGTTCTCGTATTTTTCCGACTCGCCGAACATATAATTAACGTTCAGCATCGCTGACACCAGAGCCGTAGCGCCGTCGAAGCAGTAATACACCTTGCTGTGGCGCATTCCCAGCCGTCGATACATATCCATCACATAGGAATTCATAGTGGAGGAAAAGACGCTCGCCGTGGGATACCCCGCCAGGGTGCCGTCATTTTTGGTCCTCCTGCCGAACTTCTCCACCCGGCAGAAGCCATCTTCCCGCTCCGCTGCCATCCCATACAACGCCCTGTAGTCCTCCAACGGATCCAGGTACTCGCTCCTGCCCACATTGGCGATGCTGGTGTCCCAGGTATTGATGCCGCACTCCACCACCGCCACCAGAAGCGCTATGACCGCGAGACTGCGGCGCAGACGCCTTCTCTTACCCTCCCCGGGCGTTTTGCGCTCTTTTATGAAATCTTCTTCGGAATTGTGCCCATCTATGGAAGGGCTCCTATCCTCCCTGGTCCGGTACACATACAGAAGCACAGCATATATGCTGACAAAAACAAGGGTCAGAAACTTTACCCCCGGCTCAAAATCCTCGTGGTCCACGAACTTCTCACAGAACAGAATAAAGACAGCCGCCGCGAGAAAGCCGTACAGAATCTGCTGTGCATCCGCCTTTTTCACATAAAGATAAGCGTCATAACACATGGTCAGCACCAGGAGGATATAGATAAAGGACTGGCGCGCCGGCAGAGAGTCCGGATAATTCAGCCCATGCCAGACAAAGTCCAGTATATTGGTCCCAAAGCTCAGCAGCATAAAGCCGCAGAGCGCCATCCTGCAGAACTTTTCCCTGATGGGGATGCTGCGGTTCATCAGATACATGGGCACCAGCATGAGCACGGCGCTGCCGCAATAAATATTGGGCCAGTGATCCAGCCCTCTCTCCGTCAAAACGCATACGCAATGCCTCGCCAGGATATCCAGCACGGAAAAGTAGGACTCCAGCACTTTAGGGAAATCCATGTCTCCGAAATCGGTTTCCAGCAAAGCAAGCACCTCCGGGATTAAAAGGACTGACGCCATCCCTCCTGCAAGAAGGGATGAAATCACGAAATACCCCATGCTGCGCAGGCGGTGCTTCTCCGTCACCAAAAGGAGGCAGAAGTACAGCACCAGGAAAATGCATATCATGATAGAGATATAGAAATTGGTAAAAACAGACAGCCCCAGGGTGACACAATACAACCCGCAGCGGCCTTCTTTCACCAGCCGCTCCAGCCCCAGCACGATTAACGGCAGCAGCACCACACAGTCCAGCCACATAATATTATAGTTATAAGCTGCCATAAAACCGGACAGGGCATAAAAGAGCGAAAACAAAAGCGCCCCTGTTTCCGCCCCGGCTCCCTGGTCCCCGCGCTGAAAATGCCTTCGCAGGTACAGATAGCTTGTCAGCCCGCAGAGCCCGATCTTGAAGACCGTCAGATAACTCAAAAATTCGGTGAGATATCTTTCCGGCACCACCAATCCAAACAGGTGGAACGGGCTTGCCAGATAATAGCCAAAAAGCGCCAGGAAATTGGAGCCGATCCCCACCTGGAACGAAAAGCCCATGTCCTCTCCTGCCCTGACCTTATGCACAAGCTCGCTGAAAAAAGGCATGTACTGATGATACAGATCAGCAGACAGAAAAGATCTGTCCCCAAAAGGATAAATTTTTTTAACCGCAAAAAGCACAAGCATAACTGCCACAGGCAGGATAAAGGAAAGTGCCCCTGCCTTCCGGTTCTTCCACTTCCGCAAAATACCAAGCTTATTCATGACCATACCCTTTTGCATATTTCCACATTCCTACCATATTCTAACAGATTTCTCCCTCCTGATAAAGTATTCTCTGCAAAGTGTGTAAAAATTTTTCCGCCTGTGCAGGTACATAAAAAGCATTTTGCTATCTACATCAGCTCAACAGTTCAGCGACCTGTCTGAACCGTCATGAATATGGGATCAAAGCGCATACATTAATAAAAAGGCTTTGTGAGGCTGTTATGAGAATTGCGATTGTCGGTAAAAAGACGGAGACTAAAAATTATGTGAATTATGTGAAGGGCATGGACATGGAGCCCTGTGTCACGCTGCTGCCCGCGGATCTCACAGACTGTGATGCACTGCTTTTGCCGGGCGGCGGCGATATCACGCCGGCTTTTTTCGGTGAAAAAAATAAAGGTTCCAAAAATATTGATACCGAACTGGATATCCTGCAGCTCCAGGCACTGGAACTGGCGATTCAAAACAGGCTGCCTGTGCTGGGAATCTGCAAAGGGCTGCAGGTCATCAATGTGGGCCTAGGCGGGAGCATCATTCAAGACATGCCCACGGCAAGCCTACACCGATATGCAGGCGACGACCAATACCATCCTACAGTCATCTCCCGGAAATCCTGGCTGTATAGCCTGTACGGTACCAGCTGCATCGTCAACAGCGCCCATCACCAGTCTATTGGCAGACTGGGAAAGGGTCTGGAAGCTGTACAGACCTGCCCGGCCGACGGCTGCATCGAGGCTGTCTCCCACAGCTCGCTGCCCATTATAGGAGTCCAGTGGCACCCTGAGAGGATTGATGCAAAAAAAGCTATGCTTTCCGGACAGAAGGTCTTGTCTTATTTTGCCTCGCTGGCTTGCGCCCGCCTGCAAACCGGTTCATAGCGGCTTCTTTTCTGGAAGCTGCCTCCCTTTTCCGGTTTGTATCAGCGATATCAAACAGCGCCTTCACTATCTTTTTCAAGATGCACACAGTATCCTCGTCGATACCCTTCAGTGCTCCCACGATCCCATTCATGCTCCGCCGCCACTCCGCCGTAAAATCTATCAGATTGTCCGCCTCGGATGCCGAGATCACCTGGAACAGCGTATCCACAAAGATGCGCAGCTGCTGCTCATCCAGGGACAGGATCCACTCGTTCAGCGTATTGTCCATCTGTTTCCTGTGCTCATACAGAGCGTCAGCCCGGACCAGATGGGCATCCTCCACCTTCCAGGTGTACGGGTCATGCTGCAGGAGCCCAAAGGTCTTGCTCTCCACCACCTGAAAATTCATGTTAGACTCAAACAACATCCCCACCAGGGAAGAATGGGGCAGGATTTTGACCACCCTGTCTGCTATCAGTTCATATTTCCCTTCCCTGAGGACCTCCGGGCGAAAGCCCGGCCCGTCCATGCTGTAAATCCTGACAATCCGGTCCTGTACCTCAGGCTGGCAGTTCATGGCACTGTATACCGCCAGATTGCCGCCCTTGGAATGCCCTCCTATATAAAAGGAATCCCTGATACGCTCCGCCACAGTGTTCAGATACTCCACGCTCAGCTCCTGTCCCGGCACCGGCGAAAGGAATGCCATGTTAAAGTCCTCCTTCCACCCCACAATGCTCTCGTCCGTGCCGCGGAACGCCACATAGACTGTCCCATCCTCCAGGACAAAGGTGACAGCCGAGAACTGTGTCTCCCACTTCTGCACAATAACATTCACATAGCAGTTCAGCTTCAGGCTTCCAAAGCGCTTTCCCGCCAGCATATTGCGAAATAACGCCCTGTTCACCTTCTCATAACGGATGTCCGCAAAGAGCTGCTCAAAGTCCGGGTGCTCCACCAGGCTCTTAAGAGGCACCGATGGCTGTCCGTCCCGAAGCCCCGGAACCATACCGTCAAACTTCAAATAAGCCAGCTGACACAGCGCAAGGCTGTCCACCTCTGTCAAAGGCATCTCCTCAAAAGAACAGTCTCCGTATTTTTTCAGATAATCCAGCACGGTTCCCATAGTTCATTCCCTACCTTTGCCTTCCCAAAGCTTCTCTAAAATGCCATACCTTAGTTTCTGCAATCCATGTCTATATATTCACGTTCCTGCATAACACTTTTATACGCAGGACGTATGATTTTGTCCATATTGATCAGTTCCTCAATCCGATGGGCACTCCAGCCCACAATCCTGGCAATGGCAAAGATCGGGGTGTACATCTCCAGCGGTATCTCCAGCATACTGTACACAAAACCGCTGTAAAAGTCCACGTTGGCACTGACACCCTTGTAGATGCGTGCCTTCTCGGAGATGACCTGGGGAGCAAGCCTCTCAATCATGGAATACAACGCAAAATCCTTGTCCCTGCCCTTGGCAGTTGCAAGCTGCTGCACAAAGCCCTTGAACACCTGCGCCCTGGGGTCTGACAGGGAGTAGACAGCATGCCCCATGCCATAGATCAGCCCTTTTCTGTCAAATGCCTCTTTATTCAGGATCTTCTTGAGATAACCTCTGACCGCCTCCTCATCCTCCCAGTCAGACACATTTGCCTCGATATCCCGCATCATCTCCACCACCTTGATATTGGCGCCGCCATGTTTGGGACCTTTTAAGGAAGAAAGTGCCGCCGCAATGACAGAATAGGTATCGGATCCGGAGGAAGTCACCACACGGGTGGTAAAGGTGGAATTGTTTCCGCCGCCATGCTCCATGTGGAGCACCAACGCAATATCCAGCACTTTAGCCTCCAGTTCGGTGTATGCCTTATCAGGACGCAGCATCATGAGGAGGTTTTCCGCAGTGGACAGCTTCCTGGAGGGTCTGTGTATGTACATGCTCTCGTCGTTCTGGTAATGATTATAGGCATGATACCCATAGACGGCAAGCATGGGAAATACGCTGATCAGCCCCACACACTGGCGCAGGACGTTCTCTATGGTAGTATCATTACAGCTCTTGTCGTAAGATGCCAGGGTCAGTACGCTCCTGGTCAGGGAGTTCATGATATCGCTGCTGGGCGCCTTCATGATCACGTCCCTGGCAAAGTTTGTGGGAAGCGTCCTCCTGGCAGCCAGCATCTCCTGATATTCCTTCAGCTGCCCCTCGGTTGGCAGCTTTCCAAACAGAAGCAGATAACTGATCTCCTCAAATCCGAAACGTTTTTTTCGGAAGCCCTTTACCAATTCTATGCAGTCATAGCCCCGATACCACAACTTGCCCTCGCAGGGAGTCTTCACCCCATCCACCATTTTGAAGGAGTCAATGCGGGATATGTTGGTCAATCCTGTAACAACACCGTTTCCATTCTTGTCGCGCAGTCCCCTCTGGACCTCATATTTGTCAAAAAGCTCCGGCGCCAGGCTGTCAGCTTCCCTGCATAATTCCGCGTAACTGTCTAACAATAAATCATTCTTCTTCAATAAAGATACCTCCTTCTTCTATTAACATTATTCTCCTGTGCTGATGTGCTGTATCCTGTGGAAGAATCCCACGATCATGATTGTCTAAGAAACCGCCCGGATCACTCTTACCCCGGAGGCGGTCGGCTTCCCTGTTCTTGTTTGCCACTGTACTTCTGTGATGCGAAACAGTACGGCTTATTTAATATAATATCTTTTTTGGGGTAAAGATGTCAATTAAAATTGTATTAATTTTACATATATTTACATGACAGGTCGCTGAAATGTTACCGCGTATTTACCGTTGACAGGTACAAAAAAGCAGAGAAACTATCTGAAAAATCAGTTATTTCCCTGCTTCACAGCCGCGATACACCATTATCACTGTCTTCTTTTCTATTTGCACAGCTCCGCCACTGTCTCATTGATGACCTTGCCGTCCGCCTTCCCCTTGAGCTCTCCCATGACCGCCTTCATAATCTGCCCTTTATTTTTGGACGCCAAAAGCTCCGCGAAATGCTCCTGAATATAGCTCTTTACCTCCTGAGGGGTCATCATCTGGGGCGCGTACTCCGCAATGACATCATAGCGTCTCTGATACTCCGCCCTCAGCTCTGGGCGATCCGCAGGGCAGGTATCCAGCTGCTCCCTGACGGTCTTTAACTCCTTGATAATCACTCTGTCTACCATCTCTGCAGGCACATCCTCCCTGCAGCCTGCGTCGATAGCCGCCTTCTTTACCGCAGATACCAAGGAGGAGATTGCATCCTTGCGCTCCTTATCGCGTGCCTTCATTGCCGCCATCATATCACTTCTCAGCTGTTCCAGTTCCATTTTGCCCCTCCTATTCCAGTTCCGCCTCTCCGTTTCTACGCCCCCCTTGTCTGGGAGCAATTTTCAGCTGCAAAAAAACGCATCTGAAAATTCTCCCGGGGGCGTATCCACTGCGAGGCTGTTTTTAATTTCCTATTCCAGTTCCCGCTTGCGGGAACTTTTCCGCCCTCTCCGTTTCTACGCCCCCTTGTCTGGGAGCAATTTTCAGCTGCAAAAAAACGCATCTGAAAATTCTCCCGGGGGCGTATCCACTGCGAGGCTGTTTTTAATTTCCTATTCCAGTTCCCGCTTGCGGGAACTTTTCCGCCCTCTGCACTACATCAAATACACCGGAAGCTCCTGCCCTACGCCGTATGCCTCGTATTCGCCGGCGGCTCTCACCACTTTCTCACCATTTTCTGCCACAGCCTTTTTGCTGCCTTCCACAGCTGGCTCTGGCACTGCGGCATCATTCCTTCTGCCGCTTCCTGCCTTACTGCCGGATGCCTCCTCAGCTTCCTCCCTGCCGGGCGCCGCATCGGCTGCTTTCCTGCCTCTCCCCGTCTTCTTCTCCGCTGCCGTGCCGGACGCTTCCTCTGCCGTCTTTTTCCCTGTCGTACCCTTTTTCGCGCCAGTACTCTTTACAGTTCCTTTTGCAGGTCCCCTCGAAGCTTTTTTCTCAGTGCTTTTTTTCGCGCCTTTCTGCACAGCGGTATTTTCCCCTGCTGCAGTCTCTGCCCCATTCCCGGACTCATGTGTGCCGCCTGCTTCCGCCGCGTCCATCCGACTTCCTGTGCCGCCTGCCTCCGCCGCGCCTTCCCTTCCTTCTGCACTGCCTGACCCTGCCGCACCTTCTCTGCCTTCTGCACTGCCCGGTCCTGCTGCGCCTTCCTGGCCTTCCGCGCCGCCTGCTTCCACTGCTGCCGCCTGATCCGCTGCATTTGCAGCCTTTGCCGCTCTCCTGATACTACCTGCTCCTACGGACATTTTCCTCTACCTCCTTAGCTAATTCCATGTATTCTCCTGCACTTCTGGAACTCTTTTTATGTACCATAACGGGCTTGGAATTGTCCTGTGCCCATTCGATCTCGCTGTCAACCCTGATGACTGTGTCAAACACTGTCACCTCCTCAAATTCATGAAGCACCTGCAGTGTCTGCCTGCCGTAATTTTTCCTGGCGTCCATTTTCGTGATGACCACACCCAGAAGCCTTAGGGCCGGCGCGATCTTCTTTACATTGTCCAGGAACTCAAACATATTTGCGACGCCGAACAGCCCCCAGGGGGAAGCCTCCACAGGCAGGACCACAAAGTCGGAGGCACAGAGGATATTCATCACCCAGCCCCCAAGGGTAGGCGGCGCGTCCATGAGGATATAGTCATAGCCGCCTTCTTCCTTCAGCCTCGCCAGTGACCTGCTCAGGATCATCTCCCTCTGCCACTTGGTAAAAAGCTCGTACTCAATGCCGCTCATCAATGTGGAGGACGGGACCAGGTCCAGATTTTCATAGGGCGTATGCACCACGTAATCCGTCAGGTCGTCTTCCTTTTTCATGGCTGTATAGAGGTTTTTCTCTCCTGTGGCAAAACCCAGGACTTCATCCTCCGTAAAAAAAGAAAGAGACAGGTTCATCTGCATATCGCCATCGACCAAAAGGACTTTTTTCCCAAGTACCGAAAGGGAATATCCCAGGTTCGCACAAGTAGTAGTCTTGCCGCTTCCACCCTTATTATTCGCAAAAGCTATGGTTTTAACCGCTTTCCCTGCCATAAAGACACTCTATTCCTTTCTCTTCAAAATATTCCATCCATTCCTCCGAAGGGCGCACATCCGTCACCACCATGTCAATAGCGGACAGTTCGCCTATCCTGGAAAATGCAATATTTCCAAACTTTGTATGATCGACCGCAAGAATGCGCTGCTTTGCGGATTTCAGCATTGTCTGCTTCACCTGGGAAAACATCTCGTTGGAATCCGTGATGCCATGCACCATATCCAGACCCTTGCAGGATATGACCGCCCTGTCCACATGAAAGGAGCTGATGACATCTGTAGCCTTGGGACCCACCAGCGCCAGATAATTTTCCCTCATCGTCCCCCCTGTGGAGATAATGTCCCAGCCGCTGACGTCGGACAATTCCACCAGCACCTCTATGGAATTGGTAATCACGGTCAGGCGCTTTCTGCTCTTAAGCGCCTTGGCGATCGCCACTGCCGTAGTGCTGGGATCCACGATGATATGCTCCCCCTCCTGGATCAGGCCGCTGACCAGCTCCGCAATCAGCTGCTTTCCCTGCATATTGCGCTTTTTGCGCACATTAAAGGGCATATCCAGGCTGGTATTCTCATTCAATACCGCACCGCCGTAGCTCTTGGTGGCAAGCCCTTCCTTGTCAAGTTTGTCCAGGTCCCGGCGGATGGTTTCTTCTGAAACGTCAAAAAGGGCACTCAGCTCGCTGACCACCACTTTTTTCTCGTCCTGCAGTTTTTCCAGGATCAAATTTCTGCGCTCTACCGCAAGCATCCTCCGCCCTCCGATTTGATATTCCGCGGCACCATAGCTGCAAAACAGCCGCACGGTACCGCAAAGTCAGAATCACAAGCCTGCATGGGCTCCACCCTGCCATTATGAACTCGCAACAGTTCAGACAGATCACTGCTCTGTTACACAGGGCTCATCCTGCGTCCTCGCATAATGATTTAAAATACAGTTCCTTACAGGATCGACTTGCAGATCTGGTCGTCGGGATGGGCGATCACCGTGGAATCCAGGAACATCCCGCCCTCGGACACGCTGGCCTTCGCGTGGGAGATCGCCGCCTCCACCGCGGACACCTCTCCGCAGAGGAACACATAGGATTTGCCGCACATGCCCTTTGCAATACGCAGCTCGATCAGCTCCACATCGGAGGTTTTTGCCGCCACATCAGCCGCCACGATGATCGCCGCCGCATCGTAGGTTTCCAGCACGCCCAGGGAACTGATATGCTCCACATGGGTGGTCCCATAGATGGCGGGGAAGATGCCCTCGTGGGGATTTCCCAGCACAAAGCTGTCTATCAGCTGCTCCCCGTACTGCGTCTTCGCATTTGCCACCGCCGCATCCACCGCGCTTAAGTCCCCAGTGATGAGCGCAATGTATTTCCCGGGGCAGACCACCTGCGCCTCGATCAGTTCCACCTGGGCGGTCTTTACCATGGAATCCGCCGCGGTCACACCTGCGGAAACCGTCTTAAATTCTATCATTCCCAACGCTTTGCTCATACTGACTGCTCCTTTATCAAAATCGTAATGTATCTGTCAGTCACTTCCTGCACCGTCCCCTCCACCGAAGAATGGATGGCAACGCTCAATCCCCCCGCAGGCTTTGCGATACGCTGGCCTGCCCTGACAGACGCACCCTTTTCCACTTCCGCCACAGCCGGCGCGCCGATATGCTGGCTTAAGTTGATCTTCACCTTATGTATCCGGCTCTGTTCTTTCCAATAACCGTCAGCCTGCAGCGGCGCCTCCACGTCATATTTCGTAAGCCCGAGCCTTGCGGCAAGCCTTTCCTCCGGAGCCTTGCGATACTGCCTGCTCTCCTTCACGGGAGCGGGAACCACGTCCGCCGGTGGCTTCACCCCCGCCTTCCTCAATCCCAGCTTGTAATCCGCGATCAGGCTCCTGGGCGAGAGCCCCTGAGGACAGGAAAAGTTCTCACACAGGCCGCAGGAGCTGCAAAAGAAAGTATTCAAAAATACATTGGTATCCTGAAAATCCTTATTTGCCGCACTGCGCATGAATTTATGCGGCTCAATAGGATGCCCCAGGGCATGCCTCGGGCAGAGGCTGGTACAGGTCTCACACTGACAGCAGGAGGACGCCGCGCGCTTTAGGTCGATCGCCGCGTTCCTGTCCTTGCGCCGTATCAGAGTATGGGATCTGTCCAGCACGATCACCGCATTGGTAGTCTTCGTCACCGCTGTAGCCTCATCTCCCAGACTGCCCATCATGGGACCGCCGATCAGGTATGCCGGCTCCTTCGCCGTGATTTCCCCTGCATAGGCGACTACATCCCCGATCCGGGCGCCTATGGGCACCCTCACCGTCACGGGATGCTCCACCTCTCCCACAATGGATACCAGCTTATCCAGCACTGGGGTCGCCTGCTCCACTGCGCGGAAGACGTTGTATACCGTCTCCACGTTAAAGACTGCAACTCCTTCCTCGATGGGCAGCCCGCCGGGACGGATCACCCTGCCTGTGGCCTCGTATATCAAAACCACCTCATCCCCCATGGGATATGCGCTGTCAAGCAGCTGCACCCTCATCTGAGGATACGCATCTATATATCTGTCTATGGCTTTTAAAGTCGCCTTATATTCTCTCTTAATTCCGATAACCGCTTCCCTGGCGCCTACGGTCTGAGCGATCATGTCAAAGGTCCTAATGATCTCTTCCGCGTGCTTCTCCAAAAGCTGTCTGTGAAGCTTCAGAAGCGGCTCACATTCCGCGCAGTTCATCAAAATAACTTCCGCGCGCTCATCTAATTTCGCATAAGTGGGAAAACCCGCACCGCCGGCACCCACAACACCGTTGTCCTGCAGAATCTGCTTTAAAGTCTGAATTTCCATAGTCCTCTTTCTCCTGTTTCATCAGACAAAGAATCCTTTTACTCGTCGACGATCCCTACGATCGCCGCATCCACCGGCGCTTTCTCCATTCCCACGCGCGCCGCGCTCCCCGTAGCCACCAGGACAGTCTCCCCGATGCCTGCGCCAATATTGTCGATTGCCACAAAACGGGCAGTTCCCGCCGCCATCCCCTCCACCGGTTCGATGATCATAAACTTATTTCCGATCAGGTTTTCACACTTGCGGGTAGAGACAATGCTTCCCACTACCTTACCTATAACCATGGTATGTTCTCCTATGACACTGCTCCCATCTTCCTCTGCCAATAGTCAGGAACTGTCCATTAATAACCTGTGCATTTGACTTGCCTAAATCCGCACAGGTTATTTTCGGACAGTTCCTTACAGTCCAGCACTCCGCTGAACTGTAACTGCCAATATTCACCTCGGGATACCCGGTTCACTTAAGGATCGTCACCTTGTCCCCGGTCTTGATCTTGCTGGCGTTCGCCTCGTCGGTATCTATGTGCATCTCCAGCGTAAAGCTCTCGTTCACGCGGATCTTTACATGATTGAACACGGTCCCTCTCTCGTTCTCCGCCCTGACAGAAACCACATCCCCATCGTGTACGCCCGCCGCGGCTGCATCCGCCGGTGACATATGTATATGGCGCATCGCCACAATACAGCCCTCTTTCATATAGATGGCGCCCTTGGGACCTACCACCGCAATGGGAGCGCTTCCCGCCACGTTTCCGGACTCTCTCACAGGCGCCTTGATGCCAAGCTTCATGGCGTCAGTAGCGGAAATCTCTACCTGGGACGCCTTCCTCACAGGCCCCAGCACCCTGACATTCTCAATGGCGCGCAGCTTCAGGCCCACGATCGTAACAGTCTCGTTGCACGCGAACTGTCCGCCCATAAGGTCTTTTTTCTTTGTCAGCTGATAGCCTTCGCCAAACAGAGTCTCAACGTCCTGCTGTGTCAGGTGGATATGCCGCGCAGACACACCAACCGGCACCTGGTAGCCGTTATCTTTTTCATCCATCTTGTTGAGGGTCTGAAGCACCATCTGTGCGATCATTTCAACTGTCCGCTGTTCCATGTCTTCCCTCCATTTTTACAGCCTGCCGGAGAGCCGCGGACTCATCCCCGGCTCCCTGCAGACGTAAACCTTTCCTCTTTTAAGGTTTTGTAACTATTCAGATACGGTTATATTATTTTACCTTGGGAAGGATCATCTCAACGTCAGTATGAGGACGAGGGATTACATGGGTAGCGACCAGCTCACCCAGCTTGGAAGCGCTGGAAGCGCCTGCCTCTACAGAAGACTTAACCGCTCCCACATCACCGCGTACCATAACCGTCACCAGTCCGGAACCGATCTTCTCGGTACCTACCAGAGTAACGTTAGCAGCCTTGCACATAGCGTCCGCCGCCTCGATCGCCGCTACCAAACCTCTTGTTTCTACCATTCCTAATGCTTCCTGTGCCATTACTTTTCCTCCTTGATCATTCTCTTTCATTAAATAAAGACAACTCTTATCTAAACCTCTTTGATCGTCTGTTCATCAAGCGTGTCCGGACGGGATTCTTTGTTCATGAACCTGCTGGCGCTTAAGTCCACAAGCCGCACGATCTCCTCATGGGGATTGGCGATCACGCCGCTTGCCACAGGCTTCTTGATTGCCTTCTTCGACGCTGTCTCCACCGCCTCCGTGACAGCCGCCACATCACCTCTAATGATGATGGTGACAAGCCGTCCGCCCAGCTTTCTCTCCCAGGTGGCAAGCTGCACCCCCGAAGTCTTGCACATGATATCCAGCGCGTCCACCGCCGCGACCACACCTGAAATTTCAATAAAGCCTAATGATGTATTGCCCATTGACCGGCTCCTTTATCATTTAATCAGATACTGGGAAGGATCTTCTCAACATCCGTGTGAGGACGAGGGATCACGTGTGCCGCTACCAGCTCGCCAAGTCTGCTTGCCGCTGCGGAACCGGTCTCTACGGAAGCCTTGACCGCTCCCACATCGCCGCGCACCATAACTGTCACCAGTCCGGAACCGATCTTCTCGGTGCCGATCAGAGTTACCTCCGCCGCCTTGGTCATTGCATCAGCAGCCTCGATCGCTGCTGTCAGACCTCTTGTTTCTACCATTCCCAATGCTTCCTGCGCCATAATGTTCTCCTTTCATTCCGGCAAAGTTTGGAAGTATACTTCCAAGTTTTGAATTGATGTCCGCCGAGACGGACAGGGGTATGAATATGTACTTAATTCTTGTCAAAAGCGTTCAGCTTCAACATTTTTTCCGTGTCCCCGGTAGGTCTTGCAATGATGTGCCTCTGGACGACTCCGGTGAGGGATTTTGCCATCGCCTCACCTGCCTCCATGGCAGCTTCAACCGCTGCAACACTTCCGCGGAACTTGATCGTCACCAGCAAGGGCACAGGCAGTGCGTCTGCGTTTGCCGGTTTGTTTTTGTCAAAGGTCTCAAGCCTGACGTCCGCCGCCTTACAGCCCGCGTCCGCCGCCATAAAAGCACAGGCCAGCCCGTACACCTCCAAAAGTCCTACCGCTTCTTCCATGGCTTCCTCGTTTCTATTTTAATCTGTTTATGTCCCGGTTGTCCGCCGGTCCAGGCCGTTGTCACTTATTGATGATTGCGATCTTCAGGCCCGTCATGGCAAGATTGGTCTTTAACGCCTCGTTGATCTCCTCCAGAGGATAGGTATGGGTGATCAGCTTGTCGATGGGAAGACCGATCTTCTTTGCGCTCTTTAAGAAATCAAAGGTGGTGGCATAATCTCTCAGAGTGTACACCCAGGAACCCACCGTTGTAATCTCCTTGGAGCAGATGTCAAAGTGGGGATTGATGGTGGCATCGCCGCCGTTGATGAAGAATCCCAGCTCGCAAAGCCCGCCGCCGTTGCGGATGAACTTATAGATATTGGAATGTCCCGCCGGAGAACCTGTACACTGGAACGCAAAGTCTGCCAGATGCCCCTCAAACTTCTCCGCCACTGCCGCAGAAAGTGCTTCAATTCCCTTGTGATCCTTAAAGTTCACATAGTCGGAAGCGCCAAGCTCCTTGGCAAACTCCAGACGCTTGTTCTCACCGTCCACCGCCACAATATTGTTGATGCCCATGGTGCGCAGGATCGCAATGCAGATCAGGCCGATAGGCCCGCAGCCCTGTACCACGACTCTGGAATTAAAGCGCAGGATCCCTGTGCTCTTTGCCCTCTCCACAGCATGAACCAGCACCGCGCAGGGCTCGATGAGCACTCTGGAATACAGGTCAAGGTCGCTCACGTTAAACACGGTGGAACCGCCCCTGATCAAGATATAATCGGAAAACCATCCGTTCAGATGGATATCGTCATCGGGAAGCAGACCGTACACATCCGCACCGCCCACATTCTGCTTGTTCAGGTCATACATGGTAATATCCGGATTGTCCTTGAAGATCATGCAGGTGACGACCTTATCACCCAGCTTCAGCTCCTTGCCGGCGCTGTCCTTCTTGACATTTTTGCCCATCTTTACGATCTCGCCGGTTCCCTCATGCCCAAGCGCAACAGGGATGAGTCCGAAGGGATCTCTCTTAAACTCATGAGCATCCGTACCGCAGACGCCACAGCCCTCCACCTTTACCAGGATATCGTCATCCCCAACCTCAGGCATGGGGAATTCCTTTACGTCAAAATGCTCCAGGCTCGTGAGCATTGCCACATGTGCAGTCTTGGGTATGCTGCCTCCGGCTGCGCTTCCTGATGCCGCAGGCGCCGCCGCTGCCGTACTTCCGGACATGCTTGCCAATACCTGCTTTACTATTTCTTCTATCTGTGCTGTATCAGCCATTTTTGCTCTCCTTTCCTATTTCTTTTTCTTTCTGCAGTTTCTGCGATTCAACATTCTCTGCTGCTTTTCACAGCTTCTACAGTTCTACGTCTTATGCTGCCTTCACAGCTTCTGCGATTTTACATTCTCTTCTACATTTCACAGCTTCTGCGAATTCCGCAGTTTTGCGGTCAGCTGCCTTCTACAGTCATTTGCCGCTTCATACTTCTATTGTATATCCGTTTTGCTTTGCTCAGACACAAAATTTATGCCAAAACCTGCCGACATTTCGTGAAAACTACTGCCGCAATTTCCATTTTACGCCCGGATCCTTCTGTTGTATATAGGAAATCATTTCCTCCGCCACAGCCTCCGGCCCCTTCTCATTGGTATCCACCAGAACGCCGCGGATCTCCTTGCCCAGAATACCCACACAACGGTCTGCCTGTCGCATGCACCAGCAGTCTTCGTCCTCGCCCCGCTTCAGAATGCGCGATACAATCTGTTCCTTACCTGCTATCAGGATAAAATGCAGGACCGGAATCCCCTCCTGCTCCAATCTACCCATGATATCTTCCAGATACCCCTGGTTCAGGACGGTCATGGGGACAAGGACCGTGCCCTCATACATTTCACAAAGCTCCTTCAGCAGAAGAAATGTCACCTGGCGCCAGGAGGGATAATCCTGAAAATCATCCTTCCACAAAGACTTGGGCTTTCTCTCCCTGACGCAGTTGCCCACCTCCTCCGGGTCAAATATATAGCCGTCCTCCAGCCTGTCACACAACAGCTGTGCCACAGTGCTCTTGCCGGAGCCGTAGGCCCCGTTTATCCAGGCTATCATCTGATTAACGTATGCAGAGGCTGTCCGACATGACGCAGCGTCTGCTCTTGGTAAAGGACTTCGCGCTGGTCAGACCCTCGCCGGTACGGCTGGCAATGGTAAATGTGCAGTAGCCCTCGCCGCCAAAGCCAAGCGCCGCATAGGAAGGTCCGTTCTTTACCAGGATCGCCGTGTCGATCTCTCTCGCATACTTTGTGATATTGTCAATGTTCTTGGAATGGATGTGTGCAGAGTGGCGGTTGCCGTGCTCCAGCCACACAGCCTTCTCGATGGCATCGTCGATATCCTTTGCGCGCACCATGCCCAGGATAGGCATCATCAATTCTTCCGAGATCAGAGGATGCTCCTTCTCTCCCTCGAACACGATACAACGGATATTGTCGGGCACGGTGACACCGATCATGCCAAGCAGCACCTTCGCAGAACGTCCCACACACTTGCGGTTCAGTCCCTTGGGTGTGAGGACCGTAGCAATCAGCTTATCCTGCTCCTCCTTGGAAGCCAGATAACAATTCTGCTCGGTTATCATGTAATTCATCAGCTCATCGGCAATGGAATCCACCGCCACGATCTCCTTCTCCGCAATGCAGGGAAGGTTGTTGTCAAAGGTACAGCCATTGACGATATCCCTGGCAGCCTTCCTGATATCCGCAGTCTCGTCAACCACCGCAGGGGGATTGCCCGCGCCTGCGCCGATTCCCCTCTTTCCGGAGGAAAGGACTGCCGTCACCACGCCGGGACCGCCTGTTGCCGCGATCAGCGGAATATCCTTATGCTTCATCATGATATCGCTGGACTCCAGGGTAGGCTTCTCAACGGTACATGCCACATTGTCGGGACCGCCCGCCTCTAAGGACGCCTCATTGATCAGGTTCAGCGCGAACATGGACGTCTTGACTGCCGCAGGATGAGGATTAAACACCACCGTATTGCCTGCAGCTATCATGCCGATGGAATTACAGATAACAGTCGCGCTGGGGTTGGTGCAGGGCGTGATGGCACCGATAACGCCAAAGGGGCCCATCTCGATCAGGGTCAGGCCTCTGTCCCCGGACCAGGCAACGGTCTTTAAATCTTCCGTTCCCGGAGTCTTGTCCGCCACCAGATGATGCTTTATAATCTTGTCCCCCACATTGCCCATGCCGGTCTCGTTTACCGCCATCCTGGACAACGCCTCCGCATTTTCATGGGTCTTCCTGCGGATATTTGAAATAATTTGTTCCCTCTGGTCAAGAGACATTCTGCGTACAACAGCCTGCGCTTTCTTCGCCGCCGCGATGGCGTCATTCATGTCGGTAAATACACCATGGTACTTTGCCGCCGGCTCAGAAATATTCAGCTTAGCTACAACTTCCTGTACAATGTCCTGTACCAAGCTCTCGTTTACAAGCACGTGATTACCTCCTCAAAAATGGATTTTCCGTAGGCTGCCAGGTCCGTGTCCTGCTTCGCGCTGCCGCCGCTGACGCCCAGCGCCCCCACAATGACACCCTCCCGCTTCAGCACCTCACCGCCGCCGAAGATGACGATCCTGCCCTCATTGGTGAACTGTATCCCATAAAGGCTCTCTCCCGGCCGGCTTAAAGCTCCAAGCTCTGCGGTGGACATCTGGAACGCTATGGACGTATATGTCTTGTTCAGCGCCACATCAAAGCTGCCCATGTAAGCGCCGTCCATGCAGTGGACTGCAACGGGCCTGCCGGAAGCGTCCGACACAGCCGTCACCACTCTCATCCCCCACTCCGCCGCCTTCTCCTCGATCCTGCCGATAAGCTTTACCGCAAGGGCAAGAGGCATTGTGGTCTGTACCAGCCCTCCGTTTGCCGCCGTAAGCTTCTCCGGCGCGAGGGCGTCCTGGCTGCCGGAAGTCCTGTTCAAGACCTCCCGGACAATTGATTCAATCTCGTTATTGTTCATTTTCTTATCCTGAAACTGCTCCGAAATTCTTCCAAAACTTCCATCTTAATTTCCCGACAGACTTACTTGCCAAGCTGCTCCATAACTCTCTTGGTGATCTCCGCCACCAGCTCGGGAGAAGCCGCAGATGCCTTGTGCTCGCCGCAGTGTCCGCCGCAGTTGTGGCAGCTGGGCTTGCCTTCCTTCAGGTTCGGGCAGAGGTTCGCGGGATGACGTCCCTTCATGCCAAACTGTCTTCTGATCTCGTAGAGTTCTTCCACCTGCTGAGGCGTGAACTCCTTAGGACCGCCCAGAAGCCTTGACTGATACAGCAACTGCGCATAGAATTCTACAGATTCCATCTTCAGATATGCGTTGAGCAGGGAATCGGAATAGGTCAATGCGCCGTGGCTCTCCAGCAGCACAGCGTCAAAATACTGAACATACTCGGAAACCGCGTCAGGAATCTCCATAGTGGAAGGTCTGCCGTACTTTGCAATGGGCACACAGCCCAGCGCGATAACCGCCTCAGGCATGATGGGCTGAGTCAAAGGAATGCCTGCAATGGCAAAGCTGGTTGCATATACAGGATGAGCATGTACAACAGAATTTACATCCGGTCTTTCCTGATATACTCTCATGTGCATCTTGATCTCAGATGAGGGCTTGAAATTGCCGTTTGCCTGGATGACATTACCCTGGGCATCCACCTTGCAGATATAATCAGGGGTCATGAAGCCCTTGGATACACCGGTAGGTGTACACAGGAATTCATTGTCACTGAGCTTTACGGAAATATTGCCGTCATTTGCAGCAACCATGTTCCTGTTGTAAATCCTTCTGCCGATGTCACAGATCTCTTTTTTGATTTCATACTCGTTTTGCATTTTGATTCCTCCTGTTTGTTGTTTCTTGTCTTATTATAAGTCTATATACCACACAAGTCAACATGTATAATGTTGGATTTGTGTCGTTTTCTACAAATTGATGCGCTTACAGTCCACCCACGCCATTCACAAAACGCACCTGCGGTGCCTGCCGCTGCTTCGCAGCCCCTTCTGCCCATGAAACACCGTTCCAGCCGTCAGCTGCTGTACAGATCCGGGCTTTTCAAGACAGCGGCAGTACGATTTGCCCGGAAAGCAAAAGGGAAGCCAGTACAACTCCTAAAATAATAAGTACAGCCGCACCTACAACGTATCGTATATAACCCCTGATATTTTGCATTCTCCTTGCCTTAAACAACAGCAGAATGCCGAGAACGATAAAAAGCATCGTTATGGTAATAAACATATTTGTAACTTTTCCCCTTTCAGAGTCTGCGGATTGGGACCTGGACACAGCCCCGCAAACAACTCTCTCGAATCACAGCCGCAGCCATAATATGCGGAGAGCATTGCAAGCGCCATGGATTTGCCGAACCGCCTGTCGAAAGCCATCATTCCCCGGATTCAGATAAATTCCCACAAAGATACCTCCCAAATTGTGAACACAAGCAGCACCATGTGCAGCCTGTTGCTGATCTCTCTTTTAAAGTCCGGCATGTCTTCTCAAAACTGTCATTCATCTCTTTAAAGACATCAACCCGGCACAGAATGAAAACGGTTCAAATTTCATACACGGGAATACTTCGACCAACTCATCCGCTGCAAAATAAAATTCTTCGTCATCCCATTCATCACCAATCATGGTTCTGCAGTTCTCCATTTCTGCGCGGGTTTTAAATGCCACATCCCCAATGTAGATACATCCGCCATCGTTCAACAACGGCAGAAGACTTTTTATCAGATTGACTTTCTGTCCGTCTGTCAGATGATGCAGCGAATACGTTGCAATAATTGCATCATACCTGTTCTGTTTCAATTCCTCCGCAAGCCCCTGGGAAAAATCTCCCTGATACAATTTTGCCTGGGGCATTTTGTCCTTTGCCAGTTCGATCATTCTTTGCGAAAAATCCTGTCCCCAGATCCTGCATCCCTGCCCGTACAGCCTGGTTGTAAGAGCACCTGTGCCAAACCCAATATCCAACACCGCATTTCCTTTATTCATCAATACTCTGTTATAAATCTCATTCAAAATCTGCTTATATCCTGCAAACGGATAAGTGTCATCGTCATCCGACAAGCCAACGCTTTTATCATATCCATCCGCCCATAAATCAAAGCCCTTGCTGTCAAGCATATGTCCTCCATTCGTCACATCCCGCAATTACGGTTCACAGCCGCGCCATTCCGCAATCTGCAGCTTTCCGGCTTCACGACCCGCACAACGCGTCATAAAATGAGTAATCCACAACGCCCTCCATATGATCCAATGCTCCGGCCTCTAATTCCTTTATCATCAAATATTCCACTCGGGGCAAATGTACGTCAGGACCGGCAACGATCCCAAAGTCTGCGCTTGTCACAAACCCCCTGGGATTATAATTCTTAGGGTCCCCTTCAACAAGAATGGCACTGTATCCCATCTTCCGCGCCTTTTCAAAGCCATATTCCAACAATTCCTTTGAAATATGCTGTCTCTGCAATTCGGTTTTCACGGCGACAGGCGTAAGTATCAGCAGTTCGTCCTCATACTTCCCCTGAATATGGAACCGGGAAAACATTGCGTACCCAATGACCTCGTCATCATCATTGACCATGATCAGATCCAATTCCGGGATATAGTATTTCTTTGAACGTATCTCCTCAACCAACTGCCGGACGACCTTTCCCTCCCCGGGGCTGTCATATTCCGTAAAAACATCCTCCACCAGATCCAGGGACGGTATCCGGTATTTATTTTCCATGGATTTGACGGTACGATTCATCCTACTCCCCCCGTGCGTGCTTCAGCATGTATACAAATCGGCATTCCACACTTTTGCCCCCCTTACCCTAAAGCCTGACGGTCCTCAATATCATTTTCCTGATTCCCGGTAAGGCTCTGTTGGAAAATAACTTGAACAGAGCTTTATTGCAGATAATCCAGAATATCCCTTACACCCTCTCCCGTCACGGAATCCACACGGAAGATGGTCCTGCATCCGGAGTTGCGCAGCCACTGCTCCGCAAGAGGTATGTTCGCCCCAGGTTCATTGATCTTGGTGACGATCCCTATCACATCCCGGTTTACCATGCAGGTGATATTGGGCGGAAAAAGCGTATAGCTTTCCGTTGCCGCCACCAGCAGTCCCACCACATCCGCCTCGTAGGCATACAGTGCAAGCGCGTAGCCCAGGTGCTTTGTCTGGGCATATTCGCCGGGCGTGTCAATGAGCACGTCGTTGTAATGGACATACTGTGTTTTATAATAATGAACTTTTTCTCCGTTGAGCGCCTGCTTTAACGTAGTCTTCCCGCTTTCGCTGCGCCCCATAAGTATCAGTTTTTTCATTCTTTCAATGCCTGCATCGCTTTTTGGCCATTACCGGATTATCCGTTTTCCCCGCTTAAGAACCCATCTCCGGCTCATGTCCTGGTAATCCCGCAGACCGTATACCCCAGCTTATTCTTCACGTAATCCAGGATCGCCTGCTCGGAAGCCTCCACCTCCGACACCGTCCCCGTGATGATCAGGGAACCGCTGAACCTGTCCACAAAGCCAAGCTCGATGGCGGCTGCTTTCATGGCCACATCCGCCATGATGATCGCCGTCTCCGCAGGAGATACCGTCAGGATGCCGATTGCAGCCCTGGCGTAATCAACCGCCGGATTTAAGCCCAGCTTCTCATATAAAATTTTGTCCGGACTTGCGATAATATGAGCCAGCGTGATCTGCTTGCCGGGCACCAGTTCCTGCACGATCCGCTGTTTACTTTTTTCATCCAGCCAGTCCATCTTTCCTCACTTTCCCCTGCATGACCCACACATGCGCTCTGGCAAAACTCCTCTTTTCCCCTTACCACTGCCGCCGCCCTGCATGATCGGCATAACCCCAGCGACGCTGCTCTCCTTACGTCTCCGGCCATACGATGTCCCAGCCGTCAAGCAGCTCCCAGCCAAACATTTCCCTGAAATCATGATAGCATTCTTCGCAGATACAGCAGCTTATGTCCTCAGGTACAAACCAGCGCCGGTGAATGGCATTTTTCACCTTTTCCAGACAAAAGACACAACTGTCGAGGTACGGCGCGTTTATCACAATTTCCTCTCCGTCGGTAGGGTTCATGTATTTATTCTTCAAATACGCAGCACCATTCACCGCCAGACGCCAGTCATTTTTCTCTATCACAAAATTGTCCCACCTAACCCCCGATCTGGCACCGCAGACCCGTGCTGTCCTCCACCACCTTTTTCAGCATCTGCATATGCTCCGGCTCCGGCGGCAGGATGTCCGGCAGCTCATATTTTCTGCCAAGCCCCTCATATTTGTCCTGCCCCAGTCTGTGGTAGGGCAACAGATAAATGTCCTCCACCCCGGGCAGCCTGTGGGCAAAGGCCGCGATCGCCCGGATCTCCTCCGGCGTGTCGTTAAAGGTGGGGATCACAGGCACCCGGATGCTTAAGCGGGTGCCCTCAAAAGCTGCGATCTTTTTTGCATTCTCCAGCATCAGCTCGTTGCTCTTTCCCGTAAACTGTTTATGCTTTTCCCCGTCCATATGCTTGATGTCCATCAGGTAATGATCCAGATAGGGCAGAATCTGCTCCACCGTCTCCCACCTGGCGCAGCCCATGCTCTCCATGGCGGTGTTAATCCCCACAGCCTTTGCCGCATGGAGCAGATCCCTGGCGAACTCCGGCTGGCACAGGCTCTCGCCGCCGGAGAGGGTCAAACCGCCGCCGGAGCGGTTATAGTAAGGTCTGTCCTTCTCCACCGTCTCCATGACCTCCTCCACCGTCACATCCCGCCCGATGATCTTCTTTTTGCCCCGGACCGTCATCTCCTGGATGGCATACTCCTGTGACTCAGGATTACAGCACCATTTGCACCGCAGGACACAGCCCTTCAGGAAACAGATGGTGCGGATGCCCGTGCCGTCATGTATGGAATACCGCTGTATGTCAAAAATACGTCCCTTTGTCTGTAAATAATCCATTCTATTCATTCCTCCGGCAGCTCGTCATAACATGCAGAGCGCTTCCAGCGTTTTCCTCTGCCCCGCTCCTTTAGAAGCCCTGCTCCGTCCTGCGGATAATGTCATCCTGCAGGGACTTGGAAAGCGTGGTAAACAGCGCGCTGTACCCCGCCACACGCACCACCAGATGCGCATACTTCTCGGGATGTGCCTGGGCATCCAAAAGCGTCTCCCTGTCAACCACATTGAACTGCATGTGGCTTCCCTTCTGGTCAAAATAAGAGCGGATCAGCGCCACGAAATTCTCCAGGCCCTTCTCGCCGGAAAGCGCCGTGGGATGGAACTTCTGGTTGAACAGCGTTCCGTTGGAGGCGATACCGTGATCCAGCTTGGACACGGAATTTGCCGCCGCCGTGGGACCGAACACATCCTTCCCCGCAGAGGGAGAGACACCGTCCGCCACCGGCGTGTGCGCCAGCCTGCCGTCGGGCGTAGCCCCTGTCTGTGCGCCAAGAGGAACATTGGCGGACACAGGGTAAAGCCCTGCCTGGAACTGCCCTCCCCTGGGATTGCGGTAATTTAGCAGCGGCTTCGTGTATGTATATGCCACATCCCGGGCAAACATGTCCACTTCCTCGATATCATTGCCAAATTTAGGCACCTGGTCAATCATTGCCCTCAGATCTTCATATTTCTTCTTTTCCTCCGCAGGCAGCTTTGTCTCCATCACTGTCTTGATCATAACGGCGATCTGGCTTTCGTCCACGGCCATGCCGTTTTCCGCCATCTCCCCCACGATCTGCGCCACGATCTCCCCGGCGCTCACCGCGTCAAAGCCCTGACCGTAATTCATGGCAAGGGCGCGCTTGTACTCCGCAAGCGTGACCTTCTTTTCATCGAATACCAGCTTCTTCACCGCATACAGGGAATCCGCCATGTTCGCTATGCCGAAGCCCTGAGGCCCGGTAAAGTTGTAGATCGCGCCGCCCTCCTGGACGGTTTTGCCCCTCTTGATGCAGTCGTCCACCATACAGGAAAGGAAGGGAAGCGGACAGCGGGTGGCGTGGGCCACGTCGATGGCATTGTCCGCGTTGACCAGCAGGGAGATATTATAATCCATCTGCTTCTTGTAAGCATCGTAAAATTCCTCAAAGGTGGACATATCCTCCACCCTGCCTGTCTCTATGCTGATCTTCTCTCCCTTGTCCCAGCCGTTTGAGAACACCAGCTCCAGGGGACGGCACATGTTATAGAACGCGGCATCGTGCCAGCCCTCCGTCTTTCCCGCCTTCTGTGGCTCCACACAGCCGATGATATTGTACTCCCTGGCATCCTCCAGGGTCAGTCCGCGGCTTAAGAGGGAGGGAATGATCACCTCGTCATTATAGTACGCCGGCAGACCGATTCCCGTCCTGGTCAGGTCAGCCGCTTTTAACATCAGGTCGTGGGGCGTCTTGTTCCACACACGGATGGAAAGGGACGGCTGGGGCAGGAACACATGCTTCGATGCGGTGATACACATGAATGACAGGTCATTGGTCATGTCGTTGCCCTCTTTGTCCTGTCCGCCCACGATCAGGTTCTGGAACAGGCTGTAGCCTGCGAAGCCCTCCGCACTGGCTGCGTCACGGCACTTGTTCAGGTCGTTTAATTTCACCCAGATACAATCCAGGAGCTCCTGGGCAAATTCCCGGGTCAGCTTTCCTGCGTCCAGGTCCTTCTTATAATAAGGATACATATACTGGTCGAAGCGTCCGGGCGAGATGGAATGCCCACTGGACTCCAGCTGCAGAAGCTGCTGCACGAACCAGAAGCTCTGGCACGCCTCATAGAAGCTCTCCGCCCCCTTTGCGGGCACACGGCTGCAGTTCGCCGCAATCTGCAGCAGCTCCTGCTTCCTCACTGCATCGCCGCAGGCGTCCGCCTCTTTCTGCGCCAGTGCCGCATATCTCTGCGCATAGCGTATGACCGCCCTGCAGCTGATGAGCACCGCCTCCAGAAACGGCGCCTTGGTGCAGTAATCCGCGTCCCCGGGCTTACAGCCGGCAAGCTCCTTCTCCACAATGTCAATGATCCCCTCAAAGCCGATGGCCAGCACCTTGTCGTACTGCACCGTCACATGCCCTACGCCGTTATAGAAATAATTGCCGGGGGTAAAAATATTATGCTCTATTGCCTTCAAGGTCTCCGGCGCCATCAGCGCGGTGGCAAGCTCGCTGGTAGTCCTGCCCTCCCAGTAAGCGTCCGCCTCCAGCAGCTCCCTCTTGGTCTGCTCCGATATGTAAAAGGGATCCGCCTTGCGGGTGGCAACCGTGTCAAACTCCGCCTCCAGCCACTTATACGAAAACTCCGGATAAGTCTGGCAGCCTCTGGGCGCGATGGTGGTGCTGCCCGCGATCAGCTCATTTTCTCTGATGATAATGGGGATGTTGTCCAGGATATGTTCAAAGGCAAGGGCCCGCCTCGTAATGACCGGTTTGTCCTCTGTGGCCTTGTAAGATTCGGTGATAAGCCTTGCCCTCGCAGATTCGATCTCAGGCATCTTGGCATACAAATGTGCCACCAGCTTCGGAATTCGCTCTGTCTTAGGAATTTCCTGTGTGTAATACTTCGCCATTTCTACTCCTTCCCGCCCTGTGGGTGATCTTTATATTTTTTGTTATACCTTTTGTACACTTTAACGGCACGGAAAATCCGCCCGCAGTTTGATTGCAGATCCACTGCAGTCCGACGAAAAACATACTGCTTTATCCGTCCGGAAAACCTAATTATAAGTATAACCCCATATAGTCCAAATGTCAATTATCTGTCACAATTTTTATGTGTGTTTTTGTGGTATTTCTTTTGTTTTTGTTGGCTTTCTGTGGGATGCTGTGTTTTCTCTTGACTTTTTTGCCTGCTGATGACATACTGAAACTAAGGAAACACTGATTAAATCAGTGTTTCCTTAGAGCCTCCGGCGGATGCGCACGGATTTGCAGCGGTTTATGCTGCTTCGCAGCGCAAATCCGGCGCGGGAAACGCTTTAATCAGCGTTTCCCTAACAGGAAAAACAGATGGCTCATTGCACGCGGGAAGGAAGGAGACAGACATGAACATAGCCGACAGCATCATCAAAAACAAGCTGAAAAACGTTTATTTTATCTGGGGACAGGGCAAGACCACCATTGCAAATGCGCTTCGGGAAAAGCACGGTTTTTATATTTACAGCACCGACGACAGCAGGAACCCCCATATGAAACAGGCAAATCCCCTGGACCAGCCCTATATGTGCCGTAATTTCGAGAAGGAATATGGGGTACGTGATTTCTGGGAGCTTCCGGCAGAAGTGATCGGAGAACGGGAAAAGCACTTTGTAGTGGAAATGACTCCTATGATCATCGCCGATCTGATCGCGCTTTCCTCCCAATACGACAGGATTATATGCGAGGGAGATATCGACTATCAAGCGGTTGTCCCTGTGGCATCCCATATTGTACATCTGCGCAACTGCGGAAAGCCCTATGACTGGTTTGACCGTCCCGACCATGAGTCCCTTGACGGCATCCTGCAGCGCACAGACCTCACTGAGGACGAGAAGGCGGCAGTCATCGAAAATGCCTACAGGGCGGTATCCGGCGGTGAAAATATCATACCGGACTGGGTATCGGAGCTGAACATTCCGAATATCGACTGGAGCCAGTCCATAAGCATCTCCGAAACCGTGTCGAAGGTGGAAAGCTGCTTCGGACTGCCAAAGACCGGGAAATAATATGTGTCCATAAACACATAAAGGGGTATACAAACAATGACAATCGAAGAAATCAAACGCCGGCGGCTTGCAAATCAATACCTGACCGCCCCGGCGGACAAGCTGACGGTCGTCCGCGGCCTCTGCGGCATACAGTCCCAGTTTATGGCAAACGTGTTCCATTCCCTCAGGATCCGCTGCACGAATTACAGCGAAGAAACCATCGGGGACGGCCTGGTGAAAAACTGGACCATACGGGGCACGGTCCATGTTTTCGCAGAAGACGATCTGCCGCTGTTCCTGCACTGCAATCACGGCAGGGATTACAGGCGCAACGACTGGCGTGGGTACACATTCTGGAACCAGCGGACCAAATGGGCGCTGACCCCGGAGCGTCAGAAATTTTTCGCGGAGATCATCCTGGAGGCTGTAGAGCAAAGCCCCCTGACCCGGGACGAGCTGAAAGCGGTCTGCCGTGAACAGGGCATGACCGACACCGAGGAAGAAAGCATGTTTGACCAATGGGGCGGCGGGATAAGGGAGCTGTGCGAAAGAGGCTTCCTGAACTATATGGTACAGGAGAAAAAAGCCTACTGCCTTTGCCCGCCCTTTACGCCGATTCCGGAAGACACCGCAATGCTTGAGATCGCCGGAAGATACTTTACACACTTTGCCCCGGCTACCATCCATGACGCCCAATACTATTTCCGCAAACCCGCCGCCGAAATCAAGGGCCTGCTCTCCAAGCTGCCTGTAGAAGCTGTGGAATGCGGCGGCAAAACCTATTATTACATGGAAAACGGCAGCGCCTGCGATCAGGACATTCCCAAATGCCTGTTTCTTGCAGGCTTTGACCAGCTCATGCTGGGTTATGAGAAAAAAGAAAGCCCGTTTCTTGCTCCCGAAAACATAAGAGGCATATTCAACCTGGCCGGGATCGTCATGCCGGCTCTTATGGTGAACGGGAATGTGGTTGGGAAATATAAGAAAAAAGACAGAAAGCTGACCATCACATTGTTTGGGGCTTTGGATAAAAAAGACAGGGACGCCGTCCTGGAAAAAGCGGAAACACTCTGGACGGACTTAACAAAGATTGAGTGGACTTAAGGATTTTCGGAACAAGTTACCGCCTGCGGGGACTGAGTTCAGAGGCGGAACTTTAATAGAAAGGCATAAAAATGACTTCCACCATTACATCTCCAACCATAATTCCATACATAAAGGCAGACCTGCATACCCACACCTGTGCCAGCGGCCACGGTACAGGCGACAGGATCACGGATATGGCAAGGGAAGCCGCCAGGCGCAGCATAGAACTGCTTGGCATCAGCGACCACGGCCCGGCAACCCTGGGCTCCGCGGACCTGTCCTACTTCCGCAGCCTGATTCTGTGCGAGAGGACACGTTTCGGCGTAGAACTGCGCTACGGCGCCGAGGCCAATATCCTGGACGCTGGCGGCGCCCTGGACATCCCGGACGACATCCTTGGGAACCTGGATTTCTGTATCATCAGCATGCACCGCCCCATCTATACTTCCGGCTCCGCCGCGGAGAACACCCGTGCCTACATCCGCGCCATGCGCCACAAAAAAGTCCGTTTTATCGGTCACTGCGACGATCCCCGTTTCCCGGTGGATTACCGGGAGCTGGTGCAGGCATCTCTGTCCGCTGGAGTCATGCCGGAGCTGAACAACGTCTCCCTTCTGCCCGACAGCTATCGCAAAGACTGCCGCGCGGGCGCGATAAAACTGCTGGACACCTGCGCCGTGCTCTCCTGCCCCATCATCCTCTCCAGCGACAGCCACGGGCACGAGCACCTGGGAGAAGTCACCGAGGCAGTAAATCTGATACAGGAAGTAAACTTCCCCGAAACTCTGATCCGCAACAGGAACACCGCAAGGTGTACTAGTACATCGTTGCGTTAATCTTGAAGTAATCAGTGCTTGATGCTTGCGT
>CAOKQK010000002.1 GCA_948470905.1 uncultured Lachnospiraceae bacterium | reverse complement strand
CCTCTTATTCCGGCTTGACCTTATCCAATTCCCAATACCAAGAATTGTTTATCTTCTTCGCCCGAATGCCAAGCTCTCTTTTGGCATTTTCTAATGTCCTCTTTGAAATCCTCTGTTCGTCCGCTATATCAAATATTTCATTGCTCTGAACCATTTTAGAAGTGAGTGCCAGTTCTCGGAGCATCTGTTTCGCCTGTTCCATTTTGTTCGCTTTGGGAACAATGCCGCCCAACACTTCATCAGCAGTAATCTCATAATCCCCAAGCCATCTAAAACCGTTCTCCGACAATGCAAATGCTTTCGGGTGTCCGAACGCCGCCAAATTATTTTTTATCTGAACAACCGCCCTGATATTTGGTTCTCCCTCTACCCTGCCAACTAGCAACACACTTCTTGCAACCGCAAAGAAATCAATCGAACCCATGCCCCGATATGCCGCCTTATTTCCTGCCGCTTTGTTCATATGCCCTATAAGAACGATTGCACACTGATATTTCTCTGCCAATGCCCCTAATTTCTTCGTCATATCTCTTGCTTCATTCGCCCTGTTCATATCCATGCCGCCGCCAAGATATGCCTGTATCGGATCTAAAATCAGCATTCTCGCTTTCGTTTTTACAATTGCTTCTTCCAAACGTTCATCTGCCATAGAAAGCGATTTGTCCTTTTCATCAATAACCAATATCCTTTCACAATCTGCTCCTGCCTGCGCTAATCTCGGTTTTACCGTATCTGCAAGACCGTCCTCTGCGCTTTGATAAATTACATTCATTGGAGCAGACAATTTCATTTCATTGTCTAAGCCCTCTCCCCTTGATAGCTTCGCCGCTATATTCAATATCAATGTCGTTTTACCATCGCCCGGATCGCCTTGAACAATTGTCAATTTCCCATATGGAATAAATGGATACCACAGCCATTCTACTTCCTGCGACTGTATTTCTGACATTCTAATCATCTGCAATTCTGTTTTTGTTTCTTCCATAGATGCCCTCCCATTTTGAAAAATTATTGTCACTGGAAGAAACCTCTGCTATACTTATATTGTGATTACAGATAACAAAGGTTTTCCAGTTATCACAGCCCTAGCAGTTGCCGCTGTTGGGGCTTATTGTTTTCTGCTGATTTAACATATCCGCTACCTGCCTTTGTTGGTTCGGATATAAATGCCCATAAGTGTTCAATGTAATTTTTATATCCTTATGCCCTAATCGTTCTTTAATAATCAGCGGCTGTACTCCCTGATGAATGAGGTACGCTACACTACTGTGACGAATATCATGGACGCGTATTTTTTTCACTCCCGCCTTTTCTGCCTGCCGTTTTAACTTATGCTGAACCGCCTCCGCAACGATAGGAAATATGCGTTCATCATCAGGCAACTCATATAATTTATCAATGTATTCTTTGATTTCCTGCGTCAAAAACTCCGGCAATTCAATAACACGCACAGACTGCTCGGTTTTCGGTGTAGTAATAACATCTTTTCTTTCTGTCCGATAATAGGTCTTTGTAATGCTCATGCGGTTATTATGAAAGTCTATATCGGATTTTGTTAGGGCAAGTAGCTCGCCTTCCCTAATTCCAGTCCAAAACAGAATTTCAAAGATTACATAATAGCGACTTCCAACCTCAATCGTGCTTATAAATTTGTCGTACTCCTCTTTTGTCCAAAAATCCAGCTTGTCCGCGTCGGGCTTTCCCATTTTTTTCACTCTCTTACATGGATTGTTTGAGAGATTATAAATACTGCTTGCATGAGTAAACAAGGCTGTTATTTGATTTTGAACCATGCGCAGATAGGTCTGTGCATAGCCTTTCTCCCTCATTGCGTTCTGCCACTGAATAATGTCTGACGGTGTAATCTCATTCATTTTCTTGTTTTCAAAGCATGGTAAAATATGAGCTTCTATCATGTATCTCTTATTCTTAACAGAACGCTCTTTCAATTCGCCCTCTTTATCACGAAAATAAATTTCAACAAATGCACCCAATGTCATATCCATATTGGCATTCGCAGATAATTTGAAATTATTTTCCCACTCCAACGCCTCTTTCTTTGTCTTAAACCCACGTTTTTGCTTTTTCTTCTTGTTTCCCTGCCAATCCTCATAGTAGAACAGGCTAAGCCAAGTGTTTCTTTTTTCATCCTTATATGCCGGCATTTTTATTCTCCTCCCTTTATGCTGTCTGTACTGCTTGATAACCGTAAAACTTCTTTTCCCAAAACGCTCTGGGAATTTTCCCTGCCACTACGATAAATCCTGCTTTCTCCAATTCCCCGTTAAGCTGCCGAATTACCTTATAGGCATGACCTTTAGAAATTCCTAATTCTGCAGCTACATCATCTGCACCCATCATGTAATTTGTTTTCAATGCTTGCCCTCCTTGCAATTTGAATTCTAATAGAAATATTTAATTTCTTGTATTTTTATAATAATATTTGTTTTTAGATATGTCAAGCAAAAATATTAAAATTTGAATATTTCTATTTATTATTGTTGAAATTATGGTATAATAATTAAAAATTCAATGTGAGGTGAGAATATGCGAATAGCACATTATTTACATGTAGACAAACGTTTGAAATCGTTTCGTATGGGAGCTGATATGTCCCAAAAAGAAATGGCAGCTAAACTGGAACTGTCTGTTCCGACTTATTCCAATTACGAAAACGGATATAGCGAACCGCCTATGGAGATAATACAAAAATTTTGTTCTATTATCGGTATTAAAGAAGATTTGTTTTTCGGATATACAATTAAGCCTAATGAAGAATTAAGCATTAACACATATTCAGATATTTTAAAGGTAATCATGGAGTTGATAAGAGCCGGGATTCCCGTAGAATGCTCCACCTCGGTCAATACAACCACCAGACGTTTAGTTGCATCCATTAACATAGAAAGTCCGCAGATTGCATCCCTTGTATCTCGTTGGAATGAATTAAACAAAGAACTGGAAAGTGAAAAGATTGACGCTGATGAATACAATATATGGATAGACAGTCTGATGAACTCATTTAATATTCCTGTTGAAAACTATTAGTGAATGTTTTCCATATTTTTGTCATATAAACAAATTATTAGAACCATATTAGAACCACAGAGTATTTTTGAGCTGTTCCACCATGTAAAAAGGGTTTCGGAAAAATCTCCGAAACCCTTATATTTACTGATAAAATCAATATTACTCAATGATAGTAGCAACTCTTCCAGAACCTACAGTTCTACCACCCTCACGGATAGCAAATGTCAGTCCCTGCTCCATAGCGATGGGATGGATCAGCTCGATGGTCATCTCGATGTTGTCACCAGGCATGCACATCTCTACACCAGCAGGCAGGTTGCAGACACCGGTAACGTCAGTTGTTCTGAAATAGAACTGAGGACGATAGTTGTTGAAGAAAGGTGTGTGACGTCCACCCTCGTCCTTGGTCAGAACGTATACCTGCGCGGTAAATTTCTTGTGGCAGGTAACTGTGCCGGGCTTTGCGAGAACCTGTCCTCTCTCAATCTCTGTTCTCTGGATACCACGGAGCAGCGCGCCGATGTTATCACCAGCCTGTGCCTCGTCAAGCATCTTACGGAACATCTCGATACCGGTAACAACAGTCTTTCTGGTCTCCTCTGTGATACCAACGATTTCTACTTCCTCGTTCAGGTGCAGTGTACCACGCTCTACACGGCCGGTTGCAACAGTACCACGACCTGTGATGGTGAATACATCCTCGACAGGCATAAGGAAAGGCTTGTCGGTATCACGCTGAGGATCAGGGATATACTCGTCAACGGTGCTCATGAGCTCCATGATCTTGTCGCCCCACTCACCGTTAGGATCTTCCAGAGCCTTCAGAGCAGAACCCTTGATGATAGGGCAATCCTTGAAGCCATACTCTTCAAGCTGCTCTACTACTTCCATCTCCACCAGTTCGAGGATATCGTCGTCCACATCAGGGCTGTCGCACTTGTTCAGGAATACAACAATATAAGGAACGCCTACCTGACGAGCCAGAAGGATGTGCTCCTTTGTCTGAGCCATAACGCCATCGGTAGATGCTACAACAAGGATAGCGCCGTCCATCTGAGCTGCACCGGTAATCATGTTCTTTACGTAGTCAGCATGTCCAGGACAGTCAACGTGCGCATAGTGCCTCTTGTCAGTCTGATACTCAACGTGTGCGGTAGAAATGGTGATACCACGCTCTCTCTCTTCGGGAGCCTTATCAATATTTTCAAAATCTACCTTCTCATTACCTGCAATCCTCTCAGCCAAAACCTTGGTAATAGCAGCCGTCAGGGTTGTTTTGCCATGGTCAACGTGACCAATGGTACCAATGTTACAATGGGGCTTGCTTCTGTCAAATTTAGCTTTTGCCATTATTAAAATCCTCCTTCATTTAATAAAACAATTTGCTCTTTTCTCACCAGGACACTTTCAGACGCTCCCGATGCTCTATTAACCCGACTGCCTCTGATCATGGTTCCTGAATAATAGAAAGCCGAATCTGTTTTCTATTATATTAAATAATCAGAGGTTTTTCAAGTTGTTTTTTGATAATATTGGAAAAATACTTTTCCTTTAGCCTTTCTTCGCAGCCAGGACCTTTTCCTGAACGTTCTTGGGAACGGGCTCATACTTTTCAAAGAACATGGAGTAGTTGCCGCGCCCCTGGGTCTTGGAGCGAAGGTCTGTGGAATAGCCGAACATTTCAGCAAGGGGAACATATGCCTTAACCATCTTGCCTCCGCCGATGTCCTCCATGCCTTCCACACGTCCGCGGCGGGAGTTCAGGTCGCCGATAACGTCTCCCATATACTCCTCAGGCATTGTGACTTCCACTTTCATGATGGGCTCAAGCAGCACGGGCGCAGCCTTCTGCATAGCTTCCTTGAATGCCATGGAGCCGGCAATGTGGAATGCCATTTCAGAGGAGTCGACCTCATGATAGGAACCGTCATATACATTTGCGTGGACACCCAACACAGGGAATCCGCCAAGGATACCTGCCTGAGCTGCTTCCCTGATTCCTTCGCCTACCGCAGGAATATATTCCTTGGGAATGGAGCCGCCGACTACAGTGGATTCAAACAGCAGTGTGGGCGGTTCATTGATCAGGATATTAGCCTTGGGATCAAATTCAAACTTCTCACAGTTTGCCTCCAGGGGCTCGAACTTCACCTTACAATGTCCGTACTGTCCACGGCCGCCGGACTGCTTTGCGTACTTGGAATCTACTTCCACAGCCTTGGTGAACGCCTCCTTATATGCAACCTGAGGTGCGCCTACGTTAGCCTCCACCTTGAACTCACGCAGCAGGCGGTCAACGATGATCTCCAGGTGAAGCTCACCCATGCCGGCGATGATCGTCTGTCCGGTTTCCTGGTTGGTGTGTGCGCGGAATGTGGGATCCTCCTCCGCAAGCTTTGCGAGGGCCTCGCCCATCTTGCCCTGTCCAGCCTTGGTCTTAGGCTCGATTGCCAGCTCGATAACGGGCTCAGGGAACTCCATGGACTCAAGGATTACAGGATGCTGCTCATCACAGAGAGTATCTCCTGTTGCGGTGAATTTAAACCCAACTGCGGCAGCAATATCTCCGGAATACACCTTATCCAGCTCCGCACGCTTGTTGGCATGCATCTGCAGGATGCGCCCAACGCGCTCTTTCTTTTCTTTTGTTGCATTCAATACATAAGATCCGGAATTCAAAGTACCGGAATATACACGGAAGAACGCAAGCTTTCCCACAAAGGGATCTGCCATGATCTTAAAGGCAAGGGCCGCAAAAGGCTCGGTGTCGCTTGAATGCTTTTCCACTTCGTTGCCCTGCATGTCGACACCCTTGATAGCAGGGATATCGGTAGGTGCAGGCATATACTCCAGGATTGCATCCAGCAGCTTCTGGACGCCCTTGTTGCGGTAAGCCGAACCACAGCACACAGGGATTGCCTTGCACTCGCAGGTTGCCTTGCGCAGTGCTTTCTTCATATCTTCTACGGAAGGTTCCTCACCCTCCAGGTACATCATCATAAGATCATCGTCCAGTTCGCTGATCTTTTCAATCAGTTCGGTGCGGTAAAGCTCTGCATCGTCCTTCATATCTCCAAGATCATCGGTAACAGTGATATTCTCACCCTTATCATCATTATAGATGTAAGCCTTCATCTCAAACAGGTCAATGATTCCTTTAAAACTTTCTTCTTTGCCGATAGGCAGCTGAAGAATGATGGCATTTTTGCCAAGTCTGGTCCTGATCTGCTCTACCGCGCCATAGAAATTCGCTCCCAGGATATCCATCTTGTTGATGAACGCCATACGAGGCACATTATAGGTGTCAGCCTGACGCCAGACATTCTCGGACTGAGGCTCTACACCGCCCTTCGCACAGAAAACACCTACTGCGCCGTCCAATACACGAAGGGAACGCTCTACTTCCACAGTAAAATCAACGTGACCCGGGGTATCAATAATATTGATACGATGCTCCAACGCACCAGGCATGGGCTTGGTCTCTTTTTCCAAAGTCCAATGGCAGGTGGTCGCAGCTGAAGTGATGGTGATGCCTCTCTCCTGCTCCTGCTCCATCCAGTCCATGGTGGCAGTGCCTTCATGAGTATCACCAATCTTGTAGTTTACACCGGTATAATACAGGATACGCTCAGTCAATGTGGTCTTGCCGGCATCGATATGAGCCATGATCCCGATATTCCTGGTTCTCTCTAAGGGATATTCTCTTTCAGCCAAGATTTTTTCCTCCTTCCAATCTCTACTTTAGAATCTATTGCGGCAAAAAACGAAGCTTTCATCCGCACCGCCTCATATCGGGGGTCCTGCCTTGGGAAATCACCGGCGCCTTTGCCTGTGCTGTCCCTCCTTCAGAATCCGTAATGGGTGATTGCCGAAACATTCGCCTGTACTTCCCACCTTAGAATCCGTAGTGCGGGAACGCCGAAACGTCCGCCTGTACTGTCCGCCTTAGAATCTATAGTGCGAGAATGCTTTGTTTGCCTCTGCCATCTTGTGCATTTCTTCTTTTCTCTTAACTGCAGCGCCGGTGTTGTTGGCTGCATCAAGAATCTCATTTGCCAGTCTGTCCTCCATGGTCTTCTCGCTTCTCTTGCGTGAGAACAGGACCAGCCAGCGAAGGCCCAGAGTCTGACGTCTCTCCGCCCTCACCTCGATAGGCACCTGATAGGTGGCGCCGCCGATACGCCTCGCCTTGACCTCCAGAAGGGGCATGATGTTATTCATAGCCTCCTCAAATACCTCCAGGGCTGGCTTGCCGGATTTCTCCTCCACCTTTGCAAATGCCTTGTATACAATCTTCTGTGCGACGCTCTTCTTACCGTCAAGCATGATGTTGTTGATAAGCTTGGTCACAACCTTGCTGTTGTATAAAGGATCTGATAATACGTCTCTTTTTTGAATATGTCCTTTACGTGGCACGTTTCTTCCCTCCTTATTAAACCGTGCGTAAGTCCGCACTTAAAATAATTCATCGGTACTCACATGTGTTTCCCCAAGTGTCCGTGCTGTATCTGTATAACAGAACTCCAACACTTTCTTAGTTACGTTTAGGTTTGTCCCGAATATCCAGAAGCAAAATCAATTACTTCTTTGCCTTTGCCTCCTTAGGCCTCTTGGCGCCGTACTTGGAGCGTGCCTGCCTTCTGTTGGCAACACCTGCTGTATCCAGCGTACCACGGATGATGTGATATCTCACACCGGGCATATCCTTTACCCTGCCGCCACGAATCAAAACGACACTGTGCTCCTGAAGGTTGTGTCCTTCGCCGGGGATATAGCTTGTCACTTCAATCCCGTTGGAAAGACGTACTCTGGCAATCTTTCTGAGCGCAGAGTTTGGCTTCTTGGGGGTGTCTGTCTTGACAGTCGTACACACGCCGCGCTTCTGGGGAGCGGATACATCGGTCGCCTTCTTGTGAAGGGAATTGTAGCCTTTCTGCAGAGCAGGCGCCGTTGACTTCTTTACGGATGTCTGACGGCCTTTTCTTACTAACTGGTTAAATGTTGGCATTCTGTTTCACCTCTTTCTGAAATCTAAAATTTAGTTTGTAACTATTCGGAAACAAGCAGTAATCTCACAACCGGCCCTGAGCACTGCCCTGTTCCTGTGCGGTACGAAAAAAATGCATCCTCGCGCACGCTATATCATTATAGCTATTAGAGAATGCATTGTCAACTGTTTTCTTGAGATTTTTTCGCCCGCTGAAGCCTTCACGTAACAGTTCAGTGACCTGTCTGAACTATTGCGCCTTCACGGCAGCAAGGACAGTCTTTTTTTTTAAATGAACTTCTGTTCCTTCAAAATCCCGATATACCGCTTCAGCGCATCCTGCCACTCAGGAAGCCGCTCGAACCCGTTTTCCGTCAGTTTCTCCTTGCTCATGCGGCTGTTGGCGGGGCGTGCCGCCCTGGCTCCGTATTCTTCCGTGGTCACAGGGCGTACATCCATCTCTATCCCTGCCTCCCTGAAAATGGCACAGGCAAAGTCATACCAGGAGCAGACGCCCTCGTTGGTGGCATGATAAACGCCGTATTTTTCCGTCAAGATCATATCCACCAAAAGCCTGGCCAGGTCGTAGGTGTAGGTAGGCGAGCCAAACTGGTCATTCACCACCGTAAGGCTGTCATGATTCCTGGACAGATTCAGCATCGTCTTGACAAAATTCTTGCCGTTGACGCCAAAGACCCATGCAATGCGCACTATAAAATACTTGTCCAGCATATCCTGCACCGCAAGCTCGCCCTCGTATTTGGTCTGTCCATAGACGCTTTTGGGCGCGCGCTCATCCTCCGGCTCCCAGAACCTTTCGCCCTCGCCGTTGAATACATAGTCAGTGCTGACATAAAGTAACTTGATATCCAGGTCCCGGCAGACCCTGGCGATATTCTTTGTGCCGTCCGCATTCACTCTGCGGCAGAGCTCCTCATTTTCTTCCGCTGCGTCTACTGCGGTATATGCCGCGCAGTGGATCACCGCATCAGGCGACGACGCCCTGACCACTCTGTCCACACTCTCCCCGTCGGTAATGTCCATCTCCTGGATATCCACCCCCACAGCCTCCATACCGCGTTTTTCAAGCTCATTTACCACATCATAGCCAAGCTGTCCCCTGACTCCCGTTACCAGAACTTTCATAGATTGCCTCTCTTTCCTGCTGATTCGCATTGCTTTTCAGGCAAAATCTCCAAAACCATCCGGGAAATTTTTTGTCCGCCAGGCTGGCAAAGGAACCTACGCCGCTCTTACCCACGCCGCCTTTGCCCGCCTGACTCTGCCTTCTGTAAGCATTTTACCATAACACCCCGCCGGAAGTAAAGACCGGCTATTTTTACTTGCCTGTCTGCCTGCATTGTGCTATGATTTTCTTAAGAATTGTTTATAAATAACTTTGCATTTGCAGCTCAGTCCAGTCAAATGTTAAGATTTATTTATAAACAATTCCTTTAATCCATTTTCATACGGACTGCCTTCGCAAGATACGCATTCCCGCTGAGAACCGCTTTCAGAGCAGAGAAAACGAGAGGGATCAACATGTCGGCAATTTGGGGAATCATTGACTTTCAAAAAGCTCCGGAGCCCGAAGCTGCGGAACAGCTGAGCGGCGCCTATCAGTGCTACCGCATTGACCGCTACGAAAAGCTTTCCTGCGGGAACGCTGCATTTGGCTGCTGCCATCAATATTTTACAAAAGAGGCTGTCACCGAACAGCTGCCCGTATACGACAGGGAGCATGATCTGCTCTTTACGGCGGACTGCGTTCTGGACAACAGGGACGAATTGTTGGGGCTACTTCCTGGCTGTGGAGACTCTCCTTCTGACGGGCAGCTCCTCCTGGCTGCCTATTTAAAATGGGGAAGTTCACTGGGCGATCATTGTCTGGGCGCCTTTGCCTTCGCCGCCTTCCACACGGACACCAGGACCGCTGTGCTGTGTACGGATCATATGGGCAGCCGGAGCCTGTTCTATTCCAGGCAGGGGGAGCGATTCATTTTCAGCACCGCTGTCCTTCCCCTGGCAAAGCTGTGCCAGGCCGGCGCAAATGAGCAGTGGCTCGGCGGCTGCCTGTACTCCTCCTCCGCCCAAATGGCTCTCTTTCAAGGGCTGACCCCTTATGAAAATATATTCCAGATGCCCGCCGCCTGTATAATGACAGTCACGGGCAAAAAATGGGATCAGTCGGTCTATTGGTCCCCTCTGAAGCTGCGCCCCGACCTGCGGCAGTCCAGCGAGGAAGCTTACCGGACGCTGTTCGTGGACACCTTATCCGCCAGTGTGCGTTCCATGCTGCGTAGCTCCCAGAAAACCGGCTGTGCCCTGAGCAGCGGGCTGAATTCCTCCTCTGTCTCCGCCCTTGCCGCCGCAGCCCTGGCAGAGCAGGGCAGATCCCTGTACAGCTACACTTCCGTACCCCTGCCCGACTTCCCGAGAGACGTCAATCCTCACATAATAACGGACGAGACTCCCGGCGTAAAAGCACTCTGTGCAAAATACAACAATATCCTCCCGCATTTCCTTCCCTGCTGGGGAAGGGATGCCTTTTCGGAGCTTCCCGCCCTGCTGCCTCTGATCGGTTATCCCATGAAATCCGGGCTGGATCTGATCTGGTTCAGCGAAATTTACCGGCATGCATCCGTTGAGGGCTGCCGTCTGATGTTAAAAGCCCAATACGGCAATTTTACCATATCCTATGGGACGGCATCCGGCACTCTGCACCAGCTCCTTGCCTCCCTGCATCCCTTTCATGCCGCCCGCCTCAACAAGATCTACAGCGCACGATACGGGGTGCCAAAACACAAGCTCAGCCAGCTTCTATTTATCCGCCAGAAGGAAAAGCCCTATACGGATGTGGAAGGTATGCCGAAATGGCTGGCTGCCCCGGAACTGATCCAAAAGTACAGGCTGGGGAAGGTGGCTGCCGGGAATCTGAAGAAATACGGCAGCGGCCAGGCAGATACCCGCAGGCAGCGGCTGAATCTTGCCGCCAACCCTTTGGAACAGATGCAGGAGGGAATGCTTGACACTATCATGGGGCTTATTTACGGGGTCCTGATCCGCGATCCCGCCAGGGACAAACGGGTGGTGGAGCTGTGCTGCCGCCTGCCCGTGAAATGTATGCTTGCCGACGGTGCGGAACAGGGGCTGGTACGCACTTACATGAAAGGGCTTGTTCCGGAGGAGATTCTGGATGATCTGCACTCCCAGGGGATCCACAGCGCCGATTACTGTTATCGGAGCAGGCTGCTCTGGCGCAATTATCGCGATAAAGTGCTTGCAGCCCTGGAGCTGCCGGCGCTTCAAAAATACGTGGACGCAGCCCTGCTGAGCGGGCTTTTGGACCGTCTGCGGAACACGGCTGCCGAGAAGCTTCCGGAAGCGGATCTGAGGCAGGCAAACATACTTTACTCCTGCTCTTTATTTTTACAGCTCCTTCCATGACCTGCAAAGAAATTTTTGCCTGACAACACACGGCAGGACATATCATCGCCGGGAGGCATGCTGCAAGGCAGCAATATACATTGCGCACCCCTGCGCATAAAAAAGTGCTTCTGCGAAGCACTTGCAAATTCGCTTCGCGAATTCGGAATGCAGGCTCCTGACGGAGCAGTTTCCTATAAGGTAAAAAAACAGGGCTCCGCTGTCTTCCGGCGTCGCCCTGTTTTTTTATCTTTGATTTACTCTCTGACTAAATTTCTTTTATTTCATCATATTACTTTTTTTCGTGGACGCCGGTCCCTTCTATTCCCGGGCTCCGGCGAAAGCCGCTTCCTCAGCCTGCTCCTCCGCATCTTCCATTTCATCTATTTCGTCCATCATATCTTCTTCGTCGTCCATATCCGGCTCGTTATCTTCAAAAACACCGCTCTCATCATCAAGCTCGGAAAAACTGATCTTGCCCTCGTCCTCTGTATCATCCAATTCAGAAAAACCGATCTCGGACAGCGAAACTTCCTCCACCGCATCGGTATTGAGCCTTGTGTTGCGGTACCGCTTCATGCCGGTTCCCACAGGGATCAGCTTACCGATAATGACGTTCTCCTTCAGGCCGATCAGATGGTCAACCTTGCCCTTGATCGCCGCCTCGGTCAGAACCTTGGTAGTCTCCTGGAAGGACGCTGCAGACAGGAAAGAATTGGTGGCAAGAGCCGCCTTGGTAATACCCAGCAGCACCTGCTTGCCGTCAGCGGGCTCTTTCCCCTCTGCGATCAGCCGCTCATTCATATCCTCATAGTCCAGGACATCGACCAGCGTGCCCGGCAGGAAATCCGTATCGCCGTTGTTCTCAATGCGGATCTTTTTCAGCATCTGGCGCACAATGACCTCAATATGCTTATCCGCAATGTCAACACCCTGCAGTCTGTACACCCTCTGTACCTCCCGGAGCATGTAATCCTGCACTGCGCGGATTCCCTTGATCTTTAACAGGTCATGGGGATTTACCGAGCCTTCCGTCAGCTCGTCGCCTGCCTCCAGCACCTGGCCATCCATCACCTTGATACGGGAACCGTAAGGGATCAGGTATGCCTTAGTCTCGCCTGTCTCATCATTGCTGATGATAACCTCGCGCTTTTTCTTGGTGTCCCGCAGCTCCGCCTTGCCGCCAAACTCGGCGATGATTGCCAGGCCCTTGGGCTTTCTCGCCTCAAAAAGCTCCTCTACACGGGGAAGACCCTGTGTGATGTCATCACCGGCAACGCCTCCTGTATGGAAGGTTCTCATGGTCAGCTGTGTGCCGGGTTCACCGATGGACTGCGCCGCGATGATTCCTACCGCCTCGCCCACCTGGACCGCCTCGCCGGTAGCCATGTTTGCACCGTAGCACTTTGCACAGATACCCACATGGGAACGGCAGGTAAGGATGGTACGGATCTTTACCTCCTTTATGACCGGCTCTCCCTCATCGTCCACCACGCTCAGGATCTTCGCCGCACGGCTGGGCGTGATCATGTGGTTGTGCTTCACGATCATATTTCCGTCTCTATCATAAATGTCTTCACAGGCATATCTTCCCGTGATCCTGTCCTTCAGCCCCTCGATAGTCTCCTTGCCGTCCATGAACGCCTTGACCACAACGCCGGGAATCTCAGCCCTGCCTTCCGCGCAGTCCACCTCCCGGATGGAAAGCTCCTGGGATACGTCCACCATACGTCTGGTCAGATACCCGGAGTCTGCGGTCCGCAGCGCCGTGTCGGACAGACCTTTACGGGCTCCGTGTGCGGACATGAAGTACTCCAGCACGTCCAGGCCCTCACGGAAGTTTGACTTGATTGGCAGTTCGATGGTCCTTCCTGTGGTATCCGCCATCAGTCCGCGCATGCCTGCAAGCTGCTTGATCTGCTGGTTGGAACCACGGGCGCCGGAATCCTCCATCATATGGATATTGTTGTACCTGTCCAGACCTGCCAGCAGTACCTCCGTCAGCTCCTTATCCGTCTCGTTCCAGGTCTCCACCACCGCACGGTATCTTTCTTCCTCGGTGATCAGACCCCTGCGGTAGTTTGCCGCTATCTTGTCAACGGTAGCCTGTGCCTGAGCCAGCATCTCCGGCTTTCTGGAGGGCACGATCATGTCGGAAATGGACACGGTCATGGCAGCCCTGGTAGAATACTTATATCCAATGGACTTAACATCGTCCAGAACCTCCGCGGTCTTGGATGCCCCATGGGTGTTGATAACTTTCTCAAGGATCTGCTTCAGCTCCTTCTTTCCCACATGGAAATCCACCTCCGGTTTCAGGAAATTCTCCGGCTTGCTCCTGTCCACATAACCCAGATCCTGGGGCAGGATCTCATTAAAGAGGAAACGGCCCAGTGTAGACTCCACATTTCCCGTGACCACATTTCCGTCAGCATCCTTCTTGGACACGCGCACATTGATCCTGGAGTGCAGCGTACACGCTTTATTCTCATAGGCAAGGATCGCCTCATTCACACTCTTGAAAAACTTACCCTCTCCCACTACACCGGGTCTCTCCTGGGTCAGGTAATAGATACCCAGCACCATATCCTGTGAAGGAATGGCAACGGGACCTCCGTCGGAGGGCTTTAACAGGTTGTTGGGCGACAGCAACAGGAAACGGCACTCCGCCTGTGCTTCCACGGACAGGGGCAGATGCACTGCCATCTGGTCGCCGTCAAAGTCCGCGTTAAACGCCGTACATACCAGCGGATGCAGCTTGATCGCCTTACCTTCTACCAGAATGGGCTCAAACGCCTGGATGCCCAGCCTGTGCAGTGTAGGTGCGCGGTTCAGCATCACAGGATGCTCCTTGATAACCTCCTCCAGCACATCCCATACCTGTGTATCCATCTTGTCTACCAGCTTCTTGGCATTCTTGATATTCTGGCTGATGCCCTGGGCAACCAGCTCTTTCATGACAAAAGGCTTGAACAGCTCGATCGCCATCTCCTTGGGCAGACCGCACTGGTAAATCTTGAGCTCCGGACCTACTACGATAACGGAACGGCCTGAATAGTCCACGCGCTTTCCAAGCAGGTTCTGACGGAAGCGGCCTGACTTACCCTTAAGCATGTCAGACAGGGATTTCAGCGCCCTGTTGCCGGGTCCGGTAACGGGACGTCCCCTTCTGCCGTTGTCGATCAGGGCGTCCACCGCCTCCTGAAGCATCCTTTTCTCATTGCGGACAATGATATCGGGAGCGCCCAGCTCAAGCAGCCTTTTAAGACGGTTATTTCTGTTGATGATCCTTCTGTACAGGTCATTTAGGTCGGAAGTGGCGAAACGGCCGCCGTCCAGCTGTACCATAGGCCGGATGTCAGGCGGGATCACCGGGATCACGTCCATGATCATCCACTCCGGTCTGTTGCCGGACTCACGGAACGCCTCCACAACCTCAAGCCTTTTGATAATACGGGCGCGCTTCTGACCGGAGGAATCCTTCAGGCCGATCTTTAATTCCTCTGCTTCCATCTCCAGGTCGATAGCCTGCAGCAGCTCCTTGATAGACTCTGCACCCATGCCTACACGGAATTTATTGCCGTAGCTCTCACGGGCATCCTGATATTCCTTCTCGGACAGGATCTGCTTGTACTCAAGCCCCGTCTCTCCGGGGTCCAGGACGATATAGGAGGCAAAATACAGGACCTTCTCCAGCACACGGGGGGACAGATCGAGGATCAGCCCCATCCGGCTGGGTATTCCTTTAAAGTACCAGATATGGGATACGGGCGCCGCAAGCTCAATATGCCCCATGCGCTCCCTGCGGACGCTTGCCTTTGTAACTTCCACGCCGCAGCGGTCGCAGACCACGCCCTTATACCGGATCTTTTTATATTTTCCGCAATGGCACTCCCAGTCCTTGCTGGGCCCGAAGATTTTCTCGCAGAACAGACCGTCTCTCTCGGGCTTTAAGGTCCTGTAGTTGATGGTCTCGGGCTTCATTACTTCGCCGTGGGACCACTCGCGGATTTTCTCGGGTGAAGCCAAGCCGATCTTGATTGCATCAAATGTCATCGGCTGATAAGTATTTTTTGCTTCATTGTTTGTTTCTGGCATTCTTGGCACTCCCTTCTATCACTTGCGCTTAGGATCTGTCAATAAAATTTTCAAGTTGACTTGTCTAAATCCACCTGGGACTGCGTCGGTCTACGCTCCGGTCCGTGCCGGACGTGTGCCACCGGCACACAGCACCATCAGTCAGCGTACCCCAAGTACGCCTCCTTCTTCCTTGCCCATGCGGATTTATCCTGCGCCAAATTAAAAGTTATTTCCTGACAGCTCCTTACATACTCTCCCGGAAATCATTCTCAGAATTCATCGCCGTCACCGTCAAAATCCCCGGCATCCTCATACTCCTCGTCATCATCGAAATCTTCCTCATCCTCAGTGTCCACGAGCTCGCCGCTCTCATCGTCGAACTCCTGGGTCTGATAGCCCATCTTTCCAAGAGAACTGTCGTCGTAATCATTATCGTATTTATTGTCATCCCCCATCTCATAACGGTAATCCGTATCGCCGTAATCAATGGTTTCCATGATCTCAACCTCTGTCTGGTCATCACGGAGGACACGCACGTCAAGGCCAAGTGCCTGCAGCTCCTTTAAGAGCACCTTGAAGGATTCAGGGATGCCCGACTCCGGAATGTTATCGCCCTTGATGATAGCTTCATAAGTCTTCACACGGCCTACCACATCATCGGACTTTACAGTCAGGATTTCCTGCAGCGTATAGGAAGCACCATACGCTTCCAATGCCCAGACCTCCATCTCACCGAAACGCTGGCCTCCAAACTGCGCCTTGCCGCCCAGGGGCTGCTGCGTCACAAGGGAGTACGGTCCGGTAGAACGGGCATGGATCTTGTCATCTACCAGGTGATGGAGCTTCAGATAATGCATGTGCCCCACAGTGACAGGCCCGTCAAAAAATTCTCCCGACCTGCCGTCACGCAGGCGCACCTTGCCGTCCCTGGATATGGGAACGCCCTTCCAGACACCTCTGTGCTCCCTGTTCTGGGAGAGATACTGCATCACCTCGGGAAGAAGTTCCTCGCTGTGCCTGCCTTCAAAAGTCTCCCCCTTCCATTCTCTGCCGTCCGCAGTGCTCTCTTTCCCTTCTGCGCGCCACACACCCGCTTCTTCTTCATCAAAAGGAAGGTTCACATAATCATTTGCCAGATCCAGGGTATCCATGATATCCGTCTCGTTCGCACCGTCAAACACAGGCGTCGCCACATTAAAGCCAAGCGCCCTTGCCGCCAGGGAAAGATGGATCTCCAACACCTGTCCAATATTCATACGGGAAGGCACGCCCAATGGATTGAGCACGATATCCAGCGAACGTCCGTTGGGCAGATAAGGCATATCCTCCACCGGCAGCACCCGGGAGACAACACCCTTATTGCCGTGACGTCCGGCCATCTTGTCGCCTACGGAAATCTTTCTCTTCTGCGCAATATAGATGCGCACAGCCATATTTACACCCGGAGAGAGCTCGTCGCTGTTCTCTCTGGTAAATACCTTGGCATCTACCACAATGCCATATTCCCCGTGGGGAACCTTCAGGGAAGTGTCACGCACCTCTCTGGCCTTCTCGCCAAAGATTGCACGCAGCAGCCTCTCCTCAGCCGTCAGCTCCGTCTCTCCCTTGGGAGTTACTTTTCCTACCAGGATATCGCCGGCACGTACCTCCGCGCCGATCCTGATAATTCCTCTGTCGTCCAGATCTTTCAAAGCCTCGTCGCCCACACCGGGTACATCACGGGTAATCTCCTCCGGCCCCAGCTTCGTATCCCGCGCTTCCGCCTCGTATTCCTCAATATGGACGGAAGTGTATACATCCTCCTGAACCAGCCTCTCACTAAGCAGTACCGCATCCTCGTAATTGTAGCCTTCCCAGGTCATAAAGCCGATCAGCGGATTCTTGCCCAATGCCAGCTCGCCCATGGCGGTGGAAGGACCGTCCGCGATCACCTGTCCCTGCTCGATGTGATCGCCCTTGAACACAATGGGCTTCTGGTTATAGCAGTTGGACTGGTTGCTGCGGGCAAATTTAGTCAGATGAATCTCCGCCTTCTCGCCGTCATCATAAGCCAGCCTGATCATATCGGAAGCCACATAGTCAACCGTCCCCGGTTTCTTTGCCATGATGCAGGCTCCGGAATCCTCCGCCGCCTTTGGCTCCATGCCGGTGCCCACCACCGGCGCCTCCGTCATCAGAAGCGGCACCGCCTGACGCTGCATGTTGGATCCCATCAGCGCGCGGTTCGCGTCGTCGTTCTGCAGGAAGGGGATCAGTGCCGTCGCCACGGAGAACACCATCCTGGGCGACACGTCCATGTATTCAAAGCTGGAACGGGGATACTCGGAAGTCTCCTCACGGTAGCGTCCTGAAACCGTGCTGCGCACGAAATGCCCTTCCGCATCCAGCGCCTCACTTGCCTGCGCCACATGGTAGTTGTCCTCCTCATCCGCAGTCATATAGACCACTTCGTCGGTGACGACAGGATTGCCCGCGTCTGTCCTGTCAATCTTTCTATAGGGTGCCTCCACAAAGCCATACTCGTTGATACGGGCATAGCTTGCCAGAGAGTTGATCAAACCGATATTCGGACCTTCAGGAGTCTCAATGGGACACATTCTCCCATAATGAGAATAATGCACGTCACGAACCTCAAATCCGGCGCGATCCCTGGACAGACCGCCGGGGCCCAGGGCGGACAGACGCCTCTTGTGGGTGATCTCACTCAAGGGATTGTTCTGGTCCATGAACTGAGACAGCTGGGAGGAACCGAAGAATTCCTTCACGGCAGCAGTCACAGGCTTAATGTTGATCAGGGACTGGGGCGAGATATCGTCGGTGTCATGGGTAGTCATACGCTCCCTCACCACTCTCTCCATCCTGGACAGCCCGATGCGGTACTGATTCTGCAAAAGCTCGCCTACCGCGCGAATCCGCCTGTTGCCCAGATGGTCGATATCGTCATCATTCCCAAGGTCATACTCCAGGTGCATATTATAATTAATGGACGCAATGATATCTTCTTTTGTAATATGCTTGGGCACCAGCTCATGCACATTCTTCTCAATAGCTTCCGCCAGCTTCTCGGCATCGTCCGAAAACTCATCCAGTATCTTTTTCAGCACGGGATAGTACACCATCTCATGAATGCCGAAATCTCTGGGATTGCATTCCACGTAGTGTGTCAGGTCCACCATCATGTTGGAGAGGATCTTCACATTCTTCTCCTCGGTCTGAATATATACAAAAGGAACCGCCGCATTCTGAATCTCGTCGGCAAGCTCAGCCGTCACCTTGTCGCCTGCGGACGCCAGGATCTCGCCTGTAGAGGGATCCACCACATCCGCTGCAAGGATCCGATGCCTGATCCGGTTGCGGAGTGCCAGCTTCTTGTTAAACTTATATCTGCCCACCTTTGCAAGGTCATATCTGCGGGGATCAAAAAACATGGCGTTGATCAGGCTCTCCGCACTCTCCACGCTTAAGGGCTCACCCGGACGGATCTTTTTGTACAGCTCCAACAAACCCTCCTGATAATTCTCAGCAGTGTCCTTGGTAAAACTCGCTTCAATCTTTGGCTCGTCCCCAAATACCTCACGGATCTCGTCATTGGTGCCGATGCCAAGGGCACGGATCAGAACGGTGACAGGAACCTTACGCGTTCTGTCCACACGCACATAAAACACATCGTTGGAGTCTGTCTCATACTCCAGCCATGCGCCGCGGTTCGGGATTACAGTACAGGAATACAGCTTCTTACCAATCTTGTCATGGCCGATTCCATAATAAATGCCAGGAGAACGCACCAACTGGCTGACAATGACTCGCTCAGCCCCATTGATGACAAAAGTGCCGGTCTCTGTCATAAGAGGAAGATCACCCATGAAAATTTTATGCTCGCTGATTTCTTCTTTTTCCTTATTGTACAGACGAACTGTTACCGTCAAAGGCGCCGCATAAGTGGCATCCCTCTCTTTGCATTCCTCGATAGAATACTTGACATCGTCCTTGCACAGCTCGAAATCCACGAACTCCAGCTTCAAAGAGCCGCTGTAATCCGCAATGGGAGAGATATCGTCAAACGCTTCCTTCAACCCCTCGTCAAGGAACCACTGATAGGAGTCCTTCTGGACTTCGATCAGATTGGGCATCTCCAAAACCTCTTTCTGTCGTGCATAAGACATACGCATAACCTTTGTATCGGCTACCGGACGTATTCTGTTCTTCTCCATTGACATTTCACCCCGTTCTCTATAATTTAGTGTCTGGCTTGTGCCGTGCAGGAATGAACATATAAAGCAGTCCTTGCACCGGTGTGCCAAGGACACTTTAAACAGACATTGCAACAGGGTAAATACCCTCATAAATACGGCCATTTTCCACAAGCATAACACTACACAATAGTGCATCTTTCACATTATCATAAATTAATCAATAGGTCAAGGAAAATTTTTGAATTATTTATAACTTATAACTTCTCCGTGCGCCGCCCTGCGGCATATTCCTTTGCACGGGTCTGTGCAAAAAAAACGGTTCCGCACGCAAAAAGCGCAGGAACCGTTTTTTGATTAGAATCCGCCGACTGCCGCAGAACTTACTTAAGAGTAGCCTTTGCGCCAACTTCCTCAAGCTTCTTCTTAATCTCCTCAGCTTCCTCCTTGGAAACGCCTTCCTTGATAACCTTGGGAGCGCCCTCAACAGTGTCCTTAGCCTCCTTCAGGCCAAGACCCGTGATCTCACGGACAACCTTGATAACCTTAACCTTCTCAGCGCCAACCTCAGTGAGCTCTACGTCAAACTCCGTCTGCTCCTCCTCCACTGCTGCGGGACCTGCCGCCTGCACGACAACGCCTGCTGCCGCAGACACGCCAAACTCCTCCTCGCAAGCCTTTACGAGGTCATTTAACTCTAATACGGTCATCTCTTTGATAGCATCGATCAATTCCTGTGCTGTTAATTTAGCCATTTTTAATATCCTCCATTTTCTTTTTCTTGAACTTGAAACCTTAACCTTTGATTCTAAGAATCTGTCACTCCGCAGCTTCTGCTGCCTCAGCAGGTGCCGCTGCAGAAGCGCCGCCTTTTTCTGCCAGCTGGTTCATGACGCGCGCAAAATTGGTGATGGGACTCTTGAGGCTGCCAAGCAGTCTGGAAATAAGTACCTCCCTGGAAGGAATGCTCGCGATGGAAGCGATTCCTTTCGCGTCATACACGGTTCCCTCTACCACGCCTGCCTTAATCTCAAGCTTGTCTGCCGTCTTTGCGAACTCTGCAAGAACCCTTGCAGGAGCGGTGGCATCCTCCTTAGAGATAGCTACTGCGCTGGGACCCTCCAGATACTGGATCAGGTCTTCACACTCAGTACCCTTAAAGGCACGTGTCATAAAGGTATTCTTGTACACCTTGTAGGAAACTCCCGCCTCACGCAGATTCCGGCGAAGCTGCGTGTCCTGCTCAACAGTAAGCCCGCGGTAATCCACCAGGACTACGGACTGGGCATCTTTGATGCCTGCAGAAATTTCTTCTACAATAGGCGCTTTTAATTCAACCTTTGCCATTTTTTTACCTCCTTATAGATTGTTTGGGGATCCTCCCCCGCCGAAAGGAGTTTTATATAAAGAAAAAACCTTCTTGAAGACAAGAAGGCAAAAGTCCTGATAAAAAACTCTTTCCTCGGCAGGCGCTTTCGCTTATCCTTTCGGGCCTGCTGTCTTCGGCTTCGGTCCTACGACCGTCTCAAATAATATCATAAGGGGCTGAACCTGTCAACCCCTTATCTTCTTTTTTCCTGCGGACGGCAATCCCGCCCACAGTCCTGACAGACCACTGAATTGTTACAGTGCCCGCCCCTGTTAGAATTTTGCCACATTCACCTTTACGCCCGGCCCCATGGTGCTGGTCAGGGTAATGCTTCTCAGATACTGACCCTTTACCGCGCTGGGTCTTGCCTTTACGATCGCGTCCATCAAAGCGTTGAAGTTCTCCTTGAGCGCCTCATCCGTAAAGGAAACCTTCCCTACAGGGACATGCACGATATTGGTCTTGTCAAGCCTGTACTCAATCTTACCTGCCTTGATATCGTTGACAGCCTTGGTGACATCCATGGTTACGGTGCCTGCCTTGGGGTTGGGCATCAGACCCTTAGGACCCAAAACCTTACCGAGACGGCCCACCACGCCCATCATGTCAGGGGTAGCTACCACCACATCGAAATCAAGCCAGCCTTCATTCTGGATCTTCGGAATCAGCTCATCACCGCCTACATAGTCAGCACCTGCAGCCTCAGCCTCATTGACCTTGTCGCCCTTGGCAAATACCAGGACCTTAACTGTCTTGCCGGTTCCGTTGGGCAATACGACCGCGCCGCGGATCTGCTGCTCCGCATGACGTCCGTCGCAACCGGTCCTGATGTGTACTTCCACCGTCTCATCAAACTTTGCTGTTGCAGCTTTCTTAACCAAAGCGATAGCGTCCTCAGGCTCATACATAACAGTCCTGTCTACAAGCTTCGCAGCTTCGGTATACTTCTTGCCATGTTTCATTATCTTACCTCCCAGGTTCCAACGACAACTTTTGTTGTCTCCCAAATCAACTTGTTACAGGAAACAGCTTTCGTCATTTCCTTTTACTCCTCAACTGTGATGCCCATACTGCGCGCCGTGCCTGCGATCATGCTCATAGCCGCTTCCAGGCTTGCCGCATTCAGATCCGGCATCTTCAGCTCTGCAATTTCCTGAAGCTTTGCCTTGGAAATGCTCGCAACCTTGGTCTTGTTAGGAGCTGCGGATGCAGTCTTTATGTTGCACGCCTTCTTAAGCAGCACTGCAGCGGGCGGAGTCTTCGTAATGAAACTGAAAGACCTGTCTGCGTATACGGTGATAACGACAGGGATGATGACATCGCCCTTGTCCGCCGTTCTCGCGTTAAACTGCTTTGTAAATTCAACAATGTTCACGCCATGCTGGCCCAATGCAGGACCAACCGGGGGAGCCGGTGTCGCTTTGCCGGCAGGAATCTGTAACTTAATGTAGCCTTCTACTTTCTTTGCCATTTTGGCACCTCCTAATAATGTGGTAAACCGCCGCTGCTGCCTCCGGCAGCTCCCGCAGGCGGCGTTACGGCGCAGGATCCAGTTCCAGAGGCTATCAGCCAAAAACCGTCCTGCTCCCACTCTGTTGCCGGGGCTTAATGCCCGCCACAGACAGCAGCCTCATGGCTGCTGCCCGCATGTATTCAGCTGCACCGGAAAACCGTTCCAAAAAGACAGTCCACCCGACGCAGAAAATACCCCTTGCCGCTTTCAAAATTTTGACCGCAGTATTCCGGCATCAAAACCTCAAAGCTTCCTTAAATTCAAAACTTAAAGCTTCCTTACCTCCGCGAAACTGATCTCCACAGGGGTCTCCCTGCCGAACAGCTCCACGTTGATCGTAGCTGTCTGCTTGCTGTAGTCCAGCTTCTGTACGACGCCTACCGTATCCTTCCAGACGCCTGCCACCACCGCAATGCTGTCTCCCTCCACGAAATCCACGGAGACATTCTCAGCCTTGATGCCCAGAGGCTTCATCTCAGCCTCGGTCAGGGGAACCGGCTTGCTTCCCGGTCCCACAAAGCCCGTGACACCGCGGGTGTTGCGGACAACATACCAGGTGTCATCATTCATTTCCATATTGAGCAGGACATAGCCGGGGAACATCTTCTTCTGGACGGTCCTTTTGGCGCCGTTCTTAATCTCCACCACATCCTCCAGAGGAACCCTCACCTCGAGGATCTGCTCCGCGAGATGCTTGTTGTTCTCAATCGTCTTCTCAATATTGGCTTTGACCTTGTTCTCATATCCCGAATAGGTATGGACTACATACCACTTTGCCTCTGCCATACAAATTCCCCCGCTCTAAATTGATGTAATGAAGTTTACGCCATATTTGATAATATAATCCAGTATCGCAATAATAACTCCCACAACAACCGAGATTGCCACTACTGCCACAGACTGCTTCAAGGTAGCCTGTCTGTCCGGCCATATTATTTTCTTAAATTCGGCTTTCATCCCCTTAAAATAGCTGGGGCGATCCTTCTTTTCTGCGGAATCTGCCATTTCACCCTCCAAACTTAAGCGCTGTTACTTTGTCTCCTTGTGCAGCGTATGCTTTCTGCAGAACCTGCAATACTTCTTGATCTCCATTCTGTCAGGATGCGTCTTCTTATCCTTAGTAGTGTTATAGTTACGCTGCTTGCACTCGGTACATGCCAATGTGATTTTTGTACGCATTTTGCTACCTCCACGTATTTTTTTAAGCATAAAAAAAAGACCTAAAAGCTTATCTCGCCTGTTACTATAACACAAGCAGGCGTGTCCGTCAATCTTTTTATTCTTTTAATTATTATTTTATTATTAATTTTTAAAAATTTTATCTTGTTTCCTCTCATAAAATATGGTAAAATACAATCATCAGTGACTATGTGTATCATGATTGCCCACACGCTGACGGCACACAACGGATTGCCGCCATTTTTCACGGACGAAAGGAGGCGTGGCAATGAACACCATTCTCAACACTGTATACAACAATTATATGACTACCTATGCGCCGAAGCCTCTGACACGGTATGATACCCACAAAAAGAGCGAGCTTCGCAGCGTGTACAATTCCATCGTCAAATATACCAAGGACGCTCCCTGGTATCTTCCGACCACCAGCAAAGAGACACAGCACTATGCCGTGAGCCTGAAGGAAAACGCAAGAGAACTGCGCAATACCCTTGCCCAGCTGGGCGGATTGGAATCGAAGGAACTCTTCAGCAAGAAAAGCGCCTATTCTTCCGATGAAAATGTAGCGGCAGCTGCCTACATCGGTTCGGAAGAAGCTGCCAAGGATATCTCCGACATAGAGCTTGAGGTTCACTCCCTGGCCACCTCTCAGGAAAATCTGGGGCTTTTCCTTCCCGACAGCAGGGTAGCGCTTGCTCCCGATACCTACTCCTTCGATGTAGGCATCAACAATATGAATTATGAATTCCAGTTCTCCGTTGGAGAGTCGGAGACAAACCGTGACGTACAGGAACGCCTGGTCCGTCTGATCAACAATTCGGATATCGGCATACAGGCTGACCTGGCAGAGTCTGAAGGACGCACTTCCCTGAGGCTTACTTCCAATTCCACCGGAAAGAATCAGACCTTTACCGTCACGGACAGCCACACCAGCAAGACTGCCGGCACCGTGGATTACTTTGGCCTGGATTATACCAGCCGCGAATCTTCCGACGCCAGCTTCCTGATAAACGGCGAAGAACGCACTGCATCCGCAAACCGCTTCACCCTGGGCAGGCTGTTCGACGTAGAGCTGAAAGGCACCTGTGAAGAAGGCACGCCTGTGCGGATCGGTCTCAAGACAGATATCGAGTCTCTGACCGACAATATCACACATCTCATAGGCGGTTACAATGATTTTGTCAAGGCTGCCAACTCCTACCTGGAGACACAGTCAAAGAGCAGGCAGCTCATCCGCGAGATGCGCGGCATTGCTTACAGATACAACACAGCCCTGGAGTCCATGGGACTGAACATGACGGAAGACGGCACCTTAAAGGTAGATCAGGAGCTGCTCCACGAAACCGCCTCTCAGGCTCAGGATATCACCGGCACCTTCGGCTACCTGAAGGACTTTTCCAATTCCCTCATACGCAAGAGCAACCAGGTATCCCTGAATCCCATGGAATATGTGGAAAAGACCGTTGTGGCTTACAAGAACCCGGGACACAACTTTACAAACCCTTACGGTGCAAGCGCTTACAGCGGCATGATGTTCAACAGCTACTGTTAAGCCCCTGATCCGTTTCATTATGTACAAAAGCTTCTGCAGCAAAAACCGGAACCAACAGCCATCTTATGAACTGGCTTTTGGTTCCGGTTTCCGGCTTCAGAAGCTTTTTTAAGCCTTTTGATTTTCAGTCCTTTTTCAGCTCGCTCTCCGCCATCTTCAAGGCCTCAGCGATCACCTTATCCATGTCATAATACTTATACTGCCCAAGCCTTCCTCCAAACAGCACATTTTTCTCCCCAGCCGCCATCTGTACATATCTCTCATACAACCGGCTGTTTGGCTCGTCATTGACAGGATAATAAGGCTCATCCCCCCTGTTCCAGACCGCCGGATACTCCCTGGTGATCACCGTGCAGGGCTGTGTGCCAAACTCAAAATGCTTATGCTCAATGATCCGGGTATAGGGAACCTCCCTCTCCGTATAATTAACCACAGCGTTGCCCTGATAATTGTCACAATCTTCCAACAGCTCCTCCTCAAAACGCAGGGAGCGATACTGCAGCTCACCCAGGCAATAGTCAAAATACTCGTCGATCATACCCGTGTACAGCACCCTGTCAAAGCTGTCGCCCTGGCGTGAATACACTGAACCGCTGCCCGGCGCAGCGCCCTCACTGGCACCTGCCGCACCGCTGCCCAACGCGCCTTTCCCGCGTTCTCCTACAACAAAATCCCGATATGAGACCCCAAGCCTCACCGGCGTGCCTTCAAGCAGCTTCTCCGCAATCTGTGTATACCCTCCTATGGGAATGCCCTGATATCTGTCCGTAAAATAATTGTTGTCATAGGTGAAACGCACCGGGAGCCTGCGGATAATGAACGCCGGAAGCTCCGTGCAGCTTCTGCCCCACTGCTTCTCCGTATAGCCTTTGATCAGCTTCTCATAGACATCCCTGCCCACCAGGGAAAGCGCCTGCTCCTCCAGGTTTGCAGGCTCAGTAACGGCCTGCGCCGCCTGGGCACGCTGCCTTTGTATGATCGCCCTGGCCTCCTCCGGTGTCCTGATCCCCCACATTTTGCTGAAAGTATTCATGTTAAAAGGAAGATTGTACAGCTCGTCCCCGTACACCGCCACAGGAGAATTTATGTAATGGTTAAACTCCGCAAACTCATTTACATAGTCCCAGATACGCCTGTCAGAGGTATGGAAAATATGCGCGCCGTACTTATGCACCTGAATCCCATTCTCCTCCTGGGTGTAAATATTTCCGCCCAAATGACTGCGCCTGTCGATGCAGAGACACTTCTTCCCCGCCTTTTTCATCTCATTCGCAAAAACCGCGCCAAACAGCCCTGCCCCGACAATCAGGTAATCGAATCTCATTTCGCCCTTTTCCCCTTTGCCTTATATTTATCAATCTGCACAAAATCCTCCATCAGCTCCAAAACCTTGTCACGCCCATCCTGGTTCAGCTTCACATAATACTGCATGACCCTGTTCTCCAGGAGCTGCGCTCCAAGAGACGCATCCCTCTCCAATGAGGAAAAGTCCACCGGGTTCAGGCTCAGCTTGTCGCATATCCTGATAACCGTCCCATACGCCATCCCCTCAATCCCACGCTCCAACGCTGTCACCAGCGTGCTGTAGGGAATATTCATCTCTATTGCAAACTGACGCACACTGCGATACTGCCTCAATATCTCTTTTTTCAGAATCTCTGCTTTTGTCATCTTTCTTTCCTCCATACTGACATAACCATGTTGGAGACACCCGCCCTCAGGGCGCCGGGTATACCGGCACCGGCCAGACATCCCCGCCAACTTCCTCGTAAAACTAATATACGATTTATCGTGTGCTTTTTCAAGTAGGAATCAGAAATTTAATATTTTACACAAAAAATTTTATAAATTAATTATATTTTCCGGATTAATGCCGTAGATCTGCACCACTTCCAGCTGATCGCTGCGAAAAATATCCCCAGGCGTCACCACCGCCCCGCCGTCACTGTCAAGGTCATACCCGAAATGACGGTACACAGACCACACAAGATGGGCGCACTGGGTCACTGACAGGGAGGGTATTTCCTCCGCAGTGCCCGCCAAGCGATCCGAATCCGGCAATCTTCTTGTATTCAGAGGTTTTCCCACTCCATCCGCCGCTCCTATTGATGCCGCCAGACTGAAGTCTGTATATGCAAACAGGCTGTACGGCACGCCTACAAGCTCTGTCCTGGCATACTCGGCAATTTCCGCCTGCTGCCCGTCTGTAACGCCCTTCAGCCTGAGAAGCGCAAATCCGGGATACTCCCTCCAATGCTCCACGGAACGGACAGACGAATCACAGCCATAGGTGACAGCCTCCAGAGTCTGCCCCTCCGAAGCCTTTACCACGACAGCCGCATGACCTGTGCGCCAGCCAAAGACATGCCCGCTGAAAGTGACAAGTATGTCACCATCCTGCAGCACCGGCAGGAAATCCAATTCCGGCTCTTCTTTTTCCACAAGCCGTTCGCTCCGAAGCAGCAGGTTCACATGGCGGCATTCCACCTGTGCCTTGACAAAAAAACGCTCCTGCAGATCCAGCAGCAGCTCCTGCCGCCCTGTTTCATAAAGCCCGTCAACGCCTGCCTTCGCCAGCCCCGTCTGCAGAAACAGCCTGCGGTAATCCTCCTCCGTCAGCTCCCGTCCCTCCAGCTTTAAAAGCGGCGCCAGATCCTCTCTCTCATAATCCGGCACATAATGCGCCTGCCCCTCCGCCGCCATGGTCCATACCCACACCCCTGCAGCCACAATAGAAAGCGTCAAAAAAAACAGGAACAACCTCCGGCACCGCATCTGTCACCTCCTAACAAAAATTTACTTTTGATTAGAATTGACAGAGTAATCCCTGTTTATTCCCGCAGGCCAAAATTATACTTTTCAACCTCCATACGCTGCATTTCCTGCTGCATCCGCATCTCCCACAGCACCTCCTCCACCCGGACGATATCCCGCTCCACGATCTTCTCAACATTCTTCTGCCTGGTGGTAATCTCCAGCACTCTGGAGCCGTCGGGTTTATCCCTCACCTCCGACTTTTTCCACCGTTGACGGTTCTCCTTCTCGATCTCCCGCCGATGCTCGATGAGCTTCTTTACCAGTTTCCTCTGACGCTCCTGGCGCTGGAATGCCAGCTCCCTGAGCAGCTTCTGCTGACGTTTCTTTTTCAGCCTCTTTTCCAGCCTGATTCTGGCCTCCCTCCGCCTCTCTGCGGCACGTTCCCTGGGACTCCTCACAGGCACACGCCAGGTTTCCGCATAACTCTCCTCCTTGGTGGCGCCAATATAAATACTGGTATAAACCTTATCCGTACACCCAAAAAAGCTTCCCGGCTGGGAATAGAGTGCCCGGATATTATTCAACACCCACGCCTCATACTCCGGATCAGCCTTCATGGCCGCATACCCTTCCTCCGAGATGACCACGGAAATATTTTCCTGTCTGCGGCTTGGGTGTACGGGCATCTTCCTGATCTGCTGTGAGATATATTGCCGGTATTCCTCCATGGTCATGTCTTCCGGAGATGTCACACCCCAGATTCCGGCATCCTCCGCTCCCTGCAGCACCGCCCGGGCAAAGCTCCCCGACGCGCCCTTCCTGTCCGCAGGCTTTTCGCCGCCGCATGCCTGAAATAAATTCCCCCGATTGTCCGTATAACTTGAAATCAATGTATCCATCCGCTCTCCTTCGCGTGTGCGCCGCAGATCATGCCCCTGTAGCCGCTTCCGCCTCAAAAATCTGCTTCCTCTGTCTACTTTATCGGATGAAATATCTTCCAAGTTAAGAATCCGTTCACAAATCCTCCCGCCGCAATATCTTTGCCGCCGGTACAAAGTGAACTCTATCTTTTGGCGGCCTTCTCCGCCTCCAGCACCCACTCAAGCCTCTGAACATAAATCTGGTAATCCTTAATGCCCATTGCCTGCAGCTGCTTTTCAATTTCCGGATAATAATAACTGCAGATGATCAGCTTCCTCCGCTCCTCCGGCACCTCAAGGATTGCCTCCGGCCTTTTAATCTCAATCCCCATACGTCTCTTTTCCCACTTGCTGTCATCATTATCCACAAGAAATGCCGGACGGTATTTCCCGCCGTATTTTTTCATATAGTCCTCAAACATCATGCCGGAGCCAAAGAGAATGATCTTCTTCCCCCTGCAGTCCTCAAAGATATCGCACAGAAGCTTCACATACTTCTCATAAGGCTCATCCGGATTCCAAATCCCGTCATGTTTTGGCCTGCGTTCCTCCTCCGGAGGATACCTCATATAATCCTTGCCCAGACTCCGGAACAAGTAGCTCTCATACCCCACAGGCGCCGGAACCTTCCGGTGCTCAAAGTCCAGAAGCACCGTGCCTTCAAAATCTTTTTTCACCAGCCTGCGGTGCTTGAAATACCCAGACAGCATCGCCACCTCATCGGAGTCCTCATCCCTGTACATGGTCATGACTTTCTCCAGCCTTGCCGTCAGCCTCTCATGAGACAGGCACGCCGCCAGAAGCCGGTAGCCCCTCCACTGCCACCTCTTCATGTCTGCAAATTCCTTAAAATCCTTGCCGTAAATCTTCGCCGAAAGCAAACGATGACAGTGCCTAATGCGCAGCTGCTGCCTGTAAAACTTCTTTTCGTCGGCTGTAGCCGTGTCGATGGGCAGAATGTCAATCCAAATACCAAGGTTCCCCTTATGCCCCATTTCACGGGTGCCGATGGCGGTGGTCCGCGCGTCCCGTATCCGCGCAAACCCTCCCCAGAAAACATCTTTTTCCGTAGCCGCCGTGTGGAGCGACAAGCCCTCCGCCAGCTCCCCCTGCGCCACAGTCAGGAATCTGTCATAATCCTCCCGCAGCATGGCGATATCCAGATCGTCATCCCATGGTATAAACCCCTTGTGGCGCACCGCCCCCAGCAGGCTCCCATGCACAAAAAAATATGTCAGCCCATATTTTCTGCAGATTCGATCCACCTCATCCAGCATGCGCAGCTCCACCTTCCAAACCTTCTTCATCTGGTTTGAGACAGTGTAATTTGCAATTTTTTCCTCCTCGGATTCCAGTCTCCTGGCATTGTCCAAAATGCGTTTGTCATCCACCTGAGCCCACTTGTAAAACTGACTGTACTGTCTGTGGTTCCGGACCTGGTCCAGGAAACGGTCCTCCTCCTTCAGATAAATCTCCCAGGTATCCTCCATCCCATATTTTTCAAGCAGTTTCCTCCTGGGATAATAGCTCTCCCCATTGGGTGTAAAGCAGTAAATATAGTGGATTGCCCGAAAAAGCACATATTTCGCCGGATAATTTTCCCGCACGAACTCCTGGTCAAAATACAGGAACTCCTTATGCTCCGCATCATAAAAGCAGTTTAACGGGATCAGCTCCATATAGGCTCTGCGCAGGACAGGTCCCCACTGCAGCCCCGGCTCCTTCTCCCAGTATTTTGCCAGCGCATTTTCTCCCTCAGGCACCTCCTCCGAAGACTGGAGGATATATTGATAAATCCTCTCCACCAGCTCCTCAAACTCATCAGGATGATCGGGCAGAATTTTCTTAATATAATTGGAAAGCGTGGGATGCTTTATATATGGCATCTGAAGCGCCCTGCACTCTCCGTCCCCGTTCTTCCAGACATGCGGCACAACAGGGATTCCATGAGCCTGCAGATCCGCTATATTCCCATACAGCTTCCTGGCGTTCTGATTCCCCTGGGGATACAGAGGCTGTTTACAGACAACGCCATCTGCATGGATTGACGTGGCAAAGCTCCTATCCGGCCCCCTGTCCGTGGACACCGCAGCGTACTCCACATCACAGAAAGTCCCGTCCAGACTGCATTCCACCAGAAAAGAATTCGCGAAAAAAGGAAACACGCCGTTGCGGACAATCTCATCATACAGATCGCTTTCCCTGGCTACCAGGGTGTCATTTCTGGTATAATAAGGGATCAGACGTTCCCACAGATTTTCCTCCGGCAGAAAAGCGTCTGTATAGATAAGCTGCGGAAGCTTATAATCCGGCAGCGGATAATAGAACTTATGCCGCCCCAGCCCTGCCTGCTGCAAAATCTCCGTCAGCTCCTGCCTGGAGAAAGAACGTCCCCTTCCCCCCTGCCTGTAACCGCTGATCCCATCAAAGGCCCGGTTCGTGTGCGGCTCCACGGCTCCACAGAAATAGCGCAGTCCAAAACGGTTTTCCACCGCAATCAGCATACGCCCTCTCTCTTTCAGGAATCCGCACAGCTTCTTCAAGTACCTGCTGTACACCGCTCTGTCCTGGCTTCCTCCCCCAACCCTCTCCAACAGCCCCGTCAGAATGATATAGTCAAACTTCCTGTCCAGCTCCAATTGGCCAATGTCACCTGCATAAATATCCAGATTTCCAAAACGCTCCAGACGCTTCGCCAGCATCTGCGCCCGAAAGGCAGACCTCTCCGTGGCAGTCACATGCCCGCACAGCTGGCACAAACGCCCTGTCAGCCCCCCGAATCCGGCTCCTACCTCCAGCACAGACGCATCCGCCCCAAAGTCATACCAGCTGACCAGACCAGTCCGCAGCTCCGACAGCTGGTAAAACACCTGGAAATCCTCCTCACCCTCCAGCGCTCCGTCGTAACAAAGGCAGTCCTGTTCCTCTATATATTTTGCTATTTTCTGATCTGTTTCCGAAGGATGATTAATTTCCTTCGGCATGTTATGCAATACAGCCATTTTACACCCCTACGCCCGCCTTGGGCGGGCCAAACCCTGTATCCATGGCAACGGAACCCTGCTGCCCACGATTGTTATCTTCCTATGCACACCCGGCTCCCGCCGTCAGTCTTCAAGCTGTTTTATCAAGAATTCCCTGCTGTTCTCCTGTAGAATCTCCTCATCCCGGCAGGCATCCTTCAAATATTCCAACATAACCGGCAGCGGCTGCCACTCTCCCACATAATTATTACATTGCGTCCTTTTGCGTATTCTGGCGCATAACCTTTTATAACATGATATCACATCGCCGTAAGGCAGCCTGCACTTGATCCTCTTTACCACCCGCAGCCTTTCATCCAACATATGGAATGACCCTGTATACATTTCATACAGCAGTATATTGCCATTCTCCATCTTTTTTACCACTTGATATCCCGCCTTGCGCTCCCTCATATACTCCGACTGATAGGCGTCCCTGCCGCAGCAGACCACATCCCGCCTCTCTACTACTTTGCCGTTATCCTCATCCAGGATCAGTACATGATCCGCCTGCTGGGGAAAAACCACCGTCTTCCCTCCTGCCTGAACACATCTCGCATAGGGCACATTGGGCGTCTCGCACTCCCGGGCCTCATAGATGACCTTCCAGTCCTTCTGAGCATGATCATAAGTGTAAATATTGCTTCCTTTCCATTCAAGCAAAAGAGGCTTCCCGCCTCTCCATTCCATATCCAGGAATCTGCCCTCGGGAATTCCCATCTCCTCAAGCTGGTGCGTTCCTGTCTCCATATCAAAATGCAGAATCACGCCGGCTTTTGACGAAGCCATGTGGAGCATGCTTCCCTCCTGACGGATTCCCCAGATAAAATACGGTTCCTGCCGGTTTTTCGCAAGCACAAACTGATCCAGCTCTTTCACCCAGGCATCATAAACCCTGCACTCACCGCTTTCCATATCATAACGCAGAATCCCCCTGTAAAGTCTGGGAATCAAATAAAAATACTGCCCGTAAGGTACTACCTTGGTAAAATTAGAATAGGTCTGCATTTCCGGCAGGTATTTCTTTTCCATAACCCCGCTCTTTTCGTCAAACAGTACCACCCCATCAGAGGAATAGGGCAATAGATAACACATATCACCCTTCTTCTGCACATCTATATAATTCAATCCGCCGTCTATCTCATCCGGCACTTCCCCCAGCACCCTCAACTTCCCATCCTTAAGGTTCACCCTGCACAAGAGCTTTGTCGCCTCCGTGACAAACGTCACCTCGTCCCCTTCCACACAGCATTCCCAAAAACTGGGCGCACACAGGTCATCCTCCCCAGGCAGCGGCCTGCACTCCTGGCTCAGGGCAAAACGCAGCTTTCCCAACACATTGAAGCACGGCTCCAGCGAATTCCAGCCCACCATCATAAGGACATCCGCGCCCAATGCCGCCTCATAATCATTGTCTGAAATGTCATACACTCCAATCTTTTTGTCCGCAAACCAATTGATAATCCGAATATATTCCTTGGCAACGCTTCCCTGCAGTTCATGAAAATGATCCAGAAGCTCCCGGTCAGAATGCAGGATCACTCTGAAGTCCCTCCTGCCCTTCAGAAGCCCCAATACCTGTTCCAGCTTTTGGAGAGCACGGTCAGTGCCATAATATAATTCACTAAAACCTACAGAAATAAGGATCGTCACCACAGCCCCCTTTGCCGGAGCGGGCCTAAGCTTCTGCTGCCTCAGCAGATACGGGATGATGCCGGAGGGCCTGACCTCCAGTTTGCTGTCAAATTCAACGGGAAAATTATATCTTTCCTTCGCCGAATAAATATAGATTGTATCTACAAACCGATATATGCCATATTTCTTATCCTGCTCCGAAAATGCCAGCCTGGGATGTACATACACCAGCCTGGGTGTAAACTGCTTTAAATTCCAGGAATAATATTCCACGGGCACGGAGTCCAGAATATTGCTGTTGTCATAAATATTGTGGATATAGATGACATCCGGCCTCTCCTGTGCAAGGGAATACCTTCGGAAATCCGTGACCTCCACCTCCCGGGGCATGGCATCCCCGTCATACTGATACCTGTCCAGGATCATTTCATGGGTCTGGGGATCACGGTCATAACGCGGCAGAACGACCACACTGCACCGACAGCCGGGATCCGCCTTATGCTCCCTGTAAAGCTCGTCAAAGCATCCCCACCATCCGGCACGGTATACCAAAAATAAAACCTTCTTTTTCTGCTCCATGTGCGCTCCCTTCTGAAATCACCCAAGACTCCCCTTCACCACATCATAAATCTTCTGCCCACAGGTCCCGTCCATGGTTGCCAGCCATATCTGATACACACCCGTATACCCTGTCATTTCATCCTTCCCTGCAGTCTGCATAAAATAAAAGAAATCCTGCAGCGTATATTCGTCACCCTCATACCATGTGTGATCCAGTTTCCCCTTTTTGAAAAGCTCCGCCCGTATGACAGCGATCACGCCCTCCGAAACCTTCACATATTCGTTTGTCAATGGCATTTTATTACGTTTTGCTTCCATTTCCAGGCGTTTGTCAAAAATCTTTCTCATCTGGCCGCTGTGCAGATCATAATACAGGATCCCCTCCGCCTCCTCAGGGTAAAGAACCAGCTCCTGTCCCTGGGCTTCCATACAGCGGTATGCCCGTTTTCTGCATATCTCAAACCCTGGTGCCGCCGCCACCGGCCGCATCTCTCCATCCGTCAGGCTTCTCTCCAGGATCCAGCCATACTCATTGAGGATAAAATACTCCTTCTCTCCCACAACACACCTGCAGCTGACCTCGCAGCTGTAAGAGCCATCCTCCCCGCGCTGCACCTTTCTCTGCGTGGTCCATCCCCCGGGCAAAAGCCCCTCACTGCCCATGCGCTGCAGCAGGCGTTCTTTCTCACCTGCCTTACCCTCCGTAAAATCTTCTCCCTGAGGAATGGTCAGGTTGATGTAAAACTTCGGTTTCCCGGCAATGCCAAACATATGGACCATGGAGGACGCCGTCTCCCCCAGATAGGCGTCACAGAGCGCCACCGTCACACCCACATCAGACTCCCTGTCCAGGACGCCCAGCTTCTCCTTCAGGAACCTCTCCTCCAGACTCTGCAGCCTCTCCGCCAGATCCGCCGCCAGGCTCTCCGCCGTGGCGCGCAGCAAAGGATGTGGACGCCAGATCAGCAGAATGTCATCCATCCCCCTCACAAGCTTGAAAATATACTCCAATTTGTCCAGAAAACGCCCCCTCTGCTGCAGAAAAAGCGAAATGCTTGTGTTCAGCATGATCGTCCTCTTTCCGCCAAAGTCCTTCCCATTGGGCAGCATGGATTTCCACTCCTGAGGAATCTCCGGCTTATGCTCCTCCATATAAAGGATCCTGTCAGCGATAGGGCTTCCAAAAGGCAGGAACTTCTCCCTGGGAACAACCGGATCATAGGAATCTATCATCTTCTCGCTCTGTGTGACGATATAGTCAAAATTATGATAAGACGGCTGGAACCTGTGGGTCACATACACGGCATCCCCTGTTACATAATAGGGAATATACACCAGCTTCTGCACATACTTCTTGAGGCTGCCCGAAAAGTACTCCGGAAGCAGCCTTGTCACAAGGTTATATTCATCGAAAGGATTGTGCAGGTAGGCCATCTCCGGACGCAGCTCCTCCAGGGAGATCTTACGGTAATCCGTGACCGGCACATAATCCGGCAGATCATAGCCCTCGTAACGGCGCCCCAGGACCTGCCCGTCTTTTAAGTCAAAATAGGGAACGGGTATCACATAGGGAATACACAAAGGATCGGCACATGCCGCTTTCCACACACTTTCCATGCAGTCCCACATACTTGCCTTATAGGGAAGGAACACAGCCACTATCTGCTCCGGCAGGTTCTCTATCTCCCTGCATACCTGATCCAGAAGCTGCTCCAAGCTCTCCCAGAGCTGTCCGCCCTCCGCAGCCTGCTTCTGAACCTGCCCGCTCCCCAGAATCTGCTCCTGAAGCTGTCCGTCCGCCGCAGCCTGCTCCTGTCCTTCCCCGCATGCTGCCTGGCTCAGGCGCCACAGCAGCTCGCAGCCACTCTCCAGAAGCCTCACCGCCTCCGTCCCCTGGCCTTCCGTCTCCTCAATCCGATTTCCCACGGAAATCATGGCATCCTGTTCATCTGCAAAAGCATCCCCCAGAGCAGCCATTCCCTCCTGCTCCATCTCCACAAGAAGCTGTCTGTTTAATTCCTTCAATCTCTGCATAATATCTGTCAGTTGTGTCTTGAGCTGTCTTCGCATTAGAGATACTCCTCCGGTACATTGGTGATAAAATCAGTGATTCCCTTCGCCTTAAGCTCCGCCAGCCGGAATACCCTCCGCTGCCTTGCCTGGTGATAAAAGGGTTCGTTGCTGTTCCATGCCCTGACTGTCATTTCCGCAAAGTCCTCCTGCATCCCGTCCACATGGGGATGCAGCGCATCCGCGCCGCACTGTCCCATCAGTTCCAGACATTTCTTCCCTTCCGTCTGCAAAATGCCTGTCTCCACCGATGGATCCAGGGACTTCAACCTCCTCAACGACTCCGGATTAAAGGACGAGTATACGATATATGCCTCCATGCCATATTGCTTCACCAGCGCAAGCACCTTCTCCTCCATACCCAGATACTGCACCACACTGTTTTTCAGCTCAATATTTATTTTTATATTCTTATCAGCAGAATAAGGCTTTACCAGCCTTAACACGTCCTCCAGAGTGGGGATGCAGATATCTTCCGGCTGTCTGCCGCCTGTCCCATGCCCTGCATCTTCCCAATCTTTAAACCGCATCTCCCGCAGTTCCTTCAGGCTGTAATCCCTGATATAGCCCTCCGCATCCATCAGCCTGTCAACCTTCTCATCGTGGAATATCACCACCTGCCCGTCCTTAGACAGCTGCACATCCAGTTCAATCCCGGTAATCCCCGGCACTTCACAGGCAGCACGAAAAGCCGGCAGTGTATTCTCCGGAAACGCATAGCTGCAGCCCCTATGCGCCCAGATCCTCACCCCCGATGCCCTGTTCTCATCCCTGATGCTTTGCCTCTCCGCCTGCCGCTTTTTCATGAAGCGCTCTACGATATCCGCCATGGCTACAGTCTCTTCCTCGGTGAGCCTGGCGGTATGATGATTCCTGCCATTGATGCCGGACACAAAATCTCCAATCTCATACCGCAGCCCATCTCCCACAAAGCTGGGTTTATATTCTTCTATTTTCCCGGGATCCTCATAACGCACCTGGAACTTGCGCGTCAGCCACCAGGGCGACTCCGCCAGGATATATCCCTTGGTTCCGGATATCAGAAGCTGCCCCTCCGATTTTACTCCGATCCCCGTCTTGGATACCGCCATGGCACCCGGATACCGAAACCGGATCTTGGTGTAAAGATCTACGCCGTTCTCCGCAGGAATACTGTCAATATCCACGCTCTCATATTCCAGCCCCAAAAGCTTAATAATAGGTAAAAGGGTATAACTGCCAAACTCCAGAAAAGCCCCTCCGTACTCGGCATCTATCATCTCCCTCAGATTCGGCGCGGTCAGCCTGGAAAAGCATGCCTCCACATCACATATTTCCCCTATCTTTCCGCTGCGCGCGATGCTTATGATCTGGGTAAATCCCGGACAATATGCCGTCTTGATACCTTCCATCAGCACAAGATTTCTTTCCCTTGCAAGCTCAAACAGCTCCCTTGCCTCCTCTGCCGAAAGCGCCAGCGGCTTCTCACACAACACATGCCGCCCCTTAAGAAGCGCACGCTTTGCATAGTCATAATGAGTCTCATGAGGCGTGGCAATATAAATGGCATCCACCGCGTCAAGAAATTCCTCAAAGCTGCCGCTGTAACCCTCAAGGGCATGGGCATCCGCAAACTGCTCCGCGCTCTTTTTGTTGGGATTGTACGCGCACCTGACATTCACACCGCTGACATACTTGGCCTCCGCAAGAAATCTCGGTGCAATGCGCCCGGTCCCTACGATACCCGCCTGCAGGATCGGCACTCTGGAATTCCTCAGCTTTGTGGAAGAAATATCCGGAGTCCTCTCCAGATAAACCACCTCACAATAAGGCTTCAGATAATCAAACATTCCTTCCCAGTCAGAGCCCAGGGTAAAAATATCCACCTGATATTTCTGGATATCCTCAACCTTCTGCCCCTCGTGGTCCTCAATAATGATCTCATCGGCAAAGCCTGAATTCCTGACATTCTCAACCCGCTCCAGAAGCGAATCCATAATGTTGATCTTGCCGCGCTGCTCGTCATAGTGCTCCGTCGTCACCCCGACGATCAGGTAATCCCCCAAAGCCTTCGCGCGTTTCAACAGATTATAGTGCCCTTCGTGGAATAGATCAAAAGTTCCGTAGGTAATAACTCGCTTCATAGGTATCCTCGCCTCCATGCGTATATTTGCACATTCATTGTTCTGGCAGGAACCAATCTTCTCTCCCCACTGCCAGCTGCCAAAATGTCCACCGCAGCTCACGCTGCGGTCCTTACCGGCTCCAAACCGGATGAATCGGAGTTCTTCCGCCTCCGTAGAAATCAACAGCGCATCCCAGAGCTCCTGAGACGCCGTATGCCGTACCCGGGCATAAGTTTCCGCCCCTTCCGGCTTTTTATCCGTAAAATACTCACACTTCCCACAACCGATGGAAATGATCGGGAATCCCTCCCGCAGGTCGATCTGGTCCGCATGATTGTGTCCGTGTATAAATCCCATTAACCTGCAGCCGCTCCTGCGCTGAAACCTGCGCAGGATTGCCGTCAGTCTCTGGCTCCCCCGGATCTCACTGCTCCAGTAATGGAGCCTCGGCACCGGGGGCACATGGCTGAAGACCACTGCATACCAATCCCCCGGCTGCTGCCCCAAAACCCCATCCAGCCAGTCCAGCTCCTCCTCCGGGAAACCATAGCGGACCTTCCTGGCCGGGTCAAAGGAATCCAGAAATATCAGCCTGAGCCGCCGTTCCTCCACATCCCTGTAATACCAGAGACGGTTCTGCTCCCCATTACCCGCATCCTCCTGTCCGCCGGAACTCCTTTTGATACCCTTCTTCGGATTTCCGCCGACAGCACTGCCCCGCACCTGCAGCCCTTCACCAGCCACACCTCCCTGTCCGCCCAAAGGTTCTGCCGTCACAGGCGCCAGGTACAGCTCATACATTTCCCGTCTGCCAAAGGGTTCAGGATTATTCCGAAAATAATTATAGTCATGGTTGCCCACCGTGTAATACAGCGGCAGCCCCAATGCCCGAATATCGCCCTGCACCGCCCGCACATACTCTCTGGTAAGCTCTGCAGGCACAAGCCCGTCCGTGACATCGCCCAGATGAATATATCCATCCGCCCGGATCTTCTCATTCACTGCGCCTACGGTGCGGACAGTATCCTCCCACGTTCCTCCCACCGCGCAGTGCGTATCCGTCTGCAGGAAAAAAACGAGAGGACGTTTTTCTGCCGCCCCTGCATACTGTGCGGACAATGCTCTATCCCTGCAATACTCCTGCACCGCGCGGACCGTATCTTCAATTTCTTTCCCAAAACAGGCTTCCAATTCCTCCTCCGCCTGCCCCTCCTCACTGCCGCCGCACCGCTCCAGAACCAATATCTCCCGAAAGTCCGGCAAACCCTTTGCTCCCGGCAGTTTGTCCCGCTCCGGCACAACTTCCGGCTTCCTCTCAAGCATGACCCGAAAGTATGCATCATTCTCAAAAACCATGTCATCGGCGGCAAGGCCTTCCTCCGGCCAAAAACCCCGGCAGACCGTCCAGTTTTCCTCCGGCTCATAGTCATAGGTATAAATATACCCCGGCTCAGGCCCGCCACCATATAACGCCACAACATATCGGAAATCCCTGTCCAACAGCCGGAGTCTGTCCCCTGCCCCCGCACGGTAAAAGCGGAGCGTTGCCGCAGTCCCATCTCTTTTAACAGCCCTGCCCTCCCTGTCAAGCCCATATCCGGCCTCTATCTTCCATTCAGGCTGCTGTCTGTCCATATCGTACCTCGCTTTTGTTTCCCAGCTGACCGCAAAAGTCAGCCCTGCCTCTTATTATATCTGACCCTGTTGTAAATTACAACAACCTATTTTTAGTCCCGCCTTTGCGCCGCCTATATCCCATACTCCTTAAACAGCTCTTTCCGAAATACCGTATCCGTAGTTGACCGGATCAGATCATCCTGCCTGCCGTCCGCCAGAAGCAGGCGCGTCAGCCTCATCGTCCTGTCTATTCCCTGCCGGATTCCTTTTCGGACTCCTTTCCTTACTCCCTTTTCCTCTGCATGTTTCTCAATCTCATCTAATGCCCTGCACATATCCGCTGTCTCCTCCCCATCCTCCCGGCCATCTGTAAAGTGCAAATAATTTTCCCGCAGAGCCTCATCCGGTATGGAACGCATTTGATGATATCTCTTTCCCTGAAGGATATTTTCCCTTTCTCATTTTTGACAGCATAAAAGCCATCCCTTACCTCAACCGTCCAATCGCGAGACAGTTTCATGCCAAAGAAGTATTCCAGCACTGACCGTATCCTATCCGGTTTCTGCATGTACACCTTCAGCACATTGTTCGGTTCTCCCATATTCTTTTCCCTGCCTTATGTCTGTTGGTATTAAGCAGGGAACATGAAAAACAGAATATCAGAAGTTTAAGTACCGCCGGCTTTTTTCGCTGACAGCATAGAATGTGTCCTGCTTATTGAATCTTTTTGCTACTGTTAATATAACATATCTCATAGCAGGACGCAAGAAATATTTTTAATTTATGTGTACAAACACTGCTGTAATGTAACAGTTCCGGACAACCCTCCCGCGAAGTCAACTCATCTCTTCCCGTAGAAGCTCACGGCCAGAAAACCCTGAAATCCCTCACTCCCAGCTCCACAAGCTGCCTGGAGATATCCCCGGCATATCTGCTGCAGATCACCACATAAAGTTCCTGCTCCGGAACCGTACGCAAAGTGTCCGGTGACTCTATCCGGATACCCTGCCTCTGTGTCCCCCATTTTGTACTGTTATTATCCACCATAAAAGCCGGCTTCACAATAGATCCATATCTCCCCATAAAAGCATCGGCCAGGGCGCCGGCTCCAAACAGCACCAGCGTCGGCTCCTGAAATTCTCCCATACATTTCCGAAATATGAAGTCCCTCTCCAGCGTCCTGCGTATCTGCGTGGAGCTGACGCTCCGGGTATAAGGGAAGAATTCCAGATGCGCCCCTACTTCATTTAATCTTTTCTCCAGGTCAGGCCATGCACCCGCATGATCAGACCCGGCGAAATGACAGTCATAATGCAGCTCCTCCCAGGCACGCCACTTATCATGCAGCTTCTGCGTGACTCCAATGGCTCTGTCTACATATTTGCACTGCGCCACAATCTCCAGACGCTCCTCGAAAGGGATCACCGGCGGACGCAGCTTGTAACCCATATACACTTCATCCGTCACAACCCCCGCTATCAGATATTCACAGCGTGACTTGGAATTCCGCAGCAAATTCAAATGCCCCATATGGAACATGTCAAAAGCGCCCGGGCAATAACCTGTTTTATATTTCTCCATTTCGTCCTCCATTTTGTTCCTCTATTTTCATTCAAGTATGCAAGTGTGCAAAACCACCAAAGGCTATCCACCCTGTCCCCACTCAACGCCTGTGCCGGTAAGTTCTCTCTATCAGCACCTGCTCAGACAAAGTTCTTTTCTCTATCAGCGTCCTCTCAGATAAATTTCCTCTATTTCCTTCCTCTGCAGAGGTGTATTCAACAGATCATCATATTTATGCACCGTAAGCGTCCTGTCCGTATACGCGTCAGACATCCCGATCCAGCTGATCGGGCACAGTATTTCCCTTGGAAATACACAGCCGCCCTCTATAAGCTGACACTTATTCCCCGGCCTGTAGCCATGCCTTACCATCACGGCAGTCTCATATACGCCGCAGACCCTTCCCACAATCCTCCCGCTGTCGTCCACATAGACCTGCCCTTCATAATCGTCCCGAAGCTCCTTTATCAGCCCATTCCCCTTTACGGCGCCAAATCCCGCCCCTGTGGCGATATTTGCCGCATCATCCATCCCCATAAAAAACTCATTGTACAGCAGATCATCCAGGGGCTTCAGGACTTCCACATCCGTATCAAAATAAATCCCGCCGCAGCTATAGATGATATCCTTCCTGGCATAATCAGACACATAGGCCCATCCCTTCCTCTGATACGCCTGATACATAAACTGGTTCTTCCGGATATCATAATTGGATTCATTCCACTGGAGAATCTCATAATCAGGACAATACTTTTTCCATGACTCAATATTCTTCTGATAGGAGTCAGGGATGGGACTGCCTCCAAACCAGCAGTAATGGATCAATTTAGGGATACGCATTTCTTCCGTATGCCTGATTTGAAACGCTTCCCCCTCATCCATATTCATAAGGAATGCATAAATATACGCAGGCACCTTGTCAAATATCTCAAGCCTGTCAACCTGCTTCACAATATCCAGGAAAAAAACAGGCATGATAAGAAGCACATATTCTTTATAATCCAGACGGGCAAAACTCTCCGGCGAGACCAGCCTGATCTCCTTCCCGTTGACCGACATCGTTTTCCCGTCTTTATTTCTGTCATTGTCTATGATATAATCCACCCTTGCCTCAAATGCCAGATCCTTATAAGCCTCAAACATCGCGCTTGTCAGCGAGCCCGCCCCGAACAGGACGACCCTGGAATTTTGGGCAAAAACATCCCTTAAATGCCCCTGCCTTATCTGCAGCATATTTTACTCCTTCCTGCCCTTGTCATGACTCGCAGCAATCTCTCACTACATTCTTTGCGGCCAGCTATATCATCCAACTTCCTATACACAACCTGCAAAAATATCATCTCTCCAAAGTTTGTCTCCATATACTATCCGATATCTTCCGTTTTCCACTCTGCCATCATATTCGGATACCCATAAGGCTGCAGCCATATTATTTTCTCTCCCGCAATTCCCAGCTGCTGCAGTTCTTCCCGAATTTCCCCGGCCAGCTCCTTATCTGCCACTGCAATCACAATCTGATCATATTCTGCCGCAAATATCGCATCCACATCCTGCACTTCCACCGAAAACATATCATTTATCTGCTGTCTGCAGGCGGAAACATTCTTGTCTGCCCACAACACAATCTCATGCCGCCCGTAATCATTCAGCCTCTTGTACAGATTCCTGCCAAACTTCCCTGCGCCGTAGATCACAAGCCGCTCCTCCAACAGCCTGACGGGATAAAAAGCAGCGCTGCCGTAACGCTCCCTCATGGCTCTCTGCTCCCTCTCCGCCTCCTGTCGGTACAGCCTGCCAATGGCTCCATTATGTTCCTTTTTATACTTCTCTATCAGGTTCTTTTCTTCTTCGGTGGCTCTCATAATGGAATAATTCAAGTCCGTTCCCTTATAGAAGCATTCCAGTGGCTCATAGGTGCGCCCCAAAAAGACAGCTTCCATGTCAGCCTTTGACAGCCTTGGCGCATATTCCACCATCTCCGTCCCCCTGCCGGACTCGCTGCTGGGCATGGATGCAAAATATTCCAGCAGCTCCCTGGACGGTTCCAATGCTACATGATTCCAATACAACAGCACATTCCTTATGGAGCCAATCCCCGTATGGAGCCTGACCGACACCTCACACATCAATTCAGAAAAATCCATGATTCCTTTTTCATATTCATAAAATCCGTGTTCTATCAGCTGCCTGCTCTCCGCATCTTCCAATATGGGGACAATCTTCCCATCCTTTTGCGCATATCCCCTTGTCTGCCCATGGGGCGCCCGGCACATCATTTCTATGGTGAGATTATTTTCCAGGAAACCAGGCATAAAGGTATCCGTTACAGACCCCTCCACAAGGTTCACCCTGTCTATCTTAAAAAAGAAAGTGTGTATCGGCTTCTGATAATCCTCCCTGATCAGCTCCCGAAGGCATCCCTGTGTCAGCCCTCCGCCCGAAACATCCACAAAGGCAAAATGATCATCCGAAAAGTCGATCTCCTGCCGCAGATACTGCCTTGCCAGTTCCCTTTCTTCCCGTAAAGCACACAGGTGATACTCTCTGAATTTCTCATCCCTGGATAATTTCCATACTATATATTCCAACTCCTGGTGACAAATATTTCCACCCTTCAAATTCTTTCCCAAAATACCCGGCAGAAAACCACATAAGCCATCCGCCTCGATATGCAGAACCGAAGCCAATTCCTCTACTGTGGCAATCCTGCTCCTATGGGACCATAAGACCAGCTGATACAAATTATAATGCTCCGCAGATAACGAAGGCATCCTCCAGGCCTTCCTGGAACCATATATATAGCTTGTAGCAATATCTATTTTTTTCTTAACTAAAATAATGTCTGTAATCTGCTTCAGCAAATAACCATCCCTGGCAATAAAATAGAGTCTGTTTATCTTTTTCTTTACCGCCTGATCCACAAGCCATTCCGCATAGCTGTACAAGACAGGTCCTGCATACCTGCATCCAATATGAAAAGCATCCGATGATACTCCTGTTTTCTCTGCTTTCACTGCCGTTCCAATCATCAGCTGCAGCCTGCTGTCATCTCCATACTTTTTTATTAACCCCTCCTCAAAATCAGACAGCTCTGCCCTTTTCACCCACTCCACCCGAATGCCCAGACCGCATGGCACTTGAATATCCTGATACAGGTTATCCCCTATATGCGTCCAATCCTCATACTTTACCTGCTCCATTTTCTGTACCAGACGGTACAGATTGCCCGTGGTTTTTCGTTTCCGGTACTCCGATGAAACATACAATGGAAGCCCTCCCAAAACATCATCCGCCTGCAGAAGCATTTTCCGTATGGTTCCGGCAGACAAATACATGTCGGATATGAGGACCACCTTCTCTCCCTGTTCCAGCAGCGCCTTAAGCCTCTGAATATTCTCATGAATTCCCGTCACATTGGCAATTTCCACATCTTCCTCCAGACGGCATAAATAATCTGTCTGCTCCTGGCCAATGCAGCCACACAAAGCCATTGCTTCATAAATATCCCTCAGCGTCACTTCCTCGATCCTGCGGCACTCCCTTGCTTTTCTTACAAGCTCCTCACTGTGAATCCTCAATTCATAAAAATTGTCGATCAAATAATCCTCCAGACCATTGCTGCACCTTTCCTCAGCCAGCCTGTCCCTCATAAGCGCAAAAATCCCCTGCGGTATCGCTGTTGTCCTGGAAATCAAAGTATCAAATACATCAAAACTATACATCCCCATCTTCCTCCCCTGAACCCGCCTTCCCAATCAGCCGTCCTCAAGAACTGTTCCTGACTTTCACACCAAATTCATCCTGCACGACAACACACTTGAACCAACCAGGCACGCTTAAATAAGATAAACCGTTTCAGCATATGCTATCTTCATCTCTTTCGCATGGTGCATGACAAAAATAGAATACAGCACCTCAAAAATAAATCCTGCATACCTGTCCTGCCGCTCAAATCCTCTTTCCGCATAATAACGGTCAATTTCCAGCAAAATACCAAAAACAAACTCACACATCCTGTCGAACCATTCCGTCTTCATGATAAAAATATTGTTGGCAAGATAAAAATGCCCCCGTTCAAATTCCTGTGCCGTTTTATAATATTCCGGTTTTGTTTTCCTGATCAGCTCCATCATCAGCAGCCAATCATACTCGTACAGATACCATGTCAGAAAAAAGTACTTATTCGACGGATACATGATACAGGGAACCGTATTAATCAATGTAGTCCCCTTTTCCAGCTGGTGCTGCAGTTCTTCCGAGTCTATGTCCAGATACCTGCGATAATGATAAATGCCTGTATATTCCTTTTTCAGCCCATTTTTCCATATCCAGTAAATTGCGGAACATTCCGAGAAATCCCTGTTCTTGTCAGAAATATGATCCCCTGTATTATCTGTACAATCACAGACCCTTATCTGTGTCAACGCCGCCCCTGCCTGGATTTCCCTAATGTATGTGTAAGGAATCGGATGCGGGACCGGCTTGTCCACATGACACTTTATGGCATAAATATTTGCAAGCTTCTCAATATCTGACTCCTGCCCCTCACTGTCATTGCCGGAGCCGGTGCCCCTTCCTGCAGATGCCCCCGGGATCTGCTCCCCTCTGCCATAAATCCTCTCATACTCCGCCGTCAGCCCGTCAGCCTTCCATGCGCCTGCCGCCGCAGCCTGGCGGGCATGGTCAATCCACCTCAGATCCATTCTCCACCGCATGGATTGCGGACTGCCTTTTCTCTGCAGTATCCCATGCTCCTTCTCTATCCCCTCAGGAATAACCAACTCATATTCCGTATCGGCAATCCAGCTTACCCTTTGTTCCTCGTCAAGCCTCCTTTTCAGCTCAGAGGCATATTTATCATTCAAGGTAATGATATTGCAGAACCCAAGCTGCAGCAACAGCTCTACCACTTCCATCCGGAACCTGGGCAATACCGCTACGATAATGCATATCCTCTCTTTCTCGGGCAGCATGTCATAAACCAAACGCACCGGCAGCCCCTTCACACAGTGCGGATTTGCCAGTGTCCTAGACACAATAAATCCTTTTACGGTACACTGATTTTCTGCAAGAAAGTTATATACTATATTGGCAATGCTTTTGGCTCCGTAAATATACAGGTTTTTCCTGTTCTGCATTCTTTTGAAATCTTCATCTGCGTTGATCATATTGAAATCCTATATTCCTTTCCTGCTTTATATCTACAGCTTCCCCAAAAATCTTCTGGTAAAATATCCTTCCCTGATCCTGCTCCCCAATTCCCCCGCATTTTTCAGGCACTCCTCATAGTCCGCCAAATCAAGGTCATTGATATCACTCAACTTTTCAATCAAATACCCCACATGATACTCCCTAATCATATCCGCCACAGCTGCCTCTTTCCAAGCGATCACCGGGAGTCCTGCTGCCATATAACAGGAAAATTTGTGCGGCATATTATATCGGTTATAATTTTTCTGGGCAGAAGTATCCGTCAATGCATCTGCCCCCCCATCCCAAATCAGCCCCATATGCCCTCTCAGCCTGTGCGGCAGGACGTCCGCCGCATAACTGCCACAGTAATTTAACTTGGAATTGTCAAATGATGCCCCTCTTCTTCCATACAGCCTCATACGATAATTCATTTCTTCCTCCCTAAGCTCATACAGAAAAGGCGCTTTATGAATGCTCAGATTACCGGCAAATACAATGACTGGAGCTTCTCCTGATGACAGCCCCCTGCAGGTGATCCCTTCCTCGTCTGCGCAAAGATAATCAAATACCTCATTCCGGATACACTGATCAACCTGCAAATGCTTTCTTAAATAAACTTCCATCTGACGATTATGGACAATAAACCGCCGAAAAGGGCGCAGCCACTCCAGCTCATTCTGATAAACTGTCCTCTCCGGAAGACGCAGATGATTCAGATCATGAAGCAGTACTATCGTCCTCTCTGGATCCAGGCACGTCAGCAGCTGTGCATATAATGCCTGATATTCATGATAAAAATAAGGCTGAAACGGATACTGGAGAATGATTTCCCTTCCCTCCGCCACCGCCTCCTTTAACCGGTACATGGCCTCCAGCAAGACCGGATAATCCATTCCCTCCCTGGTACAGAGGAAAAGATTCTCTGCCATTCCCGCAGCTTCCGCTATCTTACAGATATCGCCGGGCGCTTTGGGACCGGCGTCCGGCATCGCCCCTTCCACGATTGTCACCAATAAATATTTATTCATAACAGTCCTCTATTCCATTACGTTTATAATATCTTCTATGGAAATAATCGGAACCTCTGTTTTTCCTGACAGACTGCCTTGTATTTCGCCGAAATAATATACCGGCGTCACCACAATGGCATCCACCTCCGGAAGATTTTCCTCAAGCTGCAGCACCGGAATATCCGCCTCAATTTTTTCTGCCCTCCGGTCAATCCCATATACGGCTTCCACCTGAGAATCCCGCAATTCGCTCACCAAATATCTGCCCAAATCCGACATTCCATAAACTGCAATCCTCCTGAAACCATTATATAAAAAATAAAAGTCTGTCTTTTTCCCCTGGGCCTTCCGTTCAAACCATTTCTTCAGCACACCATAATTGGCATTATCCGCCGCACGTCTCTGCTGCAGACAGCGATCCTGCACCAAAAGCTTCCCCCGCTCCGCAGCCGCCTCCCTCAAGTCCACCCCATGTTTAAAAGCCAGCATCACCTTTCTGGTAAACTCATCAACATTACATGCTCCCACCAGGTGATTGTCTTCTATATACTGCAGTATATGATACATCTTATGGTCACATAGTCCTCCTGCATTGGAAACGCTGTTCTCGCCAGTAAAGCCGCCCGCCACAGCATAAGCCATAAGTTCCTGCATCATCGGCATAAAGCAGCCCCATCGCTCCATTGAAGCTTCATATATTCCCTGAAAAAGAGATTCCAGGCTATGCTCCTCATACATCTGGTGCATCTCCCATTGCTGCACCGCAGCTCCATCCTCCCGCTTTCCATGATAATAATACCTCACATCCCCAGGAAGCATGCCGTATCTCAGCTTTTCAAGCATAACCTGATTGACAAATATGGTGCTTTCCCAGCCGCTTTGCCGTTCCTGGAACCGATGCCCCCTTGCCGTCTCCGTTTTCATAATACAACAGGAACCATTTACCCTCAGCCTGCCGGGCTCCGTATTCATGTCAACCAACGTTCCCGCGTCCAAATCCTGGTTGAAACAATGCTGCTGCAATGAAATCCCATAAGCCTCCATATCCGCCGAAACCAAATCAATCTCCGGAGCATGCCTCTCCAAAAAATCAACTGCCGCTTCAAAAGCATTCAAAGACCACAAACCATCCGGTTCCATAAAAGTAACATACTTTCCCTCGGCATGCTCCAGCCCTGCATTCCACGCTGCACCTGTCTCCCGGTTCCTGTCCAGGCATATCTGTCTCACATTGTCCGGATTCCTCTCACAAAACCGGGCGCACACCGCTCCACTGCCATCCGCGAAGCCGTCATTCACAAAAATTACCTGTACATTCTGCCCGAAACCGATCGTCTGCATGATAATACTGCGCATCAGCTGTTCCAAATATTGACCGGCATTATCTATGGATACCACCACAGATACCTTATACTTCCAACCCATAGACCTGCTCCCCTGTAGATTCATCTATATCCCTTGGCCGCTTTCCTGCTCGTCAAATACCATCTCATAACCTTCATATTCCCTTTGTGGAAGCTCCCAAAGAACTTTATCCTCCGATATCCCATGCTCCTGCAGCCACGCGCTCATTTCTGCGGCCTTGCTCCCATCCGCCACAGCAATGATCACCAAATCCCATGAAAGCTCCAGCAAAGCCTCCGGTGCCGCAATAGCAACTCCCCCTATCCTTGTCCCATACAATGAACTGTCCGCCCATGCAACAATATCCTTATCCCCGCAGGAAACCAACTGCCCATAAAAGGACCTGCCCACCTTGCCTGCACCAAAAATACAGATCCTGCATGCCTCCTCGGGCAGCAGCGGCAGTTTCCACCTATCAGCAGAACGCTTTTTTTCATAGTGAAATCCAAATGTACTCTTTGTGCCATTATTTATAAACATCCCCATAAAATGCTTTAGCTGGGGCGTCATGACTTCACTTTCTTCAGATGCAGAGAAAACTTTGCCCATATACTCATTCAATCTGACAGCATTTACATAATACTTTTCATCCCTTCGAGAAGTGCAGACAGAATTTTCATGAATCCTGTAATGGTAATAAGCATGATTGTCAATGCAGACACCGGAAGCCCGCAGACAGGCATCAAACACACAAGCTGCGTCCTCCCCGTCATAAATCCTCTCGTCCAATTCCATGACACAAGGCTCAATGATACTTCTTTTATACAATTTATTCCACAAATACTGCAAAATCCCGAAACAAAACCCGCCTTCACCTTTATAGGACAACATTTGAGGGTAAATATCTTCCCTTAATTTTTCCCCCTTGTATACCCCCTCCTCAAACCTGTTCCTTATATCAAATGCCCCACGCTCATTTTCAATCCTGCATCCGGACACCACCATATCCACATCATTGAATGCCAGCAATTCATACAGCCTTTCATAAAAAGACAGATCAACCCAATCATCACTGTCAATAAAGGATATGTATTCCCCCTTTGCCGCCTTCAAACCTTCTCTCCTGGCCCTAGTACTCCCTCCGTTTTTTTGCTGTATGACCAAAATCCTCTTATCATCCTGCGCATATTTCCTACAGATATTGAGCGATCCATCCTGGGACCCGTCATCAACCAATATAATCTCCAGATCCCGGAATGTCTGATGGATCAGACTGTCCAGACATTCCGGTAAATACATTTCCGAATTATAGATTGGTACGATTACTGATATCATATGATCACCTCTTTAACACGCGGGGTACTGATCCACCCATACCCTCTATACAATCAACACCAGGGTCTTTCAGTCTTTGACTCATTGCCAACGGAAATCAAGCATGGGAGGGACTTTCTCCCCTATGCGATACAGACTCCAGACTGCAAATCTGTTGATTTTCACTTGTAACAACGCTGCACAATGAAAAAAGACCGCTGCATATCAACGGTCTATCATCTCTTACAACTATATCCGCCTCCATGCACTGTTTAAAAAGCTATTCACCATGACCCATCCATGAGCCTCACATACTATATCGGCAAAATTCTCTAAATCTTTAATCAGCCTCTTTAGATTCTTTGTCTACCCTATACTCATATTTCTTAAACTGCATGACGTTTATATTTGCATATATCTTTCATAAAATTATCCAGTCCAACTTTTAGAAATTATCCTACACCTGAACAATGCAGGAAATTCCCAGCGTCTCCAACTGCTTTCTGATTTCTTCCCCATACTTCTTAACAGCTACAAGATACACTATATCTTCATTATCCTGTTTTTCCGGTTTCTGAATTTTTATCCCCCCAAATTCTGTTCCCCAAAGCTTCTCATTATTATCATAAAAAGCTACTATCTCAACTCCCTGCGCATCCAAGGCAACACATAGCTCTTTTCCATATTTCCCACAACCAAATATCACAATAGGGCGATTTTGTATCTTGGCTGTCAATTGTTCGATTGGTTCTCTTTCAACTGAATCTCTTATACATTTATAATCTGCATAGCTATCTGCTGATTTCAGCAACAAACGAAGTTCAAACTTACAAGACTTTTCCAAAACTGAAAATTCAAATACCCCCTCCGCCATAGCTTCCTGCATTCTTTGCTTAAACCATTCATAATACTGGGACAAAAATACAGAATTCGTTTGATAATCCTGGATTCGTAATACTTTGTCATATTCACAGCCAAAGCACATGGACAACCTATAAAAAACACTTTTCCAAACCTGCCTGTCCATATTCTTCGGAAATACTTCTCCATCCAATAGTCTGGTAAATTCCTGGTAAACAAATTGTACTACCTCATTTTTCTTGGTTGAAGCTCCTTCTCTATTTAATCTATAACGGTAGAAAGATTCATCAATATACATAGCCCGCTGTGCTAAACATAATGTCTGCTGCACAAATCCTATATCCTGATAAGCAGCTCCAGACGATTCGTTCAATTCAATATGATGCTTAATTAAAAAATCTTTTAAATATATTCCCTTCCAAATGTTATAATCCTTGAAAATACTGAAATAATGGCGCGGTACAAGAACCCTTCCGTACATGCCAGGATCAACTGGAAGTGTTTTATTAGTCCGCCACACCCTTCCACCATTCTTTAGTACAGCAAAAGCATCATAATCTGCTTTCACATAGTCCAAGCTGTATACTTCTGCTAAATTATAAAGCTTATCATACATTTCCGTTGCAATAAAATCATCTGTATCCACTATGGCTATGTATTTCCCTTTTGCTTTGAGTATCCCTTCATTCACTTGTTTTCCATAGCTTTTAACTTCACATTGTATAATCTGAATCCTAGGGTCAATTTTTTCATACTTCTGCAAAATTTCAAGTGTCCCATCTATAGAACCAGCATCCACACACAGAATTTCAATTTCCCGTAACGTCTGTGCAAGGACACTATCCAAGCATTCCCTTATATAATCAACCACATTCAATGATGGCAATATAATTGACACTTTTATATCCATACTGCCTTTCTCCTTTTTTCTGTGAATCTGCTCATATTCCTTCAAATTTCATTTATTATTTTTTCAAAATGGTCGCCAAAAATATCCATAGTAAAATATTTCTCATACGTTTCTCTGGCACAAATGCCCATGTTCTGAATTGAATCGCTATTATAATTACGGACTATCCATCCCATTTTTTCTTTTAATGTCTTAATATCATTTGCTGGAACTACAAAACCATTCGTTCCATCATGAATATAATCCACACTTCCCGTCTTATCACTAATAATACATATTTTTCCGAACATCATTCCCTCTGTCACAACAATAGGCAATGGATCTTCTCGTGATACGCAGACCACCACATCAATTTCACGTAATACGTCATAAATTTTTTCCCTTGTCAATACCCCCCACAACCTTATATAGGGCATATCGGAAACCTTCTCCTTAATCCTTTTCCCAAATGCATCATCATGCAGTTTTCCAATTATCCAAAACTCTGCCTGCTCCGTATAACTCAATTGACAAGCAGCATCTACAAAAATATCTTGCGCTTTCCTGTCACATACATCCCCAATGATTGCAAAAATTATTTTTGATTTCTTTTGCTTAATTGAAGCATTCTTTTGTGCCACATCAGGAATCCCATAGGGCAAAATTCCCTTTACTTGACCAGGGGAAAAAACATCAAAATTTTCTTTTGCAAGACTGCTTACCGCATAAATGTTCAACCTGCTTAACTTATCCTTTTCAACGCGATTCCATGGCTTTGACATTTCTTGCCCATAATACTCCATTGCCTCATGAATCCACCATATTGTAGGTTTTATCATGGCACAACCATATGCACTGACCAACATTGGAAAAGTATTTACTATCACAATATCAAACTGCTTGAGCCAATCACTGTCTTTTTCACAAATATAAGGCAAAGAAGGATAAATAACTACTGTAATGCCTTGCTTTACCGCTTCTTTAATAAAACTGTCCTCACCACAGGAAGCTGCTAATACAACATCATATTTCCTATCCTGCAATACTCTTGCGGTATATACTGCTGCAAGCTGGCCGCCCGCATAACCCAATGATACCGAAATAATCAATATTTGCTTACCTTCATGCTTTTTACTAATTTGTTTACCACAATATATGGTTTTCTTTCGTTGACGCATCCTTCCCCGAAATACTTCCCAAAACAAAATCTCTGCATGTCCTATCCCCAGCTGAAGCAGCTGCAATTCTATTTCTTTTACATAAGTACTCATGATCAATACTGCATCAAAATGAATTTTGTTAATTGTTTCCGGCGAAACAACCCGAATTCCCTCAAATTGTTTGTCCCATAATTCAGTATTGTTGTCACAGAATGCTACAACTTCTATTTTCTCTTTTTGCAAGTATTCTGTTAATTCCTCTTTCCTGTTTATGTAATATTTTCCAGTCCCCCAAATAATAATCTGCATATAATACTCCCTCATAACAGATACCATAATAAAACATAGTAAATCCTGACCATATTTGTAATAATCTTTTCTGCAAGTTCTTAAATCAGATTTATCTCAAAACTTCACAATTTAATTTTCCCTTTATTTCATCCGATAGGATATCTGACCGTACAGCAACAACTTCACAATATCATATTCCAATCCGTTCTTCCCAATTGACGCATTGCTGTTTACTGTTTCCCAAAACTCTTTCTGCCCTGGCAACAATTTTAAATACACAAAATTATTTTTATAGTCATCTTCAAATGGAACAAAGCATATTTTTTATTGTACTCGGAAATACCACAAAATGATTCTGCTACTGCTATAGATTCCGTATACATCTCAACTAAAACATTTTCAAAATTAAACCTTTTGGTCCTACGTTTCCAGTCTATCATCGCCTGTTCCGGATCAGAGGCGTGGTTACAATGAATCTCAATATCGTCCAACACTAATACAGGATATCGTTGTCCACTATGATCATCCACTCCCCAATGATCCATTCTTAATTCACATTGCATATACCATTTTAAATTTTGAATCAATTTCAAATAATCTCTATCCAATAAAAACAAATTTCTAAATGGCGATAGACACTCCAATCCAAGCGTATGATAAACCATGCCCCCCCAACAGTTATTGGAAACAATGCTGAGATTACTTTCTTTCAGCTTGACATATTCGTCAAAATTCAAGCCAGGAATCTGAAGTACCTGATACTTCAAGAACCTGTTTCTATGAATTCCGTATTCTGACATTGCTTCTTTCATAATAGAGCTAAAATATTTATCACTCAAAATAACAATATAGTCAAACTCCAAATCCTTTACCTTATCAGCAGGCACAATAGGATAACCGTCCAAACTATTATATGTAGGAATCGCTTTTGCTGTAACAGCAATCACACTAATCTGCCCTTTTAGCTCATACCATGAAACTGTATTTTTCATTTGATTATATATAGCACCCATTCCCCATAAAATCAGTCGATTCATTTTTTTCTCCCAAAGCTGGTACTGTATCCGGCTAGTGTTAAACTATCCCCGAATATAACACTAAAATATAAAAGTAAATTTCAAGTCTATTCTCTTAAATCAATGGATATCGGCATAGCCATAATTTCTTCTAACAAGTCACTTAGCAAAACAATTGGTACATTTACAAGTTCTTCTAACTGTCTCCTGATCTCTGTATAATCAAATTCAGCCGTGACAATAATCATATCCATATCATTGTCAATCTGATCTGGCTCTCGAACTTCACAACTTGTATCTTTTTTTCTTTTATCAATTCCGTAACAAATCTTAATTTTCGAGTTTTCCATCAGATTTGCTAACTCCTGTCCCAAAATACCCATTCCATATATAGCAATTCGAGATATCCCTTGCCCCAACATAAATTGTTCCACCTGACTCCAATCCTTTTTCAAATACATCATATACCTTAAATCAGTAATAATATTTCGTTGTATAGCATTCTTCCTCCTCAATTCCAGTAATTCGGCTTTCCATTTTTTGCTTACCTTATAACCATATCCCCCGCCTGTACCAATTAAAATCACTACCATTATTATAGCATCTATTATTACCCAACACTTCATAATCAATATTTTCCTTTTACTTTCTTAACTGCTTCTAAATAGGAGAATCCATATTCCTGATCGGGTTCCAAACACGTTCCCTCCCCCCATTCATTCCAAGCATTAATAAATAAAAATTTATTATTTAACTCCATACTTCTTTTATATTGTATTTCAAAATATTTCTCAAAATTTTGCGGAGTATTATTTTCAAAAATCAATTCTGTATTAATCCCCCTTCTAGGTGTATTGTCCCATCCCGCAAAAAAACCCAAAAAATGATTACTATCACTAGCAGTATATCGTTTCACCATATGTTCACAAAATTTTTCATAGTCCAAAACATGATAACGCACTCCTCTGTTGTCTATACGATTCCCCCGGTAAATGCGAGTCATCTGGCTTCTTTCTTCCTGGCTCATCCGAAACAAAGAGGCATGAGGTTCAAAATCCACAATGCCATCCCCATAAAAAGGAATTTCACCGTTTATAGATCTGCGTATATTAAGAATATACAATCCATCATAACCCATTTCTCTGGCAAGCTGATTCCATCTTATATACATCTCTCGTTTTTGTTTTATCTTAGAAGAATTATATATAACAAACATCGGTTTTCCATTTACCTTAATATACTGATCATGCTGAAAAAAAAGATTCAAATATCTGAAATGGCTTTCCCAATCTTCTTGCGAACCATATTGCTGACTGATCAATATCTGCTTTGCACCTTCATTGCCATCCCATGTACGGGTCCAAGCTTCATTCGCCCAGCATAAACAGAATGGCAGGCTAACTTTCTGTTCTGTCAATAAACGCTCTACGGGCTTTTCCATAAGCTTTTTTCCCTCGAACCAATAGTGATAAAAACAAAATCCGTCAACCTTATATTTAACTGCCATTTCCATCTGCTGCTTCATGACATTTTCGTCTGATAAATCATAATAGTTTTCTTCATATGGGATTCTGGGCTGCAAATGCCCTTTATATAATGGTCTGGACTTTTTAACGTTAGTCCATTCAGTAAATCCCTGCCCCCACCACTCATCATTTTCTTTAAATGTGTGATATTGGGGCAAATACATTGCAATAACTTTTGTATGTTCCATTTTTTATTTTCCTTAACTAACCTATAATATTGGCAAACCCCACACGACCTTATCTGATGATATGCCCATATTAATAATATAATCTTTCACTTGCCTTACTATAATCTCATCCCTAACTGCAATCACTATATAGTCAAACTCATAAGTATTTATTAATGCTGGAGCTATGATTTTTTCTCCTCCTACCTTCCGAATTCTTTTGTAGTTCTCATCAGCCCATGCTACAATTAAGCAGCGATTATTACACAATACATACAGTTTCTTTCCAATGCTGCCTGCCCCATATAGGATAATCCGTTTTCCTTCGAGTTCCATAAAATTTTTATACCAAACATAATCCCCCCAAACCAACTCCTCTCCCGATTTACCATTCGCACTATATGGATTCCCTAAATGAAAAAAATAATAAGCAAACAGCGGAATTGATTTTTTGACCAACATTTTCCACGTCCAATGATAACTGTATCCTGTACTTCCCGACTCTCCCGCCATGTTTAATGCCAATGGGAAATTGCGATACATAATTCCTTTTTCCTGTACCCTACTAGCAATTGCATATTCGTAATAAAATCCTATGCTATCATTTACCTTTTTATAAACGTCTACAAGCTCACCCCGAAAATGATCAATTCTTGCCACAAAAAACCTGGTATCAACAAAAAGCCCGTTATCCTCATGCAAGTATGACCTAAAATGGAAAGCGGAGGTTGACAATAATCTTAATACAGCATTTATATTTAATAACTTTAAACGCCCTGTTATTTTTGCCATATAATTACATTTCTTGAGCAATTTGCTGTTATTTACCACATATTCCAGAATCTCGCCTTCTCCATACCCCTTTCCAAGTTCTTCAACTTTCTGATAATCCCCCTGAAAACTGAGCCACTCAAAATTTTTTCTTTTCTCTTTAGCCCTTCTACACAACATTTCATTTACAGGCTGTGCCGAATTATCACAAAAAACTATATTTTTTACCTCTGTTTTTTCTATGTAAAAACAAATAGCCTCAATATACTGTTGTTTCCTATAATCCATATCCTTTACACACAGATTTATCACCTGCGCTGGCGGCGAAATACACGCCGTCATTACCAAACAAACACTTTCTAATTTCATAACCTTATATCCTTATCATATCTTGATTCAGCTTATAAGAATAACTCAAAAATCATAAAACAACATTTCTTCAATAGAAATTATACAGCAATCCATTTTTTGGGCTAAATCAGCTTTTATATCCAAAAAATCAAAAATAGGAGTTATTACTACTGCGTCCACTTTTTCCAATGTATCATCCGGATGAACAACTGGAATTTCCCAATCCTCTATACTTGGGTTCCTATCAATCACATATTTTACGTCCACCGGACTCCCTTTTAATTCATCATATAACCTCTGTCCCATGTAATGAGCGCCATACACCGCAATGGCATATATCCCTTTCTGCTCAAAAAAAATACTAAAATCTACTCCTCTTTGCTTTAAAAGCAGCCATTGGTTCATAAACTTATACTGAAAACGTGCTTTTATCGCTCCTTCAAATAGTCTCTTTGTTTCTTCATTATATTTAAACTTTGATTCTGGAAAATTTTTTTCGAGAACCGTAAAATTTTCTTTCCAATGCTGCTTCTGATAATGAACCTGGTTTGTTATCCCATGAGTGTCAAAATCTGTAATAACCGTATTTACTTTTACTATTTTCCTACCAGCGTTTACCTGACGGCAAAGCCAATCATAATCTGCACAAGTTTGGAACTGCTCATCAAAGCCATCTTCCAGGCACATTTTCGATGCAAATATGCCCTGATGAGACACACATCGACCTTTTTCCAAATTTTCCTGAAGTTCCTTTCCAACAGCATAGGAGTGTACTTCCAATTTATTCTCAACTTTAAAGGCTACATCCCCAATCACAATATCTGCATTAATCGCCACTTCCGCAACCTTATCCAACACATCATCTCCATGCAGGATATCGCCTGCATTCAAGAAGAACAGGAAATCCCCATGCGCATATTTTATCCCCTTATTCATTGCATTGAAAATTCCTTTATCCTTCTCCGAAATATATTGTATTCTGTTATCCTTCCTTGCATATTGTCGTATTATTTCAAGCGTAGCATCGGTAGACGCACCATCTATAATAACATATTCAAAGTCTTTCCACTTCTGACCTAATACAGATTCCATTGTTGCCCGTATCGTTTTTTCTTCATTATAGCACACTGTAATAATACTAAATTTAATATCCATTAGTTCTTGCTATCCCTCGCTCTCCTTCATTCTTTCCTGTCCTGAATTTTCCCAGCAGACATCAGTACCACTATTATTAATTTTTCAATTTATGCGAAAAAATTTCGTTCCAAAATTCAATATGTGGTTTCATCAAACTTTTAGGATACACAGCATCGTGCGCCAATCCCCCCATCCTATATAACTGCTCCCGATGTTGTGCCAGATATTCTATACGATCTGCCATAGTATGATAATCTCCCATTGGAACAATGTAACCATTTAGTCCATCATCGATATCTTCTCTTGCACCTGTCGTAGCTGTTATGATAGGAACTGCGCCATTTCCCATTGCCTCCAGCTGGCTAATACTTCTTCCCTCATAATCTGATAAATTGACAAATATATCCTGTCTTCTCCAAAAAGCAGCCACTTCCGAACGCTCTATCCTGCCCAAAAATTTTACATTCTCACTCATGTTATTCTGGCCAACAAACTCTTCCATCACATGTCGTGCCGCTCCATCTCCCGCAAGCTCAAACTTATAATATATATTCCTTTCTGTAAGTATTTCCAGAAGTTTCAATAACAAGTCCATTCTCTTTTGAGAATGCTCCATACCATCCATCCTTCCGGCATATCCTATACAAATCGGATCACTACTGTCAGAATAGCTTCTTTTTAATATTGGTTCACAGGAAAATGGGCATGTCATAGAATAAATCTTCTCAGGTGCAATCCCTTTTTGAATCATATCGTTTCTTATAGCCTGACTAACTCCTATATACAAATCTGGACATGTTTTAAACTCCATATAATCTTTGTATACACTTTCATTGCTGTTATGAATTACTGATATAATTTCAATCATTTCAGGGTAATGGCACTTTATCAAATATGCCGCAAGCATGACCTCATTTGTTGTACAAGTAACAATCTTGCAAGGAAGCTTTGCCATAATGGCATCTATTATACTCAATATGGTTTCTGTTTCAAATTGACCCTTGTGATTCATATTAACAGATAAGATATTTTTTTCTAACACATTCGGTACTGTATACACACCATTATCTGATATAATATAAACACATTTTCTTCCCTCATTTATCAACGCTTCACAAACATCCATCGTCCAAGCTTGAACGCCCCCTAACCCAAGACCATTATAGCAGTCAAATAATATAGAATCTTTCCCTCTGTTATATACATTCTTATCTAAAATATATTTATTTATCTCCGCATTTTTTTGATATCCTATGAGAATAAGTTCCTTAATGCCAACTTCTTTTTCCAGTCTACATTGATATCTCTGTTGAAGTTCTGTCCTTATCTCTCTTGATGCATACATGTCTCCAACTGTTATGCACCAATTTATATTTTTGTATTCGCCTATCACCTTAGGAGCTCTTACCAAATGCCCCTCTACTTCGATTCCCCACTTATCAGGATTGCTATCTAATATAGCTACAATTTCTATGTCCGAAAACTGCAAAATTTGACATAACATCTTGCAACGTTTTCCAGCCCCAAATAAGACCACCTTATTAATCATGACATCTATTCCCTTCCAAAAATATAAATACTACTCTTTAATCAAGATGCGTCAGTAACTTTAGCCAGCATCCATTAGCCATTCGCAACAAAATATAATAATGTCTCCTTAATAGATAATCAACTCCTACATCCTAAAAAATCAGCCTTCCAACACATCGGCAATTTTGCGGCAAGCATGTCCATCACCATAAGGATTGACTGCATGCGACATTTTAACATACTCCTTTTCGTCATGAAGTAATTTATTTATCGCACAATAGATGCTTTCTTCCTTTGTTCCAGCCAACAGCAGAGTCCCTGCCTCCACTCCTTCTGGCCGCTCTGTCGTATCACGGCATACAATAACTGGTTTTCCCAATGCTGGAGCTTCTTCCTGAATTCCCCCGCTATCAGTAACTATCAAGTAACTCTGAGCCATCATATTGTGAAAATCCACAACATTCAATGGCTCAATAATTTTAACCTGGCTATTATCTTTAAGAATTTCTGAACATATTTTTCTCACTGTAGGATTCATGTGTATCGGATATATCACTCGCACATTTGGATTCTCAACAGTAATACGCTTAATTGCCCTGAAAATATTCTGCATTGGATTACCTATATTTTCACGCCTGTGCGCAGTCAAAAGAATCAGCCTGTTTTCACCTACCCATTCTAAAACCGGATTAAAATACTGCTTTTCTATTGTAGTTTTCATGGCATCGATAACGGTATTTCCTGTTACAAAAATTGATGCTGGATTCTTTTTTTCAGATAATAAGTTTTGTCTGGCGCGTTCTGTGGGTACAAAATTATACTTGGCAACCAGACTGATAAACTGTCTGTTCATTTCTTCCGGATAAGGCGCATCCATATCATAAGTACGCAGGCCAGCCTCTACATGGCCAATAGGTATTTTCATGTAAAAGCATGCCAATGCCGTTGCAAATGCAGTGGTTGTATCTCCATGCACCAATACAATATCCGGTTTTTCCTGAGATAATATCATTCGGATTCTTCCTAAGATATTTATTGTAATATCGAACAAATCCTGGTTCTCTTTCATAATCGCCAGGTTATAATTCGGAGTAACCCCAAAAACATTCAAAACTTCTTGAAGCATTTCCTTATGTTGCCCAGACACACATACTACAACATCAAAATTTTCCCGCTGCTTCAGCTCAATTACCAAAGGACACATCTTAATTGCCTCAGGCCGCGTACCAAAAACCAACAGTATTTTTTTCATAATTAACGCAACATCCTATAAACGATAAATATTTTGCAAAGAAAGTCTGCCCCTTGTATCAAATACAAGCCTGTCTCTCATTTTTTCCTGATGTTTTATGATTTCATCATGGGCAACCATAATAACAATCAGCTCCATATCTTCTATAAACTTGTCCAGGCTATGGTATTGATTTTCCACAACATCATATTGTATATAAGGATCATAAACGCCTATCCCACACGCTAAGTGCCGCTTCATGCTTGTAAGTAACTGCAGCGTAGGGCTTTCACGTATATCATCAATATTTTCCTTATAGGTAAGCCCATATAGACCAACCTTTTTTAAATCTTTTATATTATTCTTATCCATAATTTCCGCTATTTTTTCCAAAATATATTCGGGCATTGCGTCATTCACTTCCCTTGCGGCTTTGATTACATGCACTATATCTGGATAATCTCCCACCAAAAACCATGGATCAATAGAAATACAATGACCTCCTACTCCCGGACCCGGCTGCAGGATATTCACACGGGGATGCATATTGGCAACCTTAATCACTTCATAAACATCCAAACCGCTCGTATTACATATCATAGCCAGTTCATTCGCATAAGCAATATTGATATCCCGATATGTATTTTCTGCAACCTTAGACATTTCAGCTGTACGAATATCTGTTAGTACAATTTCCCCTTTGCAAAATGTTGCATATATCGCCTTCACTTTTTCAGCTATTTCCACTGTGTCCGCCCCGATAATTCTAGCATTGTGCCTTAATTCATGAATCATGTTCCCTGGTATAATTCGTTCCGGTGCATGTACAAAGTGAACCGCCTTTCCCTTTGCAATAGGCCTGATGAAATGATCAATCGTATTAGGCGATATTGTTGATTCTATTATAATAATCGCCTCATCCGGGCATACCTCTAATACCTTTTTCACTGCAGCTACAACATAACTTGGATCAATTTTCCTGCTCCTCTTATTATAAGGCGTAGGAACGGCAATCAAATAAACGTCTGCCTGCTTATACGCTGTTGTAAAAACAATTCCCTTTTTAACGGCCTCTTGGAATAGTTCACAAAGCCCTTTTTCCTCAAAGGTAATATTACCCGCATTTAATTGATTAGTTTTTTCCGGATCAACATCTGTTCCAATTACTTGAGTTCCTCCTGTTTGAAGCATTAAAGCTGTGGGAAGCCCTATGTAACCCAGACCTATTACATTAATCATTGTCTACCTCATCCTTAACCATATTCTCTACTGTATGAACAAAATCCAACATTTAAATGTTGGATATTCTATAGAAATCAAACACTTATACTACTAACTCAAATAATCAATAACCGGCTGCAAAATTGCATCCCAAGTCAGATTTGATAATGCATACTGCCTCATATCTTTTATAAAGTTCTTTCCATCATACATCATATCGTAAAAATCTAAGACCTTCTCCATATCAAGGGGTGTTGCATCATTTGACACCTGATATGAAAAGTAAGGTGGCTCTCTAAACGAAATATCATCATAACCATATACAAATGGAATTCCTCTTGCACAGTATTCTCCCAGCTTAATTGGAGAACCTGAACGAAGGTTTATTTTGTAGAACCCCAGGGAACCGACTGCAATATCAGAATCGTCATATACTGCATCTAATTCGGCTCCGCTTAACTGTCCATGAAAAATAACATGCTCACTTAATTTATACTCATCTACAATACTTTTATAATAATTTAACTGTCCCCCAAAACCTGCAATATTAAATATAATATTTCTTTCTCCACCCTCAGAAATATAATTCTTCATCCCCTGTATCACACGTTCATACCCATGCCATTTTGCTAGTGAAGCAACCGCCAAAAGCACAACTGTCCCATCTTTCTTCCTATACTCTTTTTTCTTTTGCTCCTCTATATCCACTCCGTTTACTAATGTAATGCATGGAATGCCAAAAACAGTTTCAAAATTTGCATAAGTGGTGCAACAATTTATGTACTTGTGCAATTGTTCCCTGTAATATTTGTCCTCTATAGGTCTTATGATTCCCCCTTCGCCGTCATATGGTATCGTAGGGAATTCCAACACACTTTTTATACTCATTTTTTTTAATTCTTCCAAAAAGTCAAGAAAAAACATATCAGATAATGCATATCTAATGTATAATCTTTTAATATGATATTTTACTATCCATTTAGCAATTGCCTCGTTACACATTTTTCTAGTCAAAGCAAATTCTTTCTCTAAGATTTTATCTTCATAAAACAAGTACATTGTTTGACCAGCAAACATCGTATAATATACTGTTCCAAATTTTTTCATGAAAGTACTGCACTGTGCTAGTATTTTCTTTTTTATTCCAACGTTACAATTCTCGTATAAATTTGTATAATTCACATATAGCATCCTTTTCATCTCCCTACTACTTCTAAACGTCTTACGCAATCCCTAGCAATAACTCACCAATGCCAATAATATCATTTGAATTCACGAATAATTTTAATTCTTCCCTTATTTCCTGAAAAAAACGTATAGACGCAATAATAACCTTTTCGCCATTATATTTCTTACGAAATTCATCCAAAGTTATAACAGGAACTAAGTTATTTAATACAATTTGACCTGATTTATCCACTATGTCTCTAACAACAGTAAATTTCCCCCCAATCCTGTAGAGTTGAACCGCCATATATGACCCCCCATATATATACATTTCATTTATATCAAACATTTTTAATCTTCTCTCTACATAGTCCTCATCTAGCATTTTACCCATTACTTTGTATGATATGTCACTAACACTATAATCTCTTATGTATTCACCCAATATCAACTTTTCTGTTTCGTTCATACATCTAATCTCCTTGAAAAATATAATATATAGGCATATGTTAAATGCCGAAACCCTTTGAATTTACCAGATTTTCTTACTGATTTATAATAAATTTTCTCTCCACTTGTGGCAAAAAAATATCCACACCATCACATTTCACACAAATGAAGGAGAGAATTTATGCCTGTTAAATATATACCGACAGATTTCCTTAATAGATTCCTTCTCAGGCTATCCAGGGAAGAAGTTGAACCTTACTCCATGGCTTATGGCCTTATGTCTTCCCATTCCGCCTCCTGCACTGATGCCAAACAAATGTACATCAACGGGCATTTCTGCTATGCTGATAAGTTCGCCATACCTACCAACGACCGGATGAAGATAAATCCGTTGGTAGCGCTTTCTCTTTGGCTCCTGTCCTTTCCGACTTTTTCCCTACATCCCGGCTTCCATCCGGACACTTCTCTCGGTGATTCCTCATTTGACTCCGCTGCCCTTTAAGGTTCCCTATTGAATGATTTTATCTTTGTTCACACTCGTAACATATACAGTGTCTATAGTCGAGTCAAATTAATGCTGATTAATATACCAAAAAACATACAGGACCAAACTACCTGACACAAATAAAGTTTATAATGCCTAACTTCCTTAATTTAGGAATAACCTTCGCTTGATTTTTCTTGGAAAGACATATTACTATGCCACAATCTTCCGCAAAATTGACTTCTGACAAATAATACACCTTTTTCCCACTAAATATTGAATTCTTTGGCTGTCCATCCGAAACAATATATGCCTTAACATTTGACATAACATCCTGATATTGATTCGCCACAATCCCTGTTCCATATACATACACATTTTCATGTTCGGCGCAGAAATTAGCTATTGATTTCTTATCAAGAACATACTGCATATGCGCAAAAGTATCAAATTCCCCACATTGCTGCCTAATTTGTGCTGAAATGTTTTCCAAATAATATTGCTGATTAATCTGGTTCAATGCAGCATAATCCGAACTTTCCAACACCCCTGAATAGAACCCAGCAGACTGAGCAATATAAGTCCATAAATAGGCAAATATCGAATTATTTCCCCATTGAATATGCTCTCCTTTTAAAGTTTTTAATATTTCTCCCCGTATCCAAAAATTTGATGTTATTGCAAACGGCAACTTCCCCTCTTCCATATGACATACCATGGATAACCTCTGCATTATGCCAACAGCTTCTTCCCATCTGCCGTTCCAACTATTTTCTTTAAAATATCCAGCAAATATAGGTTTAGGCGGTGCCAAAAATCCCAAATAACTATCCTGTTCAAATTGGCATAATACATTATTAATATAATTTGAATTTTTAATCAGATTCTCACCTATATAATACAAATACGATTTCCCAGTACAACTTGGCTGTTCTCTCGATGTGACATCTGCATCATGTATCACGCAAATGTATTCATATTGCGTCATAAACGCTAATATGCTCCCTTGATCCATGTCATCAGTCATGCTACTTACCGCGTATCCTGCTTGTTCATACGGCAATAATAAAGTAGATACATATGAAAAAATCATGATGGAACAACAATTCTTAATCTCTTCTAAATATTCTAACACCCACTCCGCTGCCTCTGCATATTCTACAAACACTGCTACTAATGCAGTTTGTAATGGGCGCAGGTAAGCCATTTCTTTAACCATCTTATCATCTATCACATATTGCAGGCATAGATTTCTTTGCAAATCGGAAACATCCAGTACACGTATCAAATTGCTCCAAATTAAATCGACATCATAGGATGTGCATTGGGCAATATAGTCAAGCGCCCGCCTAAAATTTTCCTGCGTCTGTATATGCAAAAAACAATCCATTAACGGCCGACGTTTCAAAAAAGGAAAATTTCTCTTTTTTATCAGTTCATATGGTATATGGGCATATTGCAGGTAATTATTCCTTTGGTTTGCAGATTCATTCTGTTCCATATCTGCCACACCTCCATAGACAAACCCATGACTAGAAAAAAAAGTAGTAAATCCTCCTTCATATTGACAAACACACTCCCGAAATGTACTAAAATATGGCATCTCTTCCCAATAGCATTGAAATACTTCACTGTGCAGCATAACTGATCTTATACAAAGAAAATAACTCTGAATATGTTCATCTAGCATACATGTATCAATACCGCTATATTTGTCCTGTTCAATTACTGCTGCATGTTTCGTCAATCCCCAAAAATCTACATTCCTAGACTGCATCTTCAGAAAAACATCCTGCATGGGACAAAACGGACCATAAAAAGAATCATTGATTAATACCAACTCATCATATTTAAGGATCTCGTTCCAACCTAACAAATTACACAGAACATCCTTAAATCCTCCCGCATCATACCCTATATTATTCCGATAAAAAACCACATCCGCATAAGTTGTCAGATACTCTACACCTTTGACGACTTTCTCTTCATTACAAACCACAACCAATAAATCCACGCAAGTTTTTAGTTCCTTAAGCATGTAACCTATATAAGCATCTACTATTTTTTGTTCGTCATAAGTTAAATAAATTGCCACTCTTGACATTTTGTTATCCTTCTTTTTATTGGAAAACCTATATTTCTTCTTTTCTATCTGACGCGGTGCTTCACAATGTTCATATTGAATAGTTCCTAAATCCACAATAGAGTTGTGCATAATAGGTTTCTTCAATATTTCAGCCAATTCTTTTTTAGGAGTTATACCATCTTCTTCCATCATGCTGATTTCCCGAAATTCTTCTTTACTATAAGTTCCCCAATTTACAATCTTAGTAAAGAAAACCTCATCTACACACAATTCTAATCCCCATTCTACGAAACGCTCCATTTCCAAATAGTTTTCTTTCTGCACAACAAAATTAAATCTCAAATATGATAACTTTCCTTCTTTCCGTAACTGTGCCGCAAATTGCATATTTTTCTGTAATATTTCAAATTTTCCATTTCCTCTTAATTTTTCATATGTTTCTTTCGTTGCAGCATCAATAGAAACCGTCATAAATATTTTACCTGTTTTATTACTTGTAAAATCTTTCCAATTTTTTTCATTAAAGTAAATCCCATTGGTGAGCAACCGAATCCATTTTATTTTTTTTGTATTTGCATTATGATATATTTCCTTATACGTTTGGCTAAAAAACACTTCTCCCGCTCCCGCCAATATCATGAAATCCAAATGTGGTAATATCTTCTTCTGAAACATTTCCGAATAATGTCTTATTTCCTGCAGTTCCTCTCCCTGTGCTACCTGCATCTTGCTACGGCAAGATATACATTTTAAATTGCAAGAAGCATCAAAAGCTAGTATGGCTGTATCTGGATATTCCGGCATTTTTTGATATTCTTGCCCTTTATTTTCTCCCACATCGTAACATTTTTTTCCATAAAACATGGGGCACATATCTTTTTTACAAAAACTATATGTTTTATTTTCTACCGACAAACACATAATTTTATGCATATTTGAATGCCATATATCATCTATATCTTCCTCGTTCACATTCCCTAAAGTACAATTCATAAAAGGATGACAGCAACACTGTACTTCACCTCGTACTAGCAATTCAATATGATGAAACATAGTCCGGCAATCTATATCATAATATGCTTCATCAAAAATAGTCTTTTCCAATGCCCACGATGGTAAACGTCGCAATTCATCACTCTTACAATAATCCTTACCCTTAATCATTCCTCGATTAGTTAACTCTTTCTCCATTTCTGCAGAATTTGCTATTGCAATTACAACAAAATAGTTTTGCAAATCAGCAACTTCGTCCAACCGATACACTGGTTTGCCTTTAAAGTTTCTCTCTTTCTGATAATTATCAATATAAAATTCTATTTCCCATCGATCATTCCAGTCTATAAAATGTTTTACATTTTGGCCAATGCCCCAAACCACAACGGGTTTATTGTCCTCATTGTAAATTATTCCATTGTCCAAGCTCTCAAAAAAATCACGCTCTAATATGTAATCCTGCCCATACTTTAACCCAATTTCTTCTAATTTTTTCAACTTTTTTGTTTTATTTTTTTCACACACAATAATTTGATCATATATTTCCCCAATACCTAACTTAGTATCAATATCATAAACCTCTCTGCCACAAAAAGTTTTATTTTGAGGCTTCTCCTCTAAAAAGCAAACAACATCCAACCAATCAAAAATATAAAGGAAATCCCTTGCCACCCTGTTAATTCCATAAATTGCATATTTCATCCTTATACCCCCTACTACTCTTCGACAGCAATCATTTCACTATATTCCGCTACATTATCAAGCAACTCATGTAATGACACAATATTTTTAACCCCTCTATCCATCAAATAGTTATTGATGCTTTCAAATTCATATGATGTTATGATCATAATATCAACATATGGCAATTGCTCCTCTGGGCGATACATTGGTATTTCTTTTCTTACTGCGCCTACATATTTGTCAATCGTATATTTTATGGATATCTGCTCTTTCTCAAACTGAAATAATAATCCCTTGCCCAATTTCCCTAATCCATAAATAGCCACAGAATTAATTTTTTTGTCTTGAAAATATCTTTTGAATACATATTCTCTCTCCTGTATCAAAAACATTAAATTAATGGCAGTTTCATATAATATCTTATTTTTATGAGCGTAATAATTTAAGCGATTCCACCTTTCATCATCACAAACATTAACTAGCTCGTCTGCCCCCCCTCTATCCTCCACCTTTACTGTACCATATTTTTGCGATAACTTTAATAATACTTCCAAATAAGCAAGACCATACTTACTATCCGGCTCCAAGTACATGCTTTCGCCCCATTCGTTCCATGCATCAATAAATAAAAATTCCCTGTTTTCTTCAATACATTTCTTAAACAATCCTTCCATCATAACTTCAAAAAGCTGCGGAGTAGCCTGACAAACGCAAACTCCATTTCTACCTCTTCTAGGCGTTGTATCGAAGCCTGTCACTCCCATATAATAAGCAGCCCTACCTGTACGAGATCGTCCCCGCACCACTTCTCTAGTTAAATCAGCATAATCATAACATCTGACTCCCTGACGCACCTGCACCATACGCTCCCTATCTAAGGTATGAAGCCCTTCATCGGGTTCATAGAGAAGTTCTGCAGCCAATTCTTTCACATCTGTCTCCAAATGGGCTCCTAATGCATATATCCCGCCTAACCCATTTTCTATTGCCAGCTGGTTCCAGCAACGAATCATTTCTCCTAGGCATAATATCTGATTTGCATTATAAAAAATAAACAATGGTTTGCCATCTTTTTTAATATATCTCTCATCCTTAAAAAAAGGTAACAAATAATTAAAGTGTTCTCTCCACTCCTTATGAGTACCATAGTCCTGCTCTAATAGCATGCCATTCCCTTTTCGTTCTACATTCAGATTCTCCTTTTCCACCCACGCATTTCCAGCAAACTTACTCCATGTACGTATCCAAGGCTCGCTGGCCCAAATAAAACAAAACGGAATATTTATATCTGTCCATCGCAACAAATTCTCCGCAGGTTGTTCCAAAATTTTCTTTCCATTTTTAAAATAGTAATGATAAAATCCAAACCCAAACACTCCATATCGATGCATCAAAAAAGACTGTCTTTCAAATGTCTCTCGCTCCAACAAATTATAGTAATCTCCCTGATAGGGTATCCTGGGCTGATCATGTCCCTCGAACAATGGCTCCGCTTGCTTAACTGTGGTCCATTCTGTAAAACCTTCTCCCCACCATTCATCATTTTCCTTCACCCTGTGAAATTGTGGAAGATACACTGCTATTGTTTTAATAAAACTCATTCTTCTCCTCCCATAAATTTCCTTGCAGTAAGATACTATCCATTGTTTACTGGTCCCTAATAACTATTCAATAAAATTCCGTTCAATCCTTCCTCACTTTGCCTTATGCAACCTAGCCACTATAATAAACGGATATTGCGGATCATTATATAAAAAATCTTCTTCTTTTAAATCCTCATAGCACAATCCATATAAATATGCCACAGCAACCTTCACATTGCCATACGTCTTCACTTCATATTCCCCGCTGCCCCCAGCGCAAAGCTTTTCCATAGAGTCTTGTGTAAAACTCCACATTTCCCCATATTCAAACGCATCAGGGTAACACAAGGATTTTATGCCAGGTACAGTAAATAATGCCACTCCCTCCGGACGCAACAATCTATGTACATTTTCAAACACCCGCTTTAAATCAAAAATATATTGCAACGTTTGTGTGCAGATTAAACAATCTGCCATATTCTCCTGTATTCCTTCTCCTGTCTCCAGATTCCCCTTGATAGAATTAGCACTGCTGCCATTAACATGCAAAATAATTCTTTTTTCAACGTTTTGACCATACTTTCTCGTATACTGGTCGTTTCCTATTTCCATGACAGTGCCATGGATATATTTTGCATTTTCTGCTAAAAAAGTTTCAATATAGTACCTATCAACTGCCATTCCTCTTCCCATACCGAACTCTCTGTCTACTGGCTCTGTAGAAAGAGAAGAAATATGCTGAATTGCCGGATTCTGGTTGGCATAAATCACTCTTATTTTTTTCTTCAAGTCTTCCATGCTGTCAACCACATGCCTATTTCCTTGTTTATCCAAGTATATCACTTCAGAATCTTCTGCTATCAGTCTCTCTCCATTATTAAATCCTGCTTTTTCCAATGGAAATGAATGCTCCTTATAGTTAACACCAAAATCTATATTTTCACTGTCCACCCCCAATTCCCTTAACTGCTTCCACATATCAATACACGCATGCGCAGTGCATACAATTTTTACATTTGAAAAAGAACTAACTTCATTTGGTGGATAAACCATTAGACCATATCTTGAGTCTATTGACCTCTCCTTAACAGCATTGTCCAAGAATCCTACTATTTCACATGTTTTGCTTATTTCCTTGATTTTCTCCTGGCAACATCGCCCCCTGCCAAATATCAACGCACGCTGCATTACCATTTTTCCCTCACTTATCTTCCAACAATTGTTTCAGGTCTATAATATTGTAAAATCCTTTTTGGTGCATGGAACACCTTATAGTTTCACATTCCTCCAACACAGTAATAACTAATAAATCCACTCTTTCCAACATTTTTTTTGGAGAAACTAATGGAACACCTTCCGATTGCAGCGACTCTGCCCGCTCATCTATGATGTATAATAGCCTTACTTCCCCATGACCCGCCAAATATCTTTTAAATAACCGCCCCAGCTTACCATATCCGTATATGGCAAGTGTTGACACCCCCATATCCAATAATTTTTTTTCTATAGAAAAGCCGTTAAACCCTGAAATTATCCATTTTTCATATATTTCTATTGCAAGGTTTTGTCTCTGAATCCGTTTATCCAAAAACAGCATCTGCTGCATATCCATGTAATCTATATCTTCCTTGCAATAAGCCTCGGCATAACCGCCTCTTAATTGTAAAAACACAGAACGATACGCATTGAGAGACATCGCCAGTTTACAATAGTCAAATTCCTGCAGCTGTGACTCATGGCAGCATATAAGCTGTCGTTTCTGTTCTACTGTCTGCGAAATATCCAGATAATGCGTAGCCTGCTGTAGCGGCTGACCAATCTCGTACTGATATAAATCCACCTGAAGCTGTTGCCTGGATAATGCATGTTTGACAATCCGAAATGCACTTCGATGGTCAGCATGCCTGTCACATTTATTCGTCACAAAAATCTTGTTGTAAACACTTAAATCTTCCTCATCAAGGCATTCTTCATGATTAGACAGCGTAGCATCCTCAAAATCAAAAATCCGAAATTCATTAGGATTAAGCATTCGCATTTCCCTTAAAAATTCTGCTTTTCTGATATCATTAAGCTGCGAAATCTCATACTGGCTGCTTCCCCTACAGCCGTTCGTAAGCAGCCACACATCGCACTGTGATGCATATTGGCTCAAAAGCCCTCCTACTCCAATACACTCATCATCAGGATGGGGCGCAATGATTAAAATTTTTTCATTCTCGTTAATCACCAATGGATTCATTTCTTTACTTTGCAGCTAATCCAAAACCGCAAAATCCTCCATACATTCTTTTCCCCTGCATATATCCCAATCCATATCGCATTTAATGCAGTGCTTGCACAACGGTACTTCCTTTCTCATTTCATCCAATAACTCCTGCCCTCTTATGCAATCATCCAAATTTATTATTCCTTCTGTAGGAAGCTGTGTATGAAACACTTCATTAAATTTTGTGATGTACATCAGTGTAGGGCATCTTGCAATGCTACCGTTTCCGATTGTAACACATCCATCTGATATGCAGCATTGCGGATATTTACTATGCTCATTTAAGGAAAGCGGCCGGTTAAACACCTGCTTTTTGTCATATTGGGAAATGTAATACGGAATTTGGTACTCTTCCAGTTTTGCTATAATCTTCCCCATCATCTCATGTGTTGGTTTATATTCAGATACAGACATATAAATATTATTTTCTTTAATACACCGCAATATCTCCGGATTCATTTGAGGTATCAGCAATCCGTTTGTAAATATATCTATACATGTATTTGGCAACATAGTGCGAAGTTCTTTGACATATAGCCCCAGCTCTGGGTTTAGCAACGGCTCTCCTCCCAAAACATCCAACCGCACAATATGGGATATTTTGGTCAATAATTTTCTCAGTTCACCTATCCGAATCTCATAGGAATCCCCTATTTCATGAAATAATGGCGAAAAGTGTGTACACCCCTTACAATTTAAATTACACATATCCGAAATGTGAAATTCCAAATGAGGTAATATCGCATCTCCCCAGCTTTCTGTGAAAATACATTCACTCTTTAAAAAATCAACACATTTTACGCCATTGACTCCATACATACAGTACCAGTAAATATTGGTCTTTCCTACCTTTTTTAAATCTAAGCAGAGGTCAACAACATCATTAAGATTACCGATCGCTATTACTATATTTGATGAATCGTCCACATCACTCAATTCAACAATAGGTGTCTCCAAAAAACTTCCTTTCTTTACCGAATCAAGAAAACCCAATATCTTTACGCTTTCTGTATAATATTCATCAATTTTCTGTTTTACATATCTGCCATATTTCCCGGCTCCATAAATATAAATCTCATCCATATGTCATCAGCCCTCCTTGCTTAAGTACTATGATGGTTTTACCACCAAATCTTCTATTATGCTACCCTTCAGCACTTTTTTTCTCCGCAGATAACCCATTAATTTCACACAGTCAGGTACATATATTTCCTCCACTCCCATATTCTCCAGAATCTGCCGTATTTCTTCCGTTTCATTTTTTCTGAGCACCGCTACAACAAACACTGCTTCTTTTTTATAAGCAGACCAACTGCTTATATCTGTCACCTCAACATCATTGATACATTCCTGATTCTCGCCTAGCTTAGTCACCGTTATGGCAAAGGGTTTTTTCCCCCAATCCTTCTCCATTGATTTCACTATCGCCCTTCCTACTCTGCCTGCTCCATATATGATGATGTTTTGACTGTTAGTAACAACATCTCTCAGCTTAAAATATTCTTTCTCACATTGCTGAATATATCTTTGTACCCCCTGTGATGTAAATAGGCGTCCCTGATCCGTCATTTGTTCTCTTATCTCCGGTATAATCGATCGTCCTACTTCATCCCACAAATCTACAATTTCCCTATTATTCAAATCATAGTAAGGGATTATATACTGTATATTGCTTCTTATGATTTGATTTCCAAGCACAAGCTGCAATTTACAAATACCATGATTCCGTGCTTCCCAAAACATATCCCTCATCACATTCAATACCTTTACTGCCTCAGCATAGCTAACCTCTCTATCATGAGTTCCTACCCTGTAAACATAAACCGCTTTATCAATCACATAATATTCTTCTGCTTTTATCATTGCCAGAATCAAAAAATAAGGGTCTTCAAAATAACCAACACTTGGAAAAGCAATTTTTTCTTTATGTAATAATTCTTTTAAATAGATAAATCTTGTAAATCCATACACTATAGCTTCATCCCTGAAAAATCTCCTGCTTGCCCTTTCAAAATACATTGCCTCATCCTGCGGTTTTCGCATCACTCCCTGCCAATCATATATAAGCGAACCACCACATATACTTGCATTCTCTTTTTTCGCTGTTTCATACAGGCATTTCAATGTATCCCCATCATAGTAGTAGTCGTCAGCATCCATAAAAGCAATATATTCCCCTGTTGCAAGCATAATTCCCCTGTTGCGCGCATAACTCACACCTTGATTCTCCTGGGTATAAATCTGAATATTATTATATTTTTCTTCGTATTCTCTAAAAATATGATATGTAGCATCTGTAGAGCCATCATCAATACAGATAATTTCAATTTCTTCCAGTGTCTGCTTTACCACACTATCTAAACACTGGCGCAAATATTGTTCACTGTTATATGCAGGAATAATAACACTTACTTTCACCATCTATACAACCTCTATTAGTCTTTCATCTGCTGAAGTATCATACATTACCTTTCATTTAGATATTCTATAGTACTAGCAGGCAACATCTTTAACAATTCTTGCGTACTTCCTTCACTTATACATTTACGTACTTTTGACGCACTAATAATTTCACCATCATCATCTTTTAATCTTGTAATTTCGATTACTTTTACTCCATGCTGGGGTAATATATTCATCATTGTTCTATTATACTTTGCCGTAACCATATCATAGGGTTCTTCTCCTACAAAACGATATTGTATGCCCAATTCTTTTGCAACAATTTCACCAAAAATGTGTATATCATAATCCATATCCTCCACATTTTCAATCTGTTCCTTTTTAAAATATTGCGCAAATGTCTTTGCTGAAATAACATATTCTCCAGATGGAATCACACATACATTCTCTATATCTTCTACTCCCCTTTTTACCATTTCTATCCGATCAGAGAATGCAAAATCAGACTTATCTTCTTCTACAACCAAAACATATAGATAATCAAGCTTTGCACATGCCTGTTCAATTAAATAGCGATGTCCTTTTGTAAAAGGATTGCAATTCATGACAACGGAACCTATTTTCCCCTTCTGTTTTCTGTTTGGTAAGTTTCTAAAATGTCTCTTATAATATGCTGCAATCTCCCATGATATATAATAATTCTGTAAACTCTCCCGACAGCCTTTTCCCATCTCAATGCTTAAATAACCTTCAATATCTTTAAATATTTTTTCTGCTATCTTCCGATTTACTACATGATTACAATGCTCGGCCATATTATATATTTGATATATTGGCAAGTGTATATCAGACCATACTTCTGACATACTTTCCAAACATCTTATTTTTTCAGGATATATTTTTTCAAATACTTTCCACGTATCAAAATAAGGACTCATAATTATTACTATATCATCTTCTGATATTTTCTCATGAAAGAGTCGAGGAAAACTTAAAACTCCTGTGACTGAACAATTTACCACTTCATAATTTTGAAATTGCTTTCCTATGAGAATCTCCTGCAAGTATGCTTCAATTGTCTGCGCATCATTTACCAATCCACCAAACATTGTGCAGGGTCCAACCATAAATATTTTTCTATCTGCCCCCCCCAAACATTCGGAACAATCCTATACCCATTTTTAATATTTACTATTCTGTTACTGATATCCTCATTTACGGGTATCCCATTTCTATAAATAATTTTTCTGTCATTTACAATATAGTTTATCAACTGTTCTATATATTGTGGATCATTATTCTCTCCAAAGAAAATTTTTTGCTCTTTTTGGGTTAAGGCACTCATCGCCTCTGTTGGCAATTGGCTTTTTTCTTCAAAGATTGTCCTTTCATCATCCGTCAAATCCATATCCTCAACACAAAGGTATCGATAAACAAACAATTTCGCTTTAAGTTTTGACAAACTTTGAATATCCCTTTGAATCCATTCCTTGCGATCTTTCTCAAGCTGTAATTCAAATAATGTATTTTGAAGACAGTCCCTTGTATTTCTCCAGTCATCCCAGCTTTTTCTATGTCCGCTTTTCAATACCCCTATAAGTTTTTTCTTTTTCACAACCGCAACTTCATGGATATTTGTGTATTGTTCAAAAATCTTCTGTGCACTTTCATAATCATTTTCAGTTTCAATATAAGAAAAATTTCTATTAACTTTTGGTATAGTGCTACCACTAGCATATGCTCTGTATAAATCTCCCAAAGTTATAATTCCATATATCTCATCATCATCCAAAACATAAAACACTTCATCACCATACTTCATAAAATGTTCTAGAATAATATCTGGTTTTTTCTCTAAATCTTTTAATTCAATAAGTGCTGTCATTTCTCCTGCTTCTTCAAAAATCATCTCACATCTCCTTGTTTGTACCCATATATCTCCTTAATGATCTTCATCACCCTAACAGCTTCTTCCGGTCTTCCATTGATCAATTCTTTTCCCTTCATCACTACATCATAAAACTCATTCATTTCAATATCCCAGGAGAAATCCTCATCGAAGCACATTGTATACTCCTTGGGTTTCCCCAGACGTCCTGTCTTCATCCCCAGATCTTTCCTGTAATAGGTGATACTTTCCTCACCATAGCTGCGGGTAGATGTCAATAAACCATTCAACGCTATATAACCGTTGGTACAAATAATATCCATATCGAACTTATGCCGCCACTGGATCGCACTGGAATGAAGAGAAATCTGCTGCCCCTTATCTGTTTCCAGCATTGCAAATGCAGAGTCTTCTGTCTTCATTTCCTTCCAAACAAGATTGCTGACCTCCCCATTAATCACATGCATATCGCTGTCCGTCAGGTAACACATCAAATCCAACATATGGATTCCCTGATCTAAGAGAATGCCTCCCCCTGACAATTCTGGATTGTTTCTCCATTCACTTTGAAACTCGCTGTTCCCCGCTTTTCCATACACTCCACGGATACACACTACATCCCCTAGAAGTTTTGAATCAATTAATGCCTTTGCCTCTATAATCGAATTATGCGCCCGATGGTTAAAGCCAAACTTTAGGATAGTGCCCGTTTCCTGCTGTGCCTTCTGCATTCTCACAGCATCTTCCAGCGTCCGGCCTGGCGGCTTTTCCGAAAACACTGCCATTCCTCTCTGTAACGCATAACAAACCACATCAGGAATAGCCATGTTAAAAGTACACACAACCACCGCTTGAGGTTCACAGGCGTCAATACACTCTTTCCATTCCTGATATTTAGCTTCCCTATACCCTTCCATATGGTCTAGCCTGGTATCACAGAGAGCCACAATTTGAAACCCTCCATGTCGCTTCATCGCCTGATAACGTGTAGCACCCATTCTTCCCATTCCTATTATCACTGTCCGTATTTTCTTACTCACTTAATCCATCCTTCTTGCTATAACCTGAGCATAGGAACTAAGCCCTCTTTTTTGGATAAATCTCTGAAAATCAGCCTCTGCGCCAGGTGTTGCTGTCTCTAAAAAATATCTCATAAAATAATCATCTTCCGCAACTCCATCCTTGTTAGCCTTCACATAATTCAAATCAAATGTTCCTGGCGTCGTGAACTCTAACAATTCAAATCCTGTCTGTACCAGCATTACACTGATACCTTCCTTGGATGGCATAAGAATATGCTCATAGGGAAAAGTATTTTTATTATTCCCCCGCAACGTTAATATATCAAATCCACTTCCTGCCTTTACTCCCAGAATAAACAGCCCATCTTTTTTCAGATTATTATGTACTTCTCGAAAAAACTGTATCGGTTTAATTTTCTGTTGAATATAATCCAACGCAAGAATAAGATCTGCCGGTTCCGCTTTTGCATCCTCATCCTGCTCTCTGTCTATTAGTATAGAATCTCTCAATTCATACTTTCCGCACAAAGCTGATTCTTGCAGAAGCTGGCTTAACCCTTTCCATCGATTCCCATAATCTAAAATAGAAAAATTGGTATTCCTCCCGCAATAGCGAAATGTTCGATATTGCAGCCAATCCAAAAGTTCTTTCCATCTCTGCTGCCGGCTCTCTGAGCCAATTCTTTGGCTTTCATCAGATAAGCGAATATCTCTCATTTCTTTTAAATGAGTGTATTCTTCCACATCTTCTTCTTGAACATCTGCCATTATGCTATAACAATCTGAACATCGAAGATATTTAACTCCCCATTTTTCGTAAAACTCCAGGATTTTATTACTTCCGCAGACTACACATTTCGTCCTTCCAGCCGGGGCTTTATAGTGAATCCTTGTAAATCTTTCTGCCACATTCATTTCCTGCTCAAACAAAGAGGTCTCTTTCATTCCTGTTTGAATTCTGCTTTCTTCTTCTGGCTCGTAATAGTTAAATGCAGTCAGCATAATGGTTTCCTTTCGGTTTTTATCTGCAAATCTTTTCTATCGCACTGACAATCTCCTCATCCCTGATATCCGAATGTCTTTTTACCCCATCACCCTCAAACAGAATACATGTATGAAGCTTCCCTGTATACTTCTTATCTTTTTTCATTATTTCCAAATACTTTTCACCAGAAAAGTATTCTTTTTCTATAAGGCCTGGGGTAATAATTCTTTCAATAGCACCATTCAGCTCCTCTATCATCCTTTCGGAAATATATCCCCTCTGAAAAGAAATCTGATTGGCAATCAGCATCCCTATGGAAACACCTTGTCCATGCGGAACAGCATAATCTGAAGCAGCTTCCAGCGCATGCCCAAACGTATGCCCGAAATTCATGATATTCCTGTAATCCCTATCAAACTCATCCATTTCAATAACCTGCTTTTTAAAACATAAGGCCTTGGTAATCTCATCCAAGAGCACATCTTCATTACATTCCAGAAGCGCTCCCATATTTTGGCTTGTACTCAAAAAACTCTCATATCCGGCCATTATCGCACATTTCATAATCTCGCCCAGACCGCTCAGGTAATCTTTCCGATCCAGGGTGTGTATAAATTTTGTATTGATATAAATCTGCATCGGCGGGTAAAAATATCCAAGTAAATTTTTGTACCCTTTAAAGTTTAATGAGGATTTACTACCAATACAGCTATCCGTCTGTGCCAGCAAGGTTGTCGGAATCAAAATCCATGAAATACCTCTGTAAAGTACATTGGCAATAAATGCTGACACATCCTGTACAATTCCCCCGCCAATGGCTACTAACAGCGTATTCCGTTTTGAATCCATTTCCACCATCTGACGTATAATTTCCAATGCCGTATCTATATTCTTATTCTGTTCAATGGCATCCAATAAATAATATGAACTCTCCTGAATTACGGATAACAGCTCCGCTTTATATATTAAAAAAACCTGTTTGTCAAGAATAAAAAACTTATTCTTCTTTTCTTTCAGCTCATTCAGAAAAGAAAAATCCGAAAAAAAATCTGCTTTATAATCACCTACATAAGACTTAATAATCATTGTATTGTCACCCCCCCATCAATAGTTATTTGCTGCCCTGTAATATAAGTATTCTCCTCGTTTCCCAAAAAGAAAACCAGTCTTGCAATCTCATCCGGCTGTGCTAATCTGCCAACAGGAATATTCCTTTCCATTTCCCTGATTTCTTCCGGCGAATTATTCTGTCTGGTCAGATCTGTTAATGTCTGCCCCGGCGCTACCGTATTCACCAGGATATTATAAGAAGCCAGCTCTACTGCCAATGTGCTGGTGACTCCATGTATGCCATGCTTTGTGACACTATAGATGCTCCTCCCTGGCTTTGCAATAACCCCCCATATAGAACCAAGATTCACAATCCGTCCAAAGTGATTTTTCTTCATATAAGGCACAAACCCCTTAAGAAGAAGAATGGGGGACAACAGGTTTACTTGCATCATCTGGTTGACATCACTTTCAATTATGTTATCTATAGGGTTAATTAAGTTACACCCTGCATTGTTTATAATGATGTCATACCCGTCATTTCTACGTTCTTCTAGGTAAGCCTCCACAGAAGCCGCATCTGCCAAATCCAACACTTCCCTGGAAGGTGCGTCCACAGAATAACCCTTTTCGCGGTAAATAGCCGCTATTGCCTTTCCTATGCCTCTGCTGGCACCAGTTATTAATACTCTCATACCATGCCTTCTAAATTCAAATATTGTGGTTCAGCATACCCTGATAAAGCCCTTGCTTTTATAGCCCCTTCTGCAATATGCCAATCTTCTTCTGTATCCAAATCGCATGCTTCATCTTTTGGTATTGGAAAAGTCTTCAGCACACCGCCAAAGACAGGGCATACCCCCTCCTGTTCCAGTTTCATAAAGGTTTCACGTTTCCATGCAGTGAGCGCCCACACTGTTTTTTCAACTGGCTCCAACATCTGGCTGTTGACTTTCCGTTTCAGATCAAAATTTAATGCTTTCCCCATGTAAAACGACTCTGCCTTCTCAGATACCGTTGACAGAATGGTATCGTAATCATGCTCATTTACAAACTGAACAAACCTCCGAATTGTGTCCACGCTTAAGAGCGGCGAAGTAGAATTTACCATAATAACATAATCACATTCATGGTGGCACATAAAATGATAGGTAAATTCCCGGTTAGTACAATTATCAGCCGAAAATTCCGGTGGGCGCTCATGAAATCTTGCACCCATTTTTTCTGCAGCATATCCCAGTTCTCTGCTCTCTGTATTAACCCACACGCTTTCGAATTCAGGAATCTGCAGCGCCAAGTCAATCGGATACTGAATCAGAGGTTTTTCTCCCAAATACCTTAAATTTTTCTTTGGTATCCTTTTTGAACCCAACCGTGCCGGTATCATCGCAATCATTCTGTATTTTCCCATCTCCGACTTCCCTCCCATCAAAAATTATTTATATAAAGTTCCCTGGCGTTACAAAGTTATCCTTTCGTCCAACCGCCATGACATTTATACATGAATCTTGATGACAAACTTTTTAACCCTTTCACATCGTTGGTTCACGGATATTTTTGGTCGATGTGCCTCTTTAGGGTAAATCATTGAAAAATATCCTTCTTTATTATTGATTGAAACATTTGGCAAAACCGTCTCTTTATAAAAAACAACATCTTTATCCTTATTATATGTTTCCAAAACAGCAAGCTCGTCTCTTTCAAAAATATCTATTCCCTCAATTCCAGTTAATGATGACTGGATATCAATATACCTGTCGTGGGCTTCAATCCTACAGTCTTGGCGCAAGGAAGTAGCGTAACTCATTACCCTTGCATAAATCATTTCCCCATCAATCTCGTAATACCCTTCCTCCATGTCAGGAGATAATTTCTCCAAAAAGCCCTTTATCTTAAGGAATTGTTCCTGTGTTACGTATTTGTTTAGGTTCTTAAGTTGATCAAAAATCATGCTAAACCCCCAAATCCCTTAACAAATTTTGCACAGCCTCTGTCTCCATGCTTTCTCTGCATGTTGTCGTATATGTGCATATATGAGGAGTTAAAATCGCATTTCTACATTCGCATACTTTACCATAATAAGGTTCCTGCCATAGAGCATCCCCCCAGTATCCGGCAATTTTTCCGCTCATTAAATTGTCATAAAGGGCATTCTCATTTACTACCGTTCCACGTGCGCTATTCAGAAGAATCACCCCTTCTTTCATGAACTCCATCTCCCGAACCCCTATGACTTCCCTATTCCCACTAACATGAAGTGTCACCGCATCAGCAGTTTGCAGCCCTTTCTCCAAGCTACATGTTGATGCAGCCTCATTATATTTATCATATATTAACACTTCCGCTCCCAGAAGCTCCAAGAGCTCCGCTGTCTTCCTGCCAATATGTCCATATCCTATAACAAAAACTTTTATTCCTCTTACAGATCTCCCTATCCTTTTTTTCCATACTCCATTATGCACATCTTCATTAGATGGCAACACCTCATGAATCAGAGTTAAAAGGTTAGTCAGTGTCATTTCTGCTACAGCCTGTGTCGGACCATCCGGAGTATTGGATATTTTAATGCCATATCTCCTCGCCGCTTCCTGATCCACATTGTCCATGCCAATTCCAATACGGGCAACCGCCCTCAAATGCGGAGCCTGCCTGAACACATTCTCATTTAATGGCTCTAAGCCAGCCAATAACCCGTCCGCATCGGATAGATGTTTAATGATTTCATCTTCGGTCATCCTTCTTTTATAAGGATTCTTTACTACCTCAATCCCTTTTTCCAACAGCAAAGTAATCGCCTTATCGCTGCTGTCTGAAAAAGATGAAGCGCCGACTGCCACTTTCATCAATGTTTACCCCCCATATATTTTTCCAGAAAATTATCCAGCGCCGCATGCAATATTACCGCATGGGCGCTTTCCACCAGGCCATAGGCATCTAACGGAACATAGAAATTTAAATCTCCCATTTTACGTGACCTATTGTCAGACCCTTTGCCTGAAAAGGTAATGCAGTATGCTCCCTTTCTCTTTCCAACCTCCAATGCCTTGACAATATTGGGGGAATTGCCAGATGATGATATAGTCACCAAAATATCTTTATCTGACAGAATTCGATTAATGCGATAGCTAAATACTTCCTCATAAGATAAGTCGTTGCTAATGGCTGTAATATGCGCCGTTTCCGCACACGTAATGGTATTTACTTCTGCATTTTGGAACCAATCATGAGACATATGCTCCGCCATTGTTGCACTGGCACCATTTCCACAGAAAAAAATCACTCCTTTTTCCTTATCCCTTAGCATCTTTGCCTTCTCACTCCACAAGTCCATCGCTTTTTGAATGGAAACTTCATTCCCAGTTTGATCAGTAACAATTACATTTTTTATTCCGGTAAAAACATCATCTACATATTCTTCATAGAACATTACGGATTCCCACCACTTTCTTTCAATAATTTCTCTAATTGATAGAATTCTTCTATATCACAAGGTACTTTCCTGCCAAATCGAATTTCTCTTTCTTGCAAATCATCATACAAATAATACTTTAAAACCTGCGCAATATGTATCAGGAACGCTTTTTCCTGCTCCTCAGTAAATCCATTTTTCAGTGCTTTCCTAATAACATTTTCAATTATATCTTTTTCAAATGCCTCATAAGTGCATCCTTTTCCTTTTGCTTGGCTATATCCAAGCATCACAACAGGCTTATGTCTTACCAAACTGATATAATTGGTTTGAGACAGAATTGTAACCACCACATTGGAGATGTCCACCAAATCATTAATATTTCCGTTTTCAACATAAATTGTATTATTTGGCAGCTGACTTTTTTCCTCGTATTTTATCCTCATAGGATGCGGCTTATATACAAAATTCCACTTATTCTTCTTACACAATTCTGCTATATAAATTCCCGCATCTATAGATGTCTTAAAAATCGGCGAACAGTATTTTTGTGTTTCTTCTGTATAAGGCACCATATTAGAATTAATATCATTTTGTCCAGCATAAAATACAATAGGTTTTGCCTTGTCAATCTTTTGCATTATATATTCAATACTATTATTTTTATGTTGAATTTTTCTATTAAGCTTACTTCTATATAAATAATCCCATACTTTCTCTGCCTGTTCTAAATCGCCAGTTCCAACAGGAAGCTTCAAAAACTTTTTATAATATACCGCTGGCAGACTTTTCCCCACCTCACCTCCAATATCAAATGCAAGTGTACCTGGCAACATACCTTGATGAGTTGATATTACCGGTACCCCATTTTCCCTACATACTTCTTCTAAAATACGATGTTGTACCATCATCAACGGATACAGAATAATTAACTTTGGATGCAGTATTTCTAACACCTGTGTTGCATACTGATACATATAATAAATCATATAAAGGGCGCTTTCTTCTGTCAGATCTGGAAATTGCGCCTTTAAACACTCTGCCCCTTGATATGCATAGACCTTTTTTCTTAAAAATGCAATTTCATCTTCTTCCAGTTTTCCACCTTCCAAATATATATTATCATCAAATATTCCTGGTGTTACAATTGCGGGCATATTCATCTTCTGTTCTGTTTCTTCCTGATAATACCAGACAGCTTCTGACACTAATCCTAATTTTAAATCTATAGTATTTTTTTTCCACCTCTGAAGGAATTCTCTGTATCCCTTGTCTTCAAACGCCCAAGATCTTCCCCAAAAAAGACAAAACCCTTTCATTTGCTCTGCCTTTTTACGCAGTATCCTCAAAGTTTCCTCATAATCTTTTTTAAATTCTACCACATTAAACTTATTTACTTCGTAATATCTTTCAAAATGAGATTCATCATTAACACCGTACTGCCGCAATTGCCTTACTATCTCATCATAAAAATTATAAGGTATATAAATATATATATCACTCCAATCCTCAATTTCATCTGGAGTGTATACTCTTTTGCCCAAAAAAGATTGCTCCTTCATCTTTTTGTTATTATCAATATAAAAATCTATATTCTCCCTTTTTATTGAATAACTAAATTCGCTTGCAAATAATCCGGTGCCCCAAATAGCCTGTTTCATATTTAACATATCCTTTCTTTGATGACACTCTCAATATTTTAATTTTTTTTCGATTATAGAATATTTATATTTCTTTCTCTTTTCCACACTGTAATGCCTGAATTGACCTGCCTGATATTGCAACTTACTTAGTACTTTCTCTTAATCTTCCGTGCAATTAGCTGTTTTTATTTTAATTTTCTCATAGTACATATAACATTGTGACCAATATTTACACTACGTTCTTTTAATTACTTTTTATTTCACAATAATTACATTATAGGCTACATATATCATCCCATTTTTCGTTTCTCCCAAATATTAAACTTCATATTAATTTAATCTCACTTACAGGATGCACTTTTCTCTTCTCTATCGGCGGTAATTCCATATATTCTCCATATTTAATTGTCAAATATTTATCATAATACTTGCTACCCATGAATATTTCACCTTCAAATGTTACATCTATCAATTCTTGAAAAAATTTAACCGGAAATCCATATGGCTTATTTGTAGGAAATAAATTTATTCTAACAGTATTGCTGTTTTTCCCGCCGCTAAGATATCTATAATAGCGTTTATATATGACTTCTTTAGGTATTGCGCTCAATTTTTCATATACAAATTTCTTAATTTTATTTTTTTCAACAACCATGCCAACCGGTGCCCATAACATCTTCCTAAAGCAGAAACAATTAAGCATATGTATTATTCTTAATATCATATTATCAGGTACATAATCCAAGGGAAATATATCAATAAATATCTCTTGCCCAAACTCCAGATGTTTTTGATTTTCTCGCAGAAATAAAGTATTTTTTCTTCTCAGTTTACCATATCCCCATCGGTATCCTTCTGTATTTCTGTCATCCTGAAAATAGTATTTATTCTTATCAAGTTCTGTTTCGCACACAATACGAAACCTTTCATAATCCTCCCTTAACATTCCTACATCAGCATCATCATCCCATGGTATATACCCTTTATGTCGAATAGCTCCTAATAAAGTTCCTCCAATAAGACTATAGCCAATTTTATGCTTTTCACAAATTTTTTTTACTTCCAACAACATATCTATTTGTATCGCCTGCAACCGTTTCAATTGGTCATTCGTGAGATGTATCATATAAATGCTCCTCCATATGTATGTGCTTTGCTAAAAGCATATCATTTACACAATCTACCTCTGTCCATCTATAGTCTTTAATATCTACATAATACAATTCAAAATCATCATTAAAAATCATCTGGACCAATGCATTTTCATACCATTGATCGTACATCCCCATATTAATCATTTCTATAATGCATTCTTTCAATTTGCCTGAAGAAATACTATCTAACTTTGTTACACCTGCATACTCTCCATAATATTGATCCAATTCCTTACTCATAACTAATATCTTATCGCCTTTAACCTCCACATTGTAGTCTCCATTATTTTTTATACTGCTGTCTATGCATACCTTAGGGATATCTGTTTTTTTGCAAACAATAGACTCCACAAGTTTTTCTTCCATTACAATATCACCATTAATTATTGTGACATTGGAACTATTCAAATATTCTTTTGCAAACCATAAAGACGCAATAGAATTTGTCACTTCATAAAATGGATTATGTATAAATATAACTCCTTCTAATTCTTTTTTTATAGTATCACTTAAAAAGCCGGTAACTACTACTACAACTGCCTTTTCATCATATTTTCTAATCAATTGAACCATTCTCTTTAATACTGTCGTATTTCGATCTAAACGATATAAAGACTTTGGATAATTTAAGGTAAGAGGATGTAACCTAGTTCCCTTTCCTGCCACTAAAATAATGTATGTCATTGTTGCCTCCTATCACTACCACAAAAGCAATCCTATTCGTATCATATATTCTCTGGGTGGAAATATTATCTCTATTCCATACTGTTCAGCACTCTTTACTACATTTATCCCCAATGCTTCTAATGGAATCCTAGCCTGATATGGATTTGCGCAACGTCCAGGTGTACAGCCGTTTTTACATAACTTACAGGAACCTCCAATAAAAGAAAGTGCCGTAGAATTATTGTGTTGATATAGCCATTTTTCACACGATAGCATAGCTTGATGCAAATGCAATGAACTATTTTTTCTAACTATCTCAAATTCTTCATCTTGCATATCCATCTGAACATATAAAAAAGCAGCTCGTTCAAATTCGGAAAGCATCCTTGAATAATCCAACTCTGGTATCTTCGGCGGGCACTTCCAGCTTACATTATACTTGGCACAATAAAAGCAATTCATTTTAACTCGTTCTTCAAATACTAACTTTTCGGGGTCTATTTCTATCCCTTTTATTTTAAAACCATTTTCATTTACCCATGAAATCATATCATTCAATTCTGTATTCATTTTTATTTCCTATAATGTCTGAAACCAATAACTTATCGATATGAATACCCACCACTTATTTCCAATACGGAGCCATTAATATAAGGGGTCGAAATAATAGTCATACATAAATTTGCAATTTCTTCTGGATATCCAAATCTCTTTAAGGCAATTTTTTCTTCTATACGCTTTTTTTGTTCTTCCGACTTTGTACTCTGCCATGGAGTGTCAACAAATCCTGATGCAATTGCATTTACAGTAATATGCCTATCCGCATATACTTTCACAAGTTCTTTCGCCATTTGATGTACCGCAGCTTTTGAAACCGCGTATCCTAAAGAACTTGCATGAGGATAGATTCCCAGAATAGAGCCAATAAATACTATACCCCCCCGATTGTATAGAACCATCCAACTGCTGTAAAATATAAAATGGTACATTTAGATTTGTATTTATGACTTGTTCCCATGAATCCTTCGATATATCTCTAAATGCACTCCTATCCGTCATCCCACAATTAAACACCATACAATCTATATAGTTAATTTTTTCCTTCACCTTTTTCACAAAAGACATTGCATTTTTATAATTTGATAATTTTTCCTTTATAATAAGATACATGTCTTTATATTCCCTTACTTCATCCTCAAACAACTCCGCAGCTTTATCGTCATTGCTATAATTTACAATAACATAATACCCTTCTCTCAATAATCTTATAGCAATTGCTTTACCTATACCTTTTGTGCTGCCAGTTACTATTGCATATTTCATAACCATCGATCCTTCTCTAATATATTTATCCATTCAACATATGCACTACTAAATTATCTTGATAAATACAAAATATTTCTGTGGATTTTAGCTAGTATACTCCTACATCATTGCAAATCAAGGACACACCTCTCCCAGGTATTTGCGAAAGCTCACATTCATTTTCAAGACATCCACGGCCAGTCCTTATACCGCTTGATTTCGTCATCCTACAATAAATCCTTGTTACTTTTTGATCGCTTCTTCTGACACATTGCCTATCATTGCCGCACAATAATCTCCGCTCAGAAAGTTTTTCATAATATACTCACCACTTCTGCTTATTCCGTTCTCCAGCATAACTGGGAGAATTAAGGTTTTCTTTTCAATTCTTTTGTATAATGTATGTGTTCCTCTCCACATTCCAAAATATCCTCTACCCCTCCTGCCTGCTCCATGCAATGTTTTTTCTTATCACCCTTACAGGAACCCCTGCTGCTGTACAATCATGTGGAATTATACCTTTTACTAGTGTACTGTACCGCTGATATCTGGCAAAACTCCGTAGAATAATTTTTTATTGGCAAGGCGTTTGAGGGGAGGCGATGCGGTGGGATGGTTGACCAAAAACAACGCAGTCCGATGGAAAATTAGGCAAGGAGGTTTGACTGAAAATCAGCGGTACAGTACACTAAGCTCATTGCTCCAACAATACTTCTATCCCCAATTTGGGTATTGTACGATATTTCAACACTTTCCCCCACCACCAAATCTCCCTTTACTTCCAATCTGAAATATGGCTATTTTCCCTAATCCCAACTTGTTCAATTACAACCACTATTAAGACTCACTTCTTCACCCAATCTGACTTCTCCCTGTTCCACAATATGCATATCTAACCGAACGATACTGCATCCAGACTTCATATAGAGTCTTGCTCCATCCCTCATTATAATGTCATCTTTCTCCAGATAGAGATCTTTCTCAAAGACTGCTTCACATGAGTGCTGAACATCAAGCCTGCTTTCTAAAAACTGTGTGTTATTGCCAATTACAACTTTTGATCATTATGTATATAAAAACAGGTATTACGAAATTGAACATTATCTCCAATCTTAATCACGGAACGAAATCCTAAGAAATAAAATTTTAATCCTTCATATTTTCCTATTATCTTATTTCCATGTGCATCTTCATAGTATTCTGGTGTCTGTTGCAACGCACAATCATTAAAATAGCAATAATCTAAATCCGGTGAATACCCCCCCAAATAAGTTTTTCCCTAAATGACTGGTAATAAGCCAGAGGGATTACTACGTAATATTTATTCGATTTTCCAGGTAAACAATCTGGAGAAAACACTTGCCTGTCATCTATTTTGGCTTCATTGCTTTCAACATAAAACGCTGTATCCAGACCATGTTTTTTCAGGTTATCACTGATGCATTCCGATGTTTCACATTTACCCCATATAACAACATCCCGACCACTGTAATTTTTGAGTGTCACATCAACAATATAATCAATCCAATCTTCTGTGGATTCCTGTTTTATATTCCCTTCCACTTGCATCTTATAGACTCCTTAATTCTTACTACTATAACACCGTGTAGTTATACTATACGAAAAACCACAATTGAAAAACACACATTATATCCTCATACTTTCAGATACAAAGCATTTCTCAGGTACAACCGCCCAAAGTCATGCATCAATGCTTCTTACCCAACATTGCGCGCCTGCCAGGCGCACAAAAAAATCTGATGCAAGCTATGACAATCTCATACTTTACATCAGATTCATTATGTGTTCTTATAGACGGATTCTTCCTCAGCCTGCCCTGTCAGCCTTTGATGAAACTCCCCGCAGCAAGCTGTGAGGAATTAAAGCTTCTTTATGATGAAACAGATTGTGCCAGTCTGCCCAATTGGTGATATGTTCTCTGAAACTACATCCGTTTGGACGCTGGCGCCATGAACAATTTCCCTACATATTCCTCTCTTTGAGCACTTAGCATACTATGCATACTGCTTATTCCGCACACTTCATTCCAGGCAGAAATTTTCCTGCAAATACAAGCAATTTGTCTTCATGGCTGTGGATCAGTAAACAAAAATGTCCTCCAGTGTCATGGTGATCGGAAAGGCGCGGAGCGTAATCTCCTGCTTGAGATTGTAATGCTCGCTGGCCTCGTCCTCATCCACAATGTATGACTCCTGCAACTCATATCTGCCATCCCTGAGGTAGTATATTTCAACGGCGCGCTCAACAGGGGATATGATCCAATATTCCTCCACACCGCTTGCCTCATATATGTCCTTCTTAATACCCCTGTCGCGTTTTACAGTGGAAGGGCTTAAGGTTTCCGCCACAAATTTCGGCGTGCCATAATAGGAATTTCCTCTAATTGCGTTCCTGTCGCAGCAGATAATAATATCAGGCTCAAGGTAGTCATCGCTTTCTTTGGAATATTTATAGTCAATATTTTCCATAAATACCAGGCACATGCTGCCTTTCAACCCACCCCTGATCTTAGAGAAAACATTTCCATTGACCACGCTGTGCTGATAACCAGGTGTCGGCGACATATCAAATATTTTACCGTTGATCTTTTCATCCCGTATCCGTTCCTGCTCTACTGAGGGCATATACATACCTCTTTTTCCGCCTGTGCCGTTTATCCGGCTTCTGTCTTGATCCTTCTATCTTTACCCAGAAACTTCATTTTTTACTTTTGGATAAAATTATCATATCATATTTCCAAGCGTTACCGTACACATGGAACCAGAAATTGATACCATAATCTTCTGTCAATATTGTACCATGCAGGCAGGGTTTTAACAAGAAAGATTCGTCAGGAATTCACTACTATTCTGATATAAAGTATAAAATTGTCAAAGTACAGATTCCTGACTGTCCAGTACTCTTTACAAGCAAGTATGGAAATCTCAGCCCCTTCTACCCATCGTGCAATCTGCATGCTGCTTCAACAACAAACCTCCATATGCGGCTTGTTCAATCAAGGTAGAGGGGATTTTCTCCCTGCTCATGCGCGATCCGCCTGCTGCGCCAACAGCAAACTTCCATATATGGACCTGTGCATTAAAAAAAGAGCCATTGCACCTGGCAATGACCCTGACAGTCATAAAGATATCCTTTGCCTCCATGCAATCTTATATGCTTTTCCAAAAGCATCTATATGTTTATCGGCATATTCCTGTAATTTATTAGAGGAAATCTTTTACAGATACAGCAGCTTTATGTAAAAAACGCCACTGATGCCTTTCCCATATAACACTATACCATAGTAAACCGACCCATAATCTCGGCAGGAAACGACCAAATGACCATCAATGCTGTGAAAGCGCATGCTTTCATAGTAAACTCCCATGCCCCGCGGCAGCACCACTGTGGCATGAAAGTGGACCTTTCATAGTAAACCAGACCATAGTCTCGGCAGAAAGCGGCCGGATGGCCATCCTTACTATGAAAATCTGTGATTTTCATAGTAAAATGTATTTGCACCGTTCCATTAGGGAATCAAACTATGACATGTGGTTATTGTATCATAAAAATTCTATTTTGTAAACATGCTGGCTTTAGCAGTTTCTGCCTTACACGCTTTAGTAGTTTATGTCTTGCCGGAAAATTCCAAAAACAAAAAGAAAACCCGCCAGAACTGTCTTATCTTTTGTCTAACAGATCAAAACAGCTTAATTTTCTCAGTTCTGACAGGTTTCTTTCCTGATAGAAATTGTAGCACAACTTCTTTGTTTTTTCAATGGATTTTCCCGGACATGTTATCCGCCATCAGTTTTCGAGTAATCTTTTCTACATTGTAGTTTGGTGCATATTTTGCGGCTACATCACAGATATGCTGTACCTTGCCTGCATCTTCATCCAGCTCCTCCGCTATCATTTCCGGCGTTTTCCCCTTGGAAAGTTTGCGGCATATTAAACCTACGAGATACTTTAACTCTCCTTTTGCCAGCCCTTTCTTTAGCCCTTCTCTCCTGCTGTCCATCATCATCCGTTCTATTACCATATATTCCCGCCTCCAATCTTTATGTGATCGGGCAGCTGTCACCGCCTTGTCCAGCTTCCCGGTGAAAGTATCCTGCGGCACCTGGCTCTCAAAATAATCCAGAAGACTGCGGAGTTCGTCATCTACATCGTTCATGGTTCCTTTCGTGTTCAGGAATATCTTCTCTGTCCCGTCCTCCAGGCACAGGGAGGGATCTTCCCGGCAACGGTTCTCAAAATGATAAATGTGCCTGCCTCTGTTAAACTGGTCAAAGGTACAGATAAAGATAATATAACTTTTTCTCAGTTTCTCATAATCCAGTCCTTTTTCAATCATATTGATGTCAAGCACCGCCTGGTAATAGCGGCTTCTCACAGTCAGATCCCCTGTATTACGGGTCTGCATCTCTACTGCGTAAACTGTGTTGGCGTCATCCTCCACATAGATATCCATCCGAATTCCTTTTGAAATATAATCTGGATTCATGGTCTTCTGATCATCCAGGAAGATTATCTTCCGAATCTTCACATCCAAAATAATCTCCAAGAGCTTCTTGCAGTGTTTCGGATCCCGCATCACTTTTCCGAACATAAAATCGTCAATAATTGTCAATTCTTCATACTTCTTTTTCGTTCTGCCCATATAACCTCCTGTAAATGTGTGCAGGAGTGATTCTTCCTGAAAACTCCTGCTTGTGATTGTGCGTCAGTGGGACGCGGATTGTGATAAAAGCATGAATTTTCATAAGAATTTCTATATGAGAAAATAGATCAGAGATGTATCTTTCTGTAATCGATACAAAAGAAAATATGCTTCAAGTGTATTATAACATCCTTCTATAAAGGAATCAACTGTTATTTGACCTTCCGTAGTTTCTACCTTGCCAAAAAATTCTGAATAACCAAAAACCCCGCAGCAAGCTGACGGGGTATCAATCTTGAAGCGCAGCAAGCTGCGGGGTTTTTGACCCTCGCGGCATTCGTCAAGGTCCCATGGACTTATGACTCATTGCCCGCGGGAATAAAAAAGAAAGAAAACCTGCCAAAACTGTCTTATCTTTTGTATCATAGATCAAAACAGCTTAATCTTCCCAGCTCTGACAGGCTTCTTTCCTGATAGAATTTTACCACACATCCTTCGTTTTATCAATGGATTTTTCAGTATGTACAAAACAATATATTTCCTACAAATCCCTGATGGTCGGATTGACGACAAATTTCCTCCGGGTGTTCAAAAGGGCCGCCAGGTAGCAGAAAGAGCTTCCGGACATGATCATCGCCTCGCACTGGCTCATCAGCTGCATGTCAATATAGCTGCGTGCCCTGGTATTTCCGTCTATAAAGTGAACGGCGTGAAAATTCCGAAATCCCATATCCTCCTGGTTAGCCCTGCACCACGCCATATCGTCGGAAAATACAAATAAATCCCAGTCACTTCCACTACCTTCCAGAAAGCGTTCAACCAGCCCTCTGTAGTTTTGGGGTGTAAGTGCCCACCCCAGGTCAACAAAATCCCCTCTCCTGATATGGATGGACACCGATCTGCTGCCCTGGATTTCTTTCATGCGTTCCCGGTTTCTTTCATCCGGCAGGTCCGGGAAGGTGAATTCTTTCAGAAATGTCTCTTTGTATTCGTCGAACCAGCCTTTGTTGATCCAATAGCCGTCGTAGTAGACATCGCCTTCCATTTTCAGCACCCAGGGGATATAGTCATTGCCGGGGACATGTCTGATCTCTCCCTGAAAGGGATTAAAATTTCGGACGGCATTGTGCCCCTCATACACCACATAAGTCCTGATCCCGTTTTCACACAGGATTGTTGGAACGCTCTTGCCCTTCCGGCGTTCCTGGAGAATGAAGTTCCAGACTTCCTCATCAAAGCATTGGCTCAGCATATGGGGCCTGATTCCAAATACTTTCTCCAGCTCGTAGCCATTGTGGATGGTATTCAGCGCAAAATAGGTGTCATCCATGTACATGCTTTCGCCCGGACAGGTAAGCTCATAGTATCTGGCAAATATATACTGGAAAGCCTGATTTGCCAGACCGCCGTTTAAAAATTGTATTTTCATGGCTTTAACCTTTCCATTTTATACTCATGCTTACGCCTGCACTCAACTGTCCCGCTCATGCAGCGGGACGTCAATCATGCATCTCTGCAAAACAGATTGCTGTATGGTCCTCACACACTCTCCCTGTCTCCGCTCATTTGTCCTGCATTCATCTACTCTCCGTTCATTTGTCTCCGCTCATCCGTCCTCCGTCCACCTGTTCCAGCAGTTCTCTCACTTCAGCGTCCTCCGGCGCGCATTGCTGTACCTGGAGAAGGATGTTCTTTGCCGCCTGATACTCTCCCGCGTTGATCTGCATTCTTGCGGCTTTTTTGAGCGTGGCAATGAGACGGCACAATTCAGCCTGTGCTTCGCCTGCTTCCTGGTTGCGTTCCTGTACGTCATCCCGAAGCATTTTGGCATAGGCGCCCACCGCATCCTCCACACCAGGGCAGATACCCAGGCATTTTCTGGCGCTTTCCAGCGCTTTCAGGTCATTCCTCTCGCTGCGGTAACGCTGCAGTTCCTTCAGGTTCAGCGCAAGCTGCGCCTCATCCGGCAGTATCTCCATCCTTTCCCGGAAGACAAAGTCTCTGTAATACGGGGTGTGCAGCGCCAATACGTTGTCAGCATATCTCCAGAGCATCGGCTCCATCTTTTCCATATTGGGGCAGACATCCTTATGGCGGCGCAGGTATCCTTCCGCGCACTTAACGGCAAAGAGATCAAAGTGGGGCAGGTGCTGCTCCCTGGACGGCGCAGATGCCTCGTCCTGCGTACCCGTCTGTCCGCTGTTCGCCTCCGCAAGAGTATCGTCCTGCGTGCCTGCCTGTCCGCCGCCCGTCCCCGCAAGTGTATCGTCCTGCTGTCTCCATACTGCAAGCCTCTCCTCCCACTGTTTTATTTCCCACAGGTTCGCTGTGCGGCACCACCGTTCCAGCATCCGTTTCCAGCTGCGGTAATCAATCTGCAACAGCCTGGCTTTCAGCGGAATGCCCTGACGCTCCGCGACATTCCAGACTTCCGCTCCTACCGCCAATATTTCATCCGAATGTCGGTCAAATATTTCCTTAAATAAGTGGGCTATTTTCTGTGATCCGGACTCACCTGAGCCGGCTCCCGCTCTCCCGAATCCAGCCACCGGCTCTCCGGCTACTGCATCCGCTTTCCCAGCTCCAGATTCCGGCTTTCCGGCTACTGCTCCCGGCTCCCCAGCTGCTGCACACGCTTTCCCGGTTCCAGCTCCCGGCTTCCCGGCTGCTGCTCTCCCGGTCCCCAACGCTTCCTCCTCATGTAAAATCCTTGCACAGAGGATGTAGCCGTGATCATAGTCGAGTTCGGCTACAAGGCGGCGCAGACGGGACAACTTCTCTCCGCCTATCATCTCTCCCTGCTGTCTGTATTCGCTTTCTATATCCAGGAAGATTCTCAGCATTTCTCCCATGCCTTCCGGCCTGGATACAAGGGTCTGCAGGAGCTTCACCCAGGTAGGGTGATAACCCACGCAGCAGAAGGCATCCACCATCTTCTTTTCCTGCTCATCCTGATTTAACAGCTCGCTGTTCTGCCAGTCCAGCATATAAAAGGCATCCTCTGTCAGCTTATAGTCCTCCGTGCGGATAGCCGCTTCAAGGCACGTCAGGATCGTGCTGTACAGAAGGGTCTTCTGGAACACCGCTGTCACAATCAGGGCGCCGCCCGACTCCAATGTAGTCCTGTCGCCCTCCAGGCGTTTTGCATAGTCGATATACCTGCGCAGATAGTCCCTGCTCTTTCTGTAATCCTTCAGGTTGTCATACAGCTTTGTCCCCAAAAGACAGAGGAACGCGACAGTGGGCGCCATGATCTCCAGCTGCATATTCATGTCCGCAAACGCCTTTTTCAGCCACACTTCCTCCTCTTTGTACCGCTTCAGGGTCTCCATGCAGATCAGAAGATAGACATATAGCCCCCCTACATGGGAGGGTACATATTCATGATCCCAGCTGTATCTGCTCCATTCCTCCAGCCCTTCCTGGCAGATCTTGATAACCTCCTCATACTCATGAAGCGTAAAATATTCCTGCGCCAACTGGCACATCCATCTGGGCTCGCCCGGCTGCTCTTTCCTCAGTTCCAGCAGCGGCTTAATATTGCGATAAGAATGTTCCCTTCTGTCTTTCTCATCTTTATAGGCATAGCCATAATGATGTACAAAGTCCGTAAATGCCTTTTTGGGCTTCTCATAGGGCTGCAGGTACTCATGGATTTTGCCTACGAATTCCGTTTCCGGCAGCCGCTTGACCAGGCGGGAGAGGTAGGAATCGGTATACTGCTCTCCCTGGAGGTCCATATAGTTTCTCACCGTATAGGTGGCGCTGTTGTATTTTTTGTATTCCCCTGAGGTAAAAAAGGCCACAATCTGCTGTGGATCATCGAACCATTCGTCATCATCCAGATACATGAACCATTCGCCCCTGGCCTCTTTCAGCCCGGCATTCCGCGCCGCGGCAAAGTCGTTGCACCATTCAAAATCTATGACCTTATCCGCGTATTCATCTGCCAGCGCCCTCTGCTCCGGACTGCAGCCGGTATCTACCAGTATGATCTCACAGGGGAACGCCTCTGTGAAATAGTGCAGAGAGTCAAGGCTTTTCTTCATTTCGTCTCTCCCCGAGATCAGCATGGATATGGACAGAACAATGGGTGTGTCTTTCATTTGATCAGAATCCTTTCAAAAAATGCCGGATGACCCGTTTCGCAAATCATCCTCCTGTCTGCTCAAAAAGGGGCGCGGCTTTTGGAACCGCGCCCCTTTATCTTAACTCTTTTTAATTTAACTTCCTTCAACAAACTGCTATTAGCCAAGCAGAGACAGAACTCCCTGATTTGCCTGGTTAGCCTGTGCCAGCATGGACTGACCTGCCTGAGCCAGGATATTGTTGTTGGAGTACCTAACCATCTCGGAAGCCATATCTGTATCACGGATAGAAGCTTCTGCACTTGTGGTGTTCTCCACTACGTTATCCAGGTTGTTGATCGTATGTTCAAGTCTGTTCTGGACAGCACCCAGCTCGGAACGCTGTGCAGATACTCTTGTGATAGCTGCTTTGATCTTGCCGATAGCTGCCAGAGCGTTCCTCTCGTCTGCCCCGTCAACTCTCAAACCGTTAATGCCAAGACCCTTAGCACTCATAGACCTCAGGTTCATGGTAATCTGGTTGTTGCTGGTTGCATCCGCACCTACCTGCAGCTTAACCTGCATGGAACCAATGATATCACGGATACCATAAATTTCTGCTGGATTCAGAGTAGTTACATTGCCCACTGCGTCATATACTGTAGGCGCACTTGCAAGAGCATAAATGCTACCTGTATTATCAGATCTTCCGTTATAAGATACCGTAAAGTAATCGCTCAGCTCATTTACCGCAATCGCATTGCCGTCTCTGTCATAGTATGAAGCAGATACAGCTGTGGAAGCCGCTGATGTCACCTTAATCGCGTTAAAGACAACCGTATTGCTGTAGTTCGTGCTGGATGTTGCCCTGAGCCCATAATTTGCTGCTGTAACAGTACCCAGCTTGACACCCTCTCTGTTGTAGACAGTGAAGACGCCGCTTGTCACGTCAACTGAGCTGATCGTGAACTTCTGAGCCGCCTCGCCGAGGAGCTGGACGGAATAAGTGGTGGCTGCCACTGAACCTGCACCCCCGTTTGCATTGACGCTCCAGTTACTCCTGGCCGTTACGGAGATACCGGTATTCCTCATAGCTTTTACAAAATCATTTATGTCTGCCATATTTGCTTCGTTTACCATAGTAGCCGAAGCAAAGCTCAGGCTCAGACCTGTTACCTTGTCAGTAGAAAACTGTGCGGTAGCGGTAGCTTTCGTCTTAAATGTGTCATACACGTAAGAAGTGCCTCTCGGAGCAGTTGCATCGCCCTTGAGCAGATATGTCTCGTTGAATTTGGTCGTCTCAGCGACACGGTCAATTTCTGTAGTCAGCTGTTCAATCTCCAGCTCGATGGCTGTACGGTCAGACTGGGAGTTGGTGCCGTTTGCAGCCTTTACTGCCAGCTCATTCATTCTCTGAAGCATGTCATGCACTTCGGTGAGGGCGCCCTCTGCCGTCTGCACTGCGGAGATGCCGTCCTGGGCATTTGCGGATGCCTGAGTCAGACCTCTGATCTGCTTTCTCATTTTCTCGGAAATTGCCAAACCTGCTGCGTCATCTGCCGCGCGGTTGATTTTATAGCCAGAAGAAAGTTTCTCCGTTGACTTCGCCTGCGCTGCCGTAGTTAAGCCAAGCATTCTGTTAGAATTCATCGCCGTTAAATTGTGTTGTACTACCATTTTTCATTCCTCCTTGAATTAACCAGCATCCCTGCTGCTCCTATCTCCTATATTATAAGCCCCAATCCCTTGGATCCTTTGGCAAATCTTATTGTCTGCCTGCTTGATTAATATATCGGAATGCCTTTTAAATAACTTTAGTCTTAAGTTCAATTTTTTTTACAAAAATTTTTGCAGCCGCACAGACGGAAATTTTACATGCGGTGATCCGCCGTCAAGGCTTTCCCCAAAACCTATTTCAGCGCTTCCTCCGTCTCCTGCAGCATTTTCTGCACCTCCTCATCCTCCGGTACACACTGCTGTATCTGGAGCAGGATCTCCCTTGCCGCCTTATACTCCCCGCCTGCCATCTGCATACGCGCGGCTTTCTTCAGCGTGGCGACCACCCGGCGAAGCTCGGTTTTTGCCTCACTTGCCTCCCTGTCCCGATTCTGGATCTCGTCCCGGACCATTTTGGCGAAAGCATCTACCACGTCTTCCATGGCAAGACAGGCGCCGACACATTTCCTCACGCTCTCCAGAAGCTTCAGGTCATTTCCTTCCTCCCGGCAGCGCTGCTCCTCCTTCAGTCCCAGTGCAAGCTGTGCCTCGTCCGGCAGAGCCTCTGGCGCCTGCTCAAACACAAATTCCTTAAAATACGGCTGATACAATGCAAGCACATTGTCCGCGTACTTCCAGAGAGCCTGCTCCAGCTGCGCCAGATTCCAGCCTGCCTCCTTGTGACGGTGCAGCAGCCCCTCCTGGCACTTTACATTAAACAGGTCACAGCGCAGGGGATGTTCTTCCCACTTCATGACCTCATTTTCACAATACACAGACCCCTGCTTCCACTCTGCCAGCACCCCGTCCCACTGACGGACCTCCCACAGCTCCGCGGTATAACACCACTTCTCCAGCATCTGCTTCCAGCTTCGGTATTCAATCTGTGACAACAGAGCCTCCAGCGAAAGACCGGAACGCGCAGCAACCCTCCATATATCCCCCTTCACTTCCAGGATCTCGTCCCTGTACTTTTGGATCAGCTCACTAAACCGGGCTTCCAGCGCCTGCCTGCGTTCTTCCTCCGATCCAATTTCCGGGTCCTGCTCCGTCCACAGGATTTTTGAACACAGCACATAACGCTGCTCACAGTCAAGCCCTGCTACCAGCCTGTGGAGACGGGAAAGCTTCTCCCTTCCAATATCCCCCTGCCCAGCATATTCGATTTCATCCCCCAAAAAGACAACCAGCATCTCTTTTATGCCCTCGGGGCGGGATACCAGGGTCTGCAGTATTTTCACCCATACCGGATGCCAGGGGACACTGCAGAAAGCGTCCACTGCCTTTTTCTCAAATTCATATTGCTGCAGCAGTCTCCAGTCCTGCCAGTCCATCATGTAGAAGGCTTCTTCCGCAAGCTTATGATCCTCCATGCGGATTGCCGAATCCAGGCACAGCAGCACCGTGCCATACAGAAGCTGCTCCTGGAATATACCCGCCACAATCAGTGCGGCGCCTGCCTCCAGAAGCTCCCTGTCCCCTCTCAGCCGCTTCACGTAATCAATATACCTGCGGAGATAATCCCTGCTCCTGGCATAATCCTTCAGGTAATTGTACAGCTTTGCCCCTGCCATGCAGTAGAACGCCAGATTCGACTCCATAAAGTCCAGCTTCATGTTCGGGTCGGCAAAAGCTTTCTCCAGCCACTCCTTCTCCTCCTCATACCTCTGCATACTCTCCAGCGAAACCAGGATATAGGCATACAATCCCCCTATGTGTGAAGGCGCATAGATGATATTCTGCTCCTTCATACTATCCCATTCTGCAAGCCCTTCCATGCTGACTCTGACTACCTCCTCATAATCAGACAACATAAAATATTCCTGGGCAAGCTGGCACATCCATCTGGGCTCGCCCGGATGTTCCCTCCTCAGCTCCAGCAGAGGTTCAATATTGCGGTAAGCATGCTTCCTCCTGTCCTCCTCTGTTTCAAAGACATAGCCATAATGGTGTACAAAATCAGAGAACACCTTCTTGGGAAGCTCATAAGGATCCAAAAATTCATGTATCTTCCCAAAGAACCTGGTCTTGGGACTCAGCTTGATCATACGCGAAGGATAGGCATCCTCATACTGTGCTCCCCGAAAATCCATGTAGTTCCTCTGAGCATAGGAGGCGCATTTGTAATCCTTATACTCCCCGGATACAAAGAAATTCACGATCTGCTGAGGATTGTCAAACCATTCATCATCATCCAGATACATGAACCATTCGCCCCTGGCTTCTTTCAAGCCCACATTACGCGCTGCGGCAAAATCGTTACACCACTCAAAATCAATGATCTTATCCGCATACTGTTCCGCCAGCGCCCGCTGCTCAGGGCTGCAGCCGGTATCCACCAGGATAATTTCGCAGGGAAACGCCTCCGTGAAATAATGCAGAGAGTCCAGGCTTTTCTTCATTTCTTCCCTGCCGGATATCAGCATGGATATGGATAGTAATATTGGCGTGTCTTTCATAATTTAGGATTCCTTTCTGTGCATGCAAAAGGGCGCGGTTTTATAGCCGCGCCCCCCACTGATCTTACATCTTTGAACTTTAATTACCCGCCAAATTAGCCAAGTATGGACAGAACGCCCTGGTTGGACTGATTTGCCTGAGCCAGCATTGCCTGACCAGCCTGAGACAGAATGTTGTTGTTGGAGTACTTAACCATCTCAGTAGCCATATCTGTATCACGGATAGCAGATTCAGCGCTGGTGGTGTTCTCCACTACGTTGTCCAGGTTGTTGATGGTGTGCTCAAGTCTGTTCTGAACAGCACCCAGCTCGGAACGCTGTGCAGATACCTTGGTGATAGCTGCCTTGATTCTCTCAATAGCATCCAGAGCATTCACATCATCAGTACCGTCAATTCTCAGACCTGCAACGCCAAGTCCCTTAGCGCTCATGGTCCTCAGGTTCATGGTGATCTGGTTGTTGCTGGTTGCGTCAGCACCTACATGCAGTTTGAGCTGCAGAGAGCCGGAGATATCACGCGCATTAGCAACTTCGCTAGCCAGCAGTGTGGTTACATTACCTACAGCATCATATACGGTAGGTGCGCTTGCCAGAGCATAAACGGAACCTGTATTATCAGACTTTCCGGTATAAGTTGTTGTGAAGTAGTTGTTCAGGTCGTTAGCTGCAATCCTATTGCCGTCCTTGTCATAGTAAGCAGCAGATACGCTTGTAGAAGCCACAGCTGTTACCTGAGTCGCATTGAACACAACAGTATTGCTGTAGTTCGTGCTGGACGTTGCTGTAAATGAGTAGCCTGAAACGGAGATGGTACCCAGTGAAACGCCTGCTGTATTATATACAGTATAAACGCCGCTGGTTGCGCTGGTGGTTGTCAGTGTGAATCTCTGAGCCGCCTCGCCGTTCAGTGCTATGGAATATGTGGTGCTGGATACAGAACCATTGTTGACATTCCATGTGCTCTTAGCGGTTACGGAAATACCGGAGCTCTTCAGAGCCTTTACGAACTCATTGATTGCGCCCATGTTAGCGGTATCAACCGTTGAAGCCTGTGAAAAGCTTACAGTCAGACCTGTTACCTTGTCAGCAGTGAATGTTGCCGTAGCAGTTGCCTTTGCCGCAAACTTGTCATAGGAGTAGGAAGTCTCTCTTGCTGCCTGGGAATCACCCTTCAACAGATAAGCTTCGTTGAACTTGGTGGTCTCTGCAACACGGTCGATTTCTGTGGTCAGCTGATCAATTTCCTGCTGGATAGCGGTACGGTCAGACTGAGAGTTTGTGCCGTTTGCTGCCTTAACTGCCAGCTCGTTCATTCTCTGAAGCATGTCATGCACTTCTGTAAGAGCACCTTCTGCTGTCTGCACTGCAGAAATACCATCCTGAGCGTTTGCGGAAGCCTGTGTAAGGCCTCTGATCTGCTTTCTCATCTTCTCGGAAATAGCCAGACCTGCTGCGTCATCTGCCGCACGGTTGATCTTGTAACCGGAAGAGAGTTTCTCGGTTGATTTAGCCTGTGTTGAAGCAGTCAAGCCGAGCATTCTGTTAGAGTTCATTGCTGTCAGATTGTGTTGTACTACCATAAAGAATTCCTCCTTGAATATATTTTGCCGCTTCCCTGCGGCCTAGTTGCCAATGGCAATGTCCATGACGGGCTCGCACTTCCCATTACTTTCATTGCCCCGCCCTCGTCCCTCCCGGTGTGCGATGCCGTTTAAGTCGAGGAATAATAAAGCTTTGTGCTTTACTCGTTAGATATATCGGAAGATTGTCGGGGGAACTTAACCCCCCTGGAATAATTTTTTTAAATTTTTATTTATGCCCTGAAACCATGGCACTCTGACTGTCATTCTACTTTTTGCTGTCATATAGCTGCGACGTTTCAACCGAGGAGCCGCTCATGTTTTTGTAGTAATCATAAGCTGCCCTGGAGCTCCTGCGGCCCTTCGCAATACCCGCTCGCTGCCTGCGGAAATAATCCTCCACCAGCTTCTTGTTGCGCGCCTCCTGGGTCTGGATCGTAACGCTGCCCTCCGTCACCCTGGTGACAAGCTCCTGAAGCCGTTTGATCTGCTCCGCATACTTCCCGCGGTTTTCCTGCAGCTGTCCGGATACAGCCCTGTATAAAGCCTCAAAACCATTATCCAATGCCGTGAGTTCTTCGAGCAGCTCATCTTTTCTGTCCACATACTCGTCAAATTTGTCGAGATCCGCTTCCTGGGACTGGAACAACTCCTGCTGGAGCAGGCTGTACTTCTGGATCTTTGCCATGATCTGCAGTTTTTTCTCCAGGCTTTCTTCCAGGATGTTCAGATAATTTTCCGTCATTTGTCCCGCCTTTACTGCTTATTCTGCTCCATCACCTGCTTCCATGTATCGCGCAGGGAATGAAGATGCACACCAACTTCCTCAAGGATTTCCTTGTCCTTCTTGACATTCGCCTCCGTGAGCCTCCTGCCGAGATAATTGTAGATATTTTCAAAGTCCTCCGACACCGGATAATCCATATTCAAAGTCTGGCGGAGATAATCAATAATGCGCTCCGTCTTGATGATATGGTTATGTGCCTTCTCAATATTATTGTGCTCGATGGCAACAATGGCAATATTGCAGAACTTGATGGCTCCTTCGTAAAGCATCAGGGTGAGCTCCGCAGGAGACGCCGCCATGATCTTGTTATTATTGTACTGTGTATAAGCGCCAGGTAACGCCATATCTGTATCCTGCCTTTCTTATGCTGACTTATGCTGAACACCGACAAAGCTGCAGCAAAACTAACTTTTATCCAGCTGCCGTGCCTGTGCAGACATCATCATCCTCCCAGCAGCCCTGTGACCGCGCTGGCACCCTTCTGCATCTTCGCCATGGCAGTTTCCATCTTTGCAAATTTAGCATACCACTTATCTTCATAATCCGCAAGCTTTTTCTCAAGGTCTTTTATTTTAGACTTATAGCCGTCATAATCCGACTTCATCTTCTTGTCGTCATAGAAGCTTCCGAAGCTCCTGTAGCCCTCGATAGCCTTGGACTGTTTATCCATGGCAGTGTAAAGGTTCATGGTCAGCTGGGAAAAGAAGGATGTCACCGTATCCGGGTCATCAGCGATCCATTTCTTTAACTTATCCTCATTTGCCGCGGTATTGGTGTCCTCGGAATCACCGTTGATATGGTAAGCATTCCTCTCCCCGTCTGCCGCAAGGAAATAGCTCAGAGTCTCGATTCCGAAATTCGACAGGTACATCTGCCTGCCATTGACCATGGCCCCCTGGAGCATAACCTTTTTCATGGCTTCGCTGACAGTGCTCAGATTTGCGTCCCTGCGCAGCAGGGAGTCCTTGATCTTATTCTCGTACTTCTCGATCTCGCTCTCGGACATGTTTGCCTTCTCATCATCGGTAAGCGGCTCATAATCCTTGACGGAATCCGCCCCATACAGCTTATCCATCTCGTTGATGACTTCATTGTATGATTTTAAGAAGTCCTTGATCATATCATAGATGCCGTCGGTATCCTGCGACGTAGTAAGAGTAACGCTCCTGCCCGGCTCCGTCTCGGCATGTGCAGTGATGGTCAATCCATTGATGTCAAATACATTGTTGGAGCTGGTAAACTGTGCGCCGTTCAATTCGATCACAGCATCCTGGCCTTTGATAAAGTTTCCGTTATAATATGTGTGATCGTTGGCGTTCAAGCCATTCAAGCCCAGCTTCTGCAGGACTTCATCATCACCACCTGCGGCCTGGAAGTACATCCCATTGTTTTCAAAGAAAAACTTCTGCTCCCTTTCGTCAAAACGGCCTTCCATTCCCGTGAACTGCTTAATCCGTTTCAGAACATCATCTATTGTGTCTTCAGATGATATCCCGATACTTTCTATTTTGTTACCTTCGGCATCGACTATATCAAACTGCCTGCTCACTCCTCCCGGAAAGCTCATCAGGCTGCCCAGGGAGGTATTGCCTGCCACCTTGAGGGAACTGTTGTCAATTCTCTGAAGCTCACCGCCGACCCGGTTGGAATACAGCCCCAGGCTCCTCAGCGCATTGGTATCCCCGGTGATCATAAAGTTTGCATCCGCACCGGCTTCCTTTGAGTTGACAAAGAATCTCTTCTGCCCCGCATCAAAGCTTGCATTTAAGCCTGCGTCCTGCAGCTGTGTGAGCACATCCGAAATAGTGGTGGAGGAGGTCAGCTGGATATCCACCTGGCTTCCGTCCGCCTTCTGCACGCTCAGATGCTTTGCCTTCTCAACGCCGTTGGCATCCTTGTCAAAATTCATCAGGAAATCCATTCTCGTCAGGGCTGTCACCTCACCGGTTACGCCCGCCTTCATCTCAACCTTTCCGCCGGTCAGATATGCTGTCTTTGCAATCTGATTTACTTTAAGAGTCTGCACACCGTTGGCGGCGCTGCCGCTGGTAAGCACGCTCGCTATGCTGCTGTCCGACACCTTGGTCGCCTTCTTCGCATAACCGCCTGTAAAACGCAGGTCGTTCAGCTTGGCCTGCAGGTTCTTCAGCTTGGTGTTCAGCCCTTTCCATGCCTCCTGCTTCCACTCCAGCTTGGTCTGTTCATTCTTGGCTTTGGTCACTTTGGTGCTCCGCGCTTCAACCAGCTGCTGGATCACGCTCTCCGTATCCATTCCGGACATCAGTCCGCTAAGCCTCATCGCCATAATAATTCCTCCTCCATCCTTTTTAATTTCATCTCTTTTCGTCTATCAGGATACCTGCCATCTCCCAGACTCTTGCAATCATGTCAAGGGTCTTCTCCGGCGGAAGTTCCCTGATAACCTCCTTAGTGCCCTTATCTACAATCTTGATCGTGACGCGGTTGGTATCCTCGTGGATGCCAAACACTGCCTCTGAATTCGGCAGATTCTTGTTCAGCTGTTCCACCGCCTTGCGGATCTGTTCGTTTGCCGCCTGCTGTTCCCTGCCCTGCTGCTCTTCGCCGCCCGCCTGGCCTTTTGCCTGGGCATTTTCAACCACACTTGTAGTCCGGTCTACCTGTTGTGCCGCCGGTACGCTGCTCTCTGCATTGTCCGGCCTGTCTTTTTGTACAGGTGTCTGAGGTTTCTGTACTACACTTCCTTGTGCCTGTACTGTCATCACGCTTGCAATTGGTTCAATTGTCATTGTATCCACCTCCATGTGAAATCTTTTTCGTTCTGAGAGCCTCAAAGCTGTTACACTTTGATGTCTATCTTTTTTATCGGCGTACCTCAAATAAAAATTAACAGGAGAACATATTTTTTGAAACTTTTTGTCAGCCTCATTCTGTCTTATAATCAAATACCCCGCGGAAATCAAAAACCCCGCAGCAAGCTGAAGGTGTCCAAAGGACACCTTGGTTTTTTG
>CAOKQK010000001.1 GCA_948470905.1 uncultured Lachnospiraceae bacterium | reverse complement strand
AAACATCTGTGTTTGAGGCAAGGCGTTCATCTATAAAGTTGTAAACTGGTGTATAGGCATTAAAATCGTCCGCCGTACCCGCCACGTCGCCTATGGTAGACACAACATCACCCACAAGTTTTCCTCCCTGAAACATCTTCAGGGCAGTCCCCGTCATCTCTGCAGTAGGATTTGCAAAGCTTGAGGCAAAATTCATACCCAGAATAATGCTGAAACCACTATTCTGCATCAGCCCTGCTAACGTTCCGCCTGACTCGCTCCATCCCCCATCATCCGCAAGTACCACTCCAACACTGCTTGCAAAGACAGCCGCTGCTCAAACAGCTCCTGGCAATACACCTCCTCCACCGCTGTATATACCACGACTTCTTCTTTCTGACCACACCCGGACAATATCAGGCACAATGCCATCCCCAGTCCGCTTATCCATGCTTTCTTCAATTCAGTTTTTCTCCTAACTCTTTATTTTAGCTTCATGCGGCTAGAAAGCAGCATACCCTGCCCTGCTTCTTATAATGTTCCTGACAGAGCAGCTGTACTGTCACTGAAAAGCAAGAAGCAGAATCAATATCTCCCAAACAGCAAAGATAAATACAAACAATCTGCTGCACCGGTTCCAATCCCGGTAATGCCAGTCTGTCTCTGTGAGGGAAAACTCATATTTCTGCCAATCCGGGCTGCACAGAACGTGCGAAAACTCCCTTATATACACTTCCAGGTTCCCGTCAGGGATCCCGCATATTTCCCGGTATTCCTCCTCCGTGACCAGCTGACAAAAATCGCTGTCTTTAAATCGTACATGCACCCTGTATAGATAAGGTTGCAAAGCTTTGCCCTTGCCCTTCCGCTTAATGCGCTCTGCACGAAAAGGCACCTGTTTCTTCCCAAGATTCCGAAAGTGCCTGCTCATACCGTAAACCATCGCCGACACTGCCGCACTCAACAACAAATTTCCAATAGATAAACTTAATACATTTCCCATTTAAGAAGTATCCTTTCTACTTCTCCGACACCCTGTTTTCCCTTCCTCCTTTCCCACCCTTCCTTCTGCCAAAAATTATAACATATATATGTTACAAACGCAATAACACTGTGCTGTCGCATTTCCAGTTTCTGCCAAGCCATATTCCCCGCGGCATTCGCCAAGCCCTCAGAGAAATAAACTTCCCGGGCTTGGATACAAACATCCAAATATCGAAACTGTTATCCGCTGAACCGGACCAGGGGGCATCCACTTTACTATTTGTTTTCTATTCTGCGATGTTATAAAATTTTTATCCCTTACCTGATATATTCACCACTCAGATCCGATGTTTTAAGAACCGTTCGGTCCAACGCATCACATGCTGCCCGAAACATCTGCAAGGCTCTTTATGCTTTTTTTCAGTTTGTGTCAAAAGTTAAAGACTTGTTAAGAATTTCTATGCTATGATCAGAACGTAAAGAAAATAGTATGAGAAAAGAGGTATACACTATGTTCTGGAGGATATTGAAAAAAGACCTGAAACGCAAAAAGGCGATGAACGTGATTTTGCTTGTATTTATCATACTTGCGTCCATGTTCGTATCGTCGGGCGTGAATAACATCATAAGCGTTACAACGGCGCTTGACGATTATTTTGAAATGGCGGACGCGCCCGATTACCTTGCGGTGACAATGAACAAAGCAGGGACGGTCGATGTTGACGAGGTTTTATATTCTGCCACTTCGGTGAAAAGTTTTGGCAAGGAAAAAATCCTGTATATGGATTCCGACAGTATCACCTTTGAAGATGCTGAAAGCAAAAACGTCACAAACTTGAGCTTTATTTTTCTTCAGAGTGACGGGGATATGTCCATGAATTATATTCTTGACGATGGCGGTATTCTCGAATCGGTAAAGAGTGGAGAGTTTTATATGACGGCGGGCATGGCGGAGGATATCGGCCTTGCGATTGGGGATAAAATAACTGTAAAGCTCGGCGGTGTAAGCTGTAGTTTTACGTTCGCGGGTGGGGTCAAAGACGCGGTTCTTGGCTCGAAGGGAATAGGCATACAGCGTTATATCATCAGCATAGAGGACTTTGAAAAATTCAGCTCTGCGGAAAATGTCGAGCAATTTTACGGCGGTGAGCTGGTTTACATACGCACCTCGGATATGGGAAAAATGCTCTCCGAAATCAAGCCGATAATCGACAGCGCCCTTTTGACAGGTGACAAGACAACAATCAAATTTTCTTATATTTTTGATATGATGTTGGTCGGTCTCCTCCTTGCAGTAAGTCTTATTCTTATAGCTGTCGCGTTTGTGGTTCTGCGGTTTACCATTGTTTTCACGCTTTCCGAGGAGTTTCGTGAAATCGGCGTTATGAAAGCAATTGGTATCTGCAATCGAAAGATCAGAGGCCTGTACCTTTCCAAATACGCGGCGCTTTCCGTGATTGGCGCGGTTATCGGTCTCGCTCTCAGTTTTCCTTTCGGTGAAATGCTGGTGAGCGTTTTCTCTAAATCCATTATTATAAATAATCGGAACGCGGCTTTTGCCAACATCATTTGCGCAGTGCTCATCGTAGGAGTAATCATGCTGTTCTGTTACGGCTGTACGGGCAAGGTCGGGAAAATGGCGCCCATTGATGCAGTGCGAAACGGTCAGACGGGCGAGCGCTTCCACAAAAAGAGCATAATGAGTCTTGGGAAATCCAAGCTTCCCGAAACACCGTTTCTCGCGCTGAACGATATTGTAAGCAGCTCGAAACGCTTCGGTATCATAGCTCTCGCTTTCTTCCTTTGCCTGTCACTTCTGCTTATACTTTCGGTGACGGTTTCCACGTTGAAAAGCGGTGCTCTCGCCAGCGTTTTGGGCCTTGCGGACTTCGACCTGTCAGCAAAAGGCAAGGGAATGGAGTTTATGACGGAGGACGGACACGAAAAACTGAAAGAATACCTTTCGGATATGGAGGAAAATCTCGCCCAGAATGATATGCCCGCACGCTGTATGCAGGAAATGATGTTCAAGCTGCCCGTGTCATACGGTGAAAACGAGAGCAGTATTTTCATCTATCAAGGCACAGGAACAACCGCGGATATGTATGAGTACATCGAGGGCACGCCGCCGCGGTCTGCCGACGAGGTTGCATTGACCCGTCTTACCGCAAACAAGCTGAAAGCGGATATCGGCGATACGATCACAATCAAAACCATCGATGGCGACAGGAAATTTATGATAACGGCGATTTTTCAGTCCATGACTAATATGGGCGAGGGCGTGCGGCTTCACGAGGACGAGGAGATAGGTTACATACAGGCGCAGGGCGCGATCTTCACACTGATCAAATTCACCGACGCTCCCGATAAAAAAGAAATCGCCCGCCGTATGGAAAAAATCCAGGAGCTTTATCCCGAACTTGACAATGTCAGGAGCTGCGCCGAATGTATATCAGATCAGCTCAAAGTTACGGATGCTGTTGATACGATAAAACAAATGGTTGTTGTTCTCACGATTATTTTAGCGGTGCTGATTACCGTGCTTATGGAACGCTCCTTTATCGCCAGAGAGCAGGGCGAAATCGCACTTATGAAAGCAATAGGCACACGAAACGGAAAAATCTACACCCACCATACCCTGCGCTTCGTTTTCGTTGGAATCATGGCAATTATTGCTGCGGAGCTTTTCGCTCTGCCGCTTACGCATCTTTCTATTGACCCGATTTTTAAGATGATGGGTATGGAGCTTGCTGTCAACTATACGATCAGCCCGTTTGAAATGTTCCTTGTTTTTCCCCTCGTGGTTCTTGCGGCAACCGCTATAAGTGCGTTCCTCACCTCGCTGTATACCAAAAAAATAAAGGCCCTGGACACGGCTAATATCGAATAAGAAAGGAAATCTGATATGAATATTCTCGAAGTAAAAGACCTCTGCAAAACATATGTTGTAAACAAGCACCAGAACAATGTACTGAAAAACATCAATTTCACCATTGGTGAAGGAGAAATGGTCGCTGTAATGGGACCGTCGGGCTCTGGAAAATCCACGTTGTTGTATGCGGTTTCGGGCATGGATGATCCTACCGCAGGAAAGGTGGGCTTCTGCGGGAAAAATATTGCAGGGATGGGCGAAAAAGAACTTGCAGACCTGCGCCTTGACGAGATGGGGTTCATTTTCCAGCAGATGTATATGCTGAAAAACCTCACGATATTGGATAATATCATACTTCCTGCAACACAATCCAAAAAGCTGCGTGAACCCCGTAAGGAGACGGTGCGACGCGGTCAGGATCTCATGCGCAGGCTCGGTATTACCGACATCGCCGGCAACGACATCAATGAGGTTTCGGGCGGTCAGCTTCAACGGGCGTGCATCTGCCGCAGTATGATAAACAATCCCAGGATGATCTTTGCCGACGAGCCCACAGGCGCTCTCAACCGCGCAAGCTCTGATGAAGTCATAAACGAGCTGCTCTCCCTCAACCGTGACGGTACGACAATCATGTGCGTGACACATGATCCGAAGGTTGCCGCAAAGTGCAGCAGGGTGCTTTACATTGTGGATGGCGGGATTGTGGGTGAAAAAGAAATGGGACATTTTGGCGGTGGTGACAAGGAGCTTCGTGACCGTCAAAGGGAACTGAACAACTGGCTTATGGAACAGGGCTGGTAAAGCGCGAAAAGATTTTCTAATGTAGCAAAGAACGCTGCATAAGAAAATCTATGTTTCGCGCAAAAGAATCCGCAAGCGGATTCTTCCAGACTTGTACCAGATTGGTGAGGAGAATGATTATGACCGATATTCTAATCGTAGAAGACGATAAGGAACTATCCGACCTGCTGACCGACTTCCTGCGTGACGAGGGCTACATTACGTCAAGTGTGGACAGTGGAGAGCGTGCCGTGCAGTTCTTTGAACGATATGGCGCAAGGCTTGTGGTGCTTGACATCAATCTTCCTGATGTGAACGGCTTTGCAGTCTGCTCCAGGCTTCGGCAGAATGCGGATACTCCCATACTGATCGTAAGTTCAAGGACAGGCAAGGAGGATAAGCTGAACGGCTTTGACCTCGGTGCTGACGATTATATTGAAAAGCCTTATGACATTGATATTCTTATCGCTAAAATCAAGGGAATATTCAAAAGGCGGTATCAGCGTGATACATTGTCGGCGGACGGTGTGACACTCAATCTTGCAGATAAAACAGCAGTCATCGACGGAAAGCCTGTAGAATTGCCTGCAAAGGAATTTGACCTGTTGGCGCTTTTACTTGAGAATCAGGGCAAATCTCTGAAAAAAGAGTACCTGTTTGGCACTGTCTGGGGCAGCGACAGCGATTCGGAGCTGCAGACGCTTCATGTTCATATCAACCGCATTCGCCAAAAACTAGGTGATGACCCTAAGAATGCAAAGCGTTTGCTTACGGTCTGGGGCGTGGGGTATAAGTTTGTATGAAAGCTTACAAAAATCTGTGCATCGCAGTGATGATGGTATTTCTTTTACTGGCGGCGGTATTGAACATATTTCTCGTGGGATCGAAAGATAATAGTGAAGGTATTTATCGTGTTGAAGCCAGGCGGCTTGCGGGTGAGATAGCACAGACGGGCAGTTATGACATTGAAAAATACCCCCACATTACAGGTGTGTTTACGGGTGATGACATCTACCGTTCCGATGAGCATTATCTTATCATAGAAGCGGACGATACGCTTTATCGTGTTGAATATACCGTCGGGAACGGACAATTTGGCATTGTGGCGGTAAACTGCGTATTGGGTGCGCTGTTCCTGTTGGTGACAGGTCTTTTGTATTATATCCGCAGACATATCATCGCGCCTTTCGACAGGCTGAGCGATGTTCCTAAGGAGCTTGCAAAGGGAAATCTTGCTGTTCCGATACCAGAGGAAAAAAGCCGTTTCTTCGGAAAATTCACATGGGGTGTGAATCTTCTGCGTGAGAGTATCGAGGACAGCCGTAAAAAAGAAATCACGATGCAGAGGGAGAAAAAACTCTTGCTGCTTTCCCTTTCTCACGATATCAAAACGCCTTTGTCAGCAATCAAGCTGGGCGCAAAGGCTCTTGCCAGGGGATTATACAAGGACGAGGAAAAACGGCGTGCTGCTGCTGAAAGTATCAATATCCGTGCAGATGAGATAGAGTGTTTTGTCAGCGAGATCACAAAGGCGGCAAGCGAGGACTTTATGAGCTTTGAGGTCACACAGGGGGAGGCTTTCTTAAGCGCTGTCATTGCAAAGATAGATGCGAGATATACTCCCCAGCTTGCCATATCGGGAACGGAGTTTGCGATTCAGAAGTATGATGATTGTATTCTTTCCTGCGACCCCGACCGTCTTGCAGAGTGCCTGCAAAATCTGATCGAAAATGCGATGAAATACGGTGACGGCAGACGAATTGAGATCAGCTTTGATAAAATGGATGGATGTGAGCTTATCACGGTATCAAATACAGGCTGTACTCTTGAGGCGAAAGAACTGCCGCAGATATTCGAGAGCTTTCATCGTGGAAATAATGCGGACAAGGTGCAGGGCAACGGGCTTGGGCTTTTCATATGCAAAAGGTTGATGGGGCTTATGCATGGAGAGATTTTTGCTGATATTCGTGATGAATGCTTCTTTATAACGCTTGTTGTGAAAATGGCGTAAAGTGACATATTTGTGCGTCAGGGGTGTCGGCTGTAAATTTATCATCTGACCAAGGGGAGAGGCTGCTGTGTCTGAAAAGTCGCGGCAGCCTCTCCGCCTGCCCCAACTATAAGAGCAGCACCGGCGCCTGCACTCTTGGCAGAAGGCTCATTGCCTACAGGAATCACTTTCCCGGTTTGTGATGTAGATATAAGCGTCCTCCAGCGTCGCCTCACAGGGAACGGCTCCCGCCAGCCGGGGCGGCGTCCGGCTGATCAGCCTGACCTGCAGGCCGTTCTCCACATACTGTTTTGAAGATACGCGATAGCCTTTCTCCAATTCCCTTGCCATTGCTTCCTCTTTCACCCTGCAGAGCCAGACGTGCCCCTTTGCCTGCTGCTGTAAATCTTTCAAGCTTCCTGTGTAGAGGAACTTCCCCTTTTTCATGACCGCCAGCCGGTCGCAGGTAGCCGCCAGATCCTCCACCACATGGGTGGAAAATAATATGGTGCGGTCTTTTGAGCAATCAACCAGCAGGTTCCTGATGCGGATACGTTCTTCCGGATCCAGCCCGGTGGTAGGTTCGTCTATGATCAGGAACTCCGGCTCGTTCAAAAGCGCCTGGATGAGCCCCACCCTCCGTTTCATTCCCCCGGACAGCTGCTTTATTTTCTTTCCCCGATGCTCCTGCAGGCTTGTTTTCTCCAGATAATATCCGATGCGCTCCCCACATTCCCGCCTGGGGACACCCGCCAGATCTCCCATATATTCCAGACATTCCTGCACGCTTAAATTTGGATACAGATCAATCTCCTGAGGCAGGTAGCCTATCTTTTTCTGTATTTTCCCATAATTTTTCTCGTTGTATGGGATCCCATCCAGTGTCACGGTCCCTCCTGTGGGGGATAATACCGTCGTCAATACCCTCATCAGCGTAGTCTTCCCTGCGCCGTTTTCCCCCAGCAATCCGAAAATACCGCCGGGGATTTCCAGATCGGCATGGTCGATTGCCGTCACTTTATTCTTAAATGTCACCGTCAGATCTTTTATTTTTATGCTCATGTTCCTACCTCCCTGCATGCTTCATAAGAGGATGTGCAGACACCCCTCTTTACACATGCCAACCAACTCCCGCAGCGTTCGCCAAGGCCATAATATGGCTTATGCCTTTACAGGCACGGCTCAAAGTCAAGATGGTCAGCCGAATTTATCAACATCCCCGTTTCTCAATGACCTGCGGCAATACAGCCATCGCCGCAATCCCTGCACATGTACAGACCAGTTTTCCACAGATCCAGCTGAAATCGCCGCTGTTTTCCACATCCCTGAAAGTGTAGGAAAAAATGTTCCACACTCCAAAATACCTGTCTCCTATGACGCCGGAATTGGTAATCACCCAAAGTATCACGCATGCTCCGATCCCCATCCACATATTTCTCATGACACACGAAAGCAGGTTTGACAGAATCCCCCAGAAGCTCACGGTTATCACCATGGCGGCAAAATACAGGAGGAATTGGACCGCTTCGCTTCTCAGGCCATCCTGCCCCATGGCAGAGATACGGGGACGCTGAAATAAAAAGAACAGCCCATACCCCATCACCGCCAGCAGGGTCAGGAAGATCTCCTGTATCATCATCCTTTCGGCAATGGATCCCATTCTCTTTTTCATGGGGTACAGCCGCTGCACCTGAGACCTCCTGGAGGTAATTTCCCGGGTGTAGGTGTCCGCGCAAAACACTGCCGCAAGTATAGCCATGGGCGGTTCCATCGCAATTCCTATCTCGAAACTGTAAGCCACACCCCGGATAAGGCTCAGCATGACCACAAAAAACACGCCGAAGGGAATCTTATAATTGCTGAGACAAATTTTGAATTCATACTTTAAATTGGATGCCGCCTCCCCCCTCAAGTTCAACCCGGACTTCAATAGACACGCCTCCTTTTCCACACCTGTATCGAGACCAGAATAATTCCTATGGATGCCAAGACCAAAAAGCCCTGATTCAGCAAAACCATCGGCGGCGGAGAGGCATCAAAAAAATCCCCCGGGAAACGCACCATGATCGCCAGCGGCCTGCCGTAATACCCATATATGCCCTGTTCATTCCGGCTCCCCATGTTGGAATACACAATATAGAGAAACAGAAACGGCACCGCGGGCAGAGGGCTCTTAAACAGAAGTGAGACCAGGCTGTAAACGCTTACGATCATCAGCATACTGGGCAGGATATAGAGACAGGCGGCCCACAGGAAGTCAGACAGCCTCACCTGGAAACCACTGTCTTTCACCGCCATAGAGCACAGCAGCCAGAAGACCAGGTTCAGGATTGCCAATACCATAAGGCAGCCGGCAAAGCCTCCCCCGATTTTCCCGCCCACATACCCGGCTGCGCTGACAGGCTTGGTATGAAGCAGCTCATAGGTATTTTTCCTGGTGTCCTGGAAGAATAGAGCCGACAGCATGACCGATGCAAAGAGTACCATGAACAGCCCCGCAAAGTCGGCGAACTTCCTGGAAAAATAATAAGAAAAGGTCTTGTCTTGCAGGTTATCCGCAATGTAGGCATTAATCTCCTCCCTTGTCCCCTTATGATACGCGCTGTCCACATACGAAGAATATGCCCCGTAGAAGCGATACTCCTTTTCCAGATACTCGCAGGCTGCAGGGATATCCATCCCATTACCCCCGCCTGTTCCACCGCTGTCTGCCGTTATCCCGCTTGCGCCATCAAGCATGCTTCTCTCTGTCATTTCTTCGATGACGGCATCTGCTTCTGCCATGTCCATTTCAAAGGCGGTAATCAGGGTGTCCCTGATTTTCTCCCGCCACAGCTCCATCCTCTGTTCCTCTGTGGACGGCACATACCCTTCATAAACCTCCGCCGATCGGAACGAGTCCGGATAATCGTTGACGATCTCCTCCCCCTCCGCCAGATAATGTATGCCCAGATAGGGTCTTACGTTTTGAAATACGCCAAGTACAACAATCAAAGCCCCTATCCAGAACAGAGGATTCTTCAAATAGTTTTTTACCTCTCTTTCCAGGATTGACAACATATTTTTCCCCCTTTTCTGCCACCATTTTTTTGAGCCTGTTTTCTGAAAGATTACAGATCTTTCAAGAGCTGCTCCTGATCATCATAAAGGGGAAATCACAACAAAAAGACAACAGAAAACGGATTGCTCACGCAATCCGTTGAAATATTGCCGTCACCACGGCTCCTCTTTGTCCGTCATTTTCCAGGATGAGCTCCCCTCCGTGCTTCTCGCAGTACAGCCTGCTGATGTACATTCCCATTCCCGTATGTTTCAGGCTGTCTTTCACATTCTGCTGGTGAAAAGGCCTTGTGACCTCCTCCGCGCTTTCCTGGAAACCGGACCCATCGTCCCTGACACAGATCCGCAATTCGGAGTATGCCGCCCTGACAATAACCTCCACCTGCCGCTCTGCATAGCGCAGGGCGTTTGACAGCAGGTTTTCCGCTACCTCCAGAATCATTTCCTTATCTCCGCAAAATATTTCATCAGATGACAATACCTGCAGGATAATATGCTTCCCGGACTTTTTCTGCAAAATGTCCAGCTCCGCCTGCATATCCGCCCCCAGCTGATCCGCGGTAATCTCCCCGGCGGCCGGCGTTCTTTCTTCCAGGCTGCTCAGACGGCGCATGGTCTCCACAAAGACATCCATGCGTTCAATCTGCACCATGCTTTCCGAGAGCATTTTCATTGCCTCATCCCCGTTGATGGTCCCATCCGGCAGATACTCCAGCAGCATTTCCTGATAGCCCCTCAGCACGGACAGCGGGGAACGTATGTCATGGGCAATTGCCGCCCGAAGCGCCCTTTCCTCCTCAACATTTCTCCATAATGCCCTGTTATTCTCCGCCAGCTGCTCCCTCATTCGCTCAAACTCACGGCAGAGCCTGCCCATCTCGTCCCGGTTCTCATAGGTGATATGAAAGTCCAGATTATTTACGGCAATATTCCGGGATGCCCGTTCCAGCTCCTCGGTGGGCCGTTTTATTTTATCCCGGTAAAAAAAGAATACCGCAATGGCAATCCCCGCAATGGACAGTAGCAGTATGGTATAGGTCTGGAGGAAGTCGCAGAGTTCCGACAGGACCCGGTCCGAGGGGGTCATTTCATAGAAGCCGGGACGGGAAATTTCGTAAGAAACGGATTCGCGAACCCCATAGGGATCCGGCTCAGGGATCTCACCCGAATACTTCTGCCAGATCCTTATCTGCGCCCGTCCGGCAGTCCTGACAATCGCTGCGGAGAGAATGAAACTGCAGAATACAGCAATCCCCATATACAGAAGAATGCTCCTTCTCAGGGAAAGATTTCTTATTTTTTCCATCGATAGCCCATCCCCCACACTGTCTCAATATATTCTGTCCCTGTATATTTCTGCATTTTCTTCCTGATCCTGCGGATCAGCTCCGTGATCACCCTGCTGTCGCCTTCCGCGTCATATCCGCATACCTTCTCATAAATCCTCTCTTTGTCAAAGACAATCCCCGGGTTCATGGACAGGAACTCAATAATCTCATATTCCAGCCTGGTCAGTTCCAGATAATCCGTATGAATCTGCACGGTCTTGGCCTTATAGTCGATGGACACTTCCCCCTGAAAGCAGAACGCCGTTTTGTCCCCGCGCCTTTCCTCCCGCTTCAGATGCGCCGTTATCCTCGCATCCAGCTCTTTCAGGCTGAACGGTTTTAAAATATAATCGTCCCCCCCTGACAAGAGCCCGTTGACCCGGTCCTGTTCCTCTGCCCTTGCCGTCAGGAACAAAATGGGGCATGCTACCTTGTCCCGTATCCTGCGGCATACCTCGATGCCGTCAACCAGAGGCATATTTACATCCAGCAGGATAATATCCGGCTGCAATCCTGCTTTCTTTAACCCTTCCATGCCATTTACGGCTGTCATCACTTCATATCTTCTGATCTCAAAAAATTTTTTCAGCATTGTCAGAAGTTCGGTATCATCGTCAATGATCAATATTCTATAAGCCATTTCACCGCCCTTGCAAATGCAGGCCAGATACCCCGCGTGGGTCGCTGACCCCCCTGGCTCCCGGCTCCTACCTGCCCCGGTTCTTCTCAAGCATCGCGTCAAAATCCGCCTCCGGTATGGGCCTGGAATAGTAATAGCCCTGCAGATAGGTCGCCTCTGTCTTCTTTACGGCATTCTCTATCACCTCATTTTCCACACCCTCTACCACGGAACTGCAGCCAAGCCTTCTGCACAGAGACAGAAGGTTCTCAATGATAATATAATCGTTCTCATGCCCCGGCTCCGCAAGGTTTTTCACAAGGGAATGCTCAATCTTGATATAATTCACAGGCAGATTCATCAGCATCTGCAGAGAAGCATATGCCGTGCCGAAATCATCCAGGGCAATGGTAAAACCTTCCTCCCTGAGCCTGCGGAACACCTGGGCAAGGCTTTCCGCCTCCTCCACCTCGCTGCTCTCCGTCAGCTCCACTATCATATTGTTTGTCTCCACACCTGTTTCTCTCGCCTTTTGGATCAATGCCTCCACAAAATGCTCGTTCATGAACTGCTGATAAGAAACGTTAAAGCTCACATGAAAGCCCGGATATTTCTCCTGCCACTTCTTCTGGTGAAGGAGCGCCTGCTCCATGACCCACTGGCCTACAGCCTGAATATCGCCATGATCCTCCAGCACCTTTATGAATTCCATCGGACATGAATCCTTGATATGTTCGCCTTTCCAGCGAAGCAGGGACTCACATCCGATGATGCTCTGGTCCTCCCTCTCCACAAGCGGCTGAAAATACAGCTCAAAACCTTTGAAATCATTACGGATGCTGTTCTTCAGATCCTCCTGCAAAAGCTGTGCCCTCTTCTGATGCTCGGCAATCTCCTGGTTAAAAACCTCCAAATGCCCGCGGTTATACTGCTTTGCATAGCCCAGGGAATTTTCAAGCTTGTTGATCAGCTTCTCTTTGGTAGTCCCGTCCGCCGGATAGAAGCTTAAGCCTCCGGAAAACTCAATATGAAGCATCTGACCGTCCGAAGCCTTCAGTTCGTCAGCCTCCCCTGATATCCTCTCGAAAAGGGCGGTCATCTCCTCCAGGGTGCCATCCCGCTTCACGATCAAAAACTCGTCCCCACCAAAGCGGTATACCTGCATCTCATCCCCGCACGCCGACTGGAACAGCTTCGCCAGATTCACCAGCACATTGTCCCCAAACTCATATCCGCGGCTGGTTATGACCTTCCTGAAGTCATCTATCCCCATCAGCATCACAGCCCCGCTTCCCACAGAAAAATCGTTCTGATAAAACTCGTTCAGGGTCATGAGGTTCGTGAGGAAATCATACTTATTCTGCCCGTCAAGCCTTGTCATAATCCCCGCAAAGACTGCCGGGGCGCCGTCCCCATCTTTGATCACGCTGCCTTTACATTCCACCCACACATAGTTGCCATATTTGTTCAGGGCACGGTACTTGCAGTTATGCTTTGCCCTCGTTCCGCCGAACACAGCACTGATATCCTCCAGATAAACGGCCCTGTCATCGGGGTGAATATGCTGCATCCAGACCTCCGCGGTATTATAGATATACTCTCCGGGCAGATTAAAATAATCCACCGCATTCTCCGACCACCTTGTCAGGTCCGTTTTCATGTCACATACGTAAATATATACGATTTCAGACGCCTGCGCAAATGCCTCATATAATTCATTGTTTAAAACATCCTGCATACCCATACTCCCCTTATATACAGCCTCAAATTCCAAATCCATTTTGATCCTGTCATTATATCAGGCCATGTCCTTACCTGATGTTCAGCATATGTATAATTATTATAACACAATACCGTAAATCCGCAACATAATCCGCTATATTATACAAATATTTGTGTCCTGCAATTTTTATTTCGTGGAAGGTGCTGTCTGGACCGTTGCGAATAATCACAAAAATCTATATTAAAGATCAAAATCAGGATTGCGCTTCTATCATTTAGGAGATACTATATTAGAAATGTCTGTTGCACAAAAACTTCCCACAGGTATCTGCAACGGCAAATTTTTCCTGCTATATATAAATGGCGTAAGGATTAAAGCAAAAAGCGCCACAGGCGCAGAAATGAGGTCAATGCAGCTATGCGTATTTTATTTTATGACACAAAAAGTTACGACGAGACATCTTTCCAGGAGATCCTGAAAAGTTTTCCCGGCATTTCCATTGAATTCACCAAATCTGACCTGGATTCCAGGACCGCCGCCCTTGCGGAGGGCTTCGACGCAGTGTGCGCTTTTGTCAGCTCCGATGTGGGCACACACACAGTGGAAATCCTGCACTCCAAAGGCATCCGTCTGATCCTGATGCGCTGTGCAGGCTTTAACAATGTGGATTTAGAGGCGGCAGCAAAATATGACATTCGCGTCATGCGTGTGCCCGGCTACTCTCCGGAGGCAGTGGCGGAACATGCCATGGCTCTCGCCCTGGCCAGCAACCGCCGCCTGCACAAGGCATACAACAAGGTCCGCGAGAACGATTTCAGCTTGAGCGGGCTGATGGGATTCAACTTCTACCAGAAAACCGCCGGCATCATAGGAACAGGAAAGATTGGCGCCGCAATGTGCCGTATCTGTCACGGCTTTGGCATGAAGGTCATCGCCTATGATGTATATCAAAATGAATCTCTGAAAGCCTTTACAGAATATGTCTCTCTGGAAAAGCTATTGTCTGACAGTGATGTCATTTCTCTGCACTGTCCTCTGACAGACGATACTTTCCACATAATAAATATCGACACTATACGACAGATGAAGGACGGCGTCATCCTGGTAAACACCTCCAGAGGCGCGCTGGTCAAGACCAACGACCTGATCGAGGGCATCCGGATGCACAAATTCGCGGGCGTGGGACTGGACGTGTATGAGGAAGAAACAAACAATGTCTTCGAGGATCGCTCCGACGAAATCCTGGAGCACTCCACCACCGCAAGGCTGCTCTCTTTCCCCAATGTAGTGATAACCTCCCATCAGGGATTTTTCACAAAAGAAGCTCTTGCCGCCATCGCAGGCACCACCCTGCAGAACGCCGTAGACTTTGAAGCGGGAAAGGAAAGCGCAAACGATGTAAGATAGCCTTCAGAAAGGTTGATCATAAATATGGGACCGTTGCACCTTATTTTTTGAAATGCCAGTGCAACAGCCCCATATTTTTATCCATTTCGCATGGATGCAGGTTATCCTTAAGCTCCGACACTTAAATAGTTCGTTTACATCATTCTAATCTACTGTTTCAACGGATTGCAAAGCTTCCCCATGTCCACGCCCTCATGCGCCAGGAGCTTTATCTTCCTGTCAATCCCTCCTGCATATCCGGTCAGGCTCCCATTTGCTCCCACCACACGGTGGCAGGGTATAATGATGGAAACCCCATTATGCCCGACGGCGCCTCCCACCGCCCGCGCCGACATCTGTCCCTTCCCGAGCTTCTCTGCCACTTTTTTTGCAATTTCCCCATAGGTTGTCACTGTTCCATATGGGATCTGGCAGAGGGCACCCCACACCGCCCTGCGGAATTCACTGCCTGCCGGTGCAAGCTTCAGTTCTGTTATCTCAGGCTTTTCACCCCTGAAATACCGGTCAAGCCAGCCCCGGACCTTTATCAAAACCGGATGATCCTCCTGGCGTTCCTGCTCATCTTTTAAAGAACCGAAAAAATACTTCTGGTTTTCTATCCACAGCCCTACAAGCGCGTCATCCTTTGCCGCAAGCAAAATCTGCCCCACAGGCGAGACATAATATGATGTATAAACCATAGCGCCTCCTTCGTCTGTCAGCAATCCCACTGATGCTTTTTCAGATCCACATGGCTTTCATTTTTCATGGTAACGCCTTCGGACTCCAGCAGGGACTTCTGTTCCCGCCATCCGGGGACAAGCCGCCCTGCATGGTTTACCACCCTGTGACACGGATATTGTCCGTAATACTCAGACATGCTCAGTACCTTTCCCACAAGACGCGAATTTTTATCCCTGCCGATCAGCCGGGCAATCTGTCCGTATGTAGCCACCCTCCCTTCGGGTATTTCCCCGACAACGGAAAGGATTTCATAAACTAAGCCTTCATCCAGAATTTTACCCACAATCCCCTGAACGCCTCCAAATCTTTATTCCATTTCGCTCTTTTACCCGCCTTCCCGCAGGCAAAAGTAAACCGCCTGGGGGAAGGCATCAAATACAATCTACTTTGCTTTCCCCTGGTTGGCTACGCTCTGCATCTTTGCCTGAATGGCGGCCTCATCTCCCAGGTAATATTTATCCGCAACCTCAAAATTCTCATTAAACTCATATACCAGGGGCGTACCTGTGGGAATGTTCTCACCGATGATCTCCTCATTTGAAAGATTCTCAAAGTACTTCACCAGGGCGCGCAGGGAATTTCCATGAGCAACGATTAGGACATTTCTGCCGCTCTCCATCTGAGGCTTGATCTCAGCATTATAATATGGCACCACACGGGCAATCGTATCCTTCAGGCTCTCCGCCAGGGGCATATCCTCCGTCTCCCGGGAATATGCGGCTGCTCTGCGGGGATTGCGCTCATCCTCCTTATCCAGGACAGGCGGCTGCACATCGAAGGAACGTCTCCATATCCTGACCTGCTCCTCGCCGTATTTTTCCGCCGTTTCCGATTTATTCAGACCCTGCAGCGCCCCGTAATGCCTTTCGTTCAGCTTCCAGGATTTTACTACCGGAAGCCACTGGCGGTCCATTTCATCCAGTGCAATATTGAGCGTGTGTATGGCACGCTTCAAATAAGACGTATAGCAAATGTCGAAATCAAAGCCCTTTTCGCGCAGTATCCTTCCGGCCTCCGCCGCTTCCTCCATACCCTTGGGTGAAAGCTCCACATCCGTCCACCCCGTAAAACGGTTTTCCATATTCCATACGCTCTCGCCATGCCTGATCAATACCAATCTCATATCTGCCTCCTTCTTCCGCCTTGCCTGTACAGATTTATTCTTCGTCTTCTATACAAATTATTTTTGGACAATCCCTGTCAGCTTCAAAGTTTTCATATGTTCCCCCTGCTGTCCGATATTATCTGCAATTTTCAAGGTTCGATAGCGCCTATTTTTTAGACTCAGCTTTTTCATAAGTCATTTGACACTATCCCGATATTTAAAAAATATCACATTACATTCTATTTAACAAGCCGGAATATCTGTATATGAGAAGTATAGCACAGAAAAGAAGCATAATACAATATGCAAGTCATTTTTTTGATGATATGCAATAGCCCCACGGCGCAGGTGCCTTACCTGTGAACACGTGTCATGTGTTGGCAGTGCAGCTTTCAAGCAGGCGGTTTGTTCCGGTTATTTCAGCATCTACCAGGTCAATCATCCTTTTTACATTTGCCGAATGAACGGAAGAAACCTCATTTTCCCATAATGGGGTGTTAGGTTAGACCCCTTGAAGGAATCTAACCCATTAGCTTAACTAACTGACATTGACATGTGAACTGTAACCCGCTGCAGAATCCGTCCGCCCGCACAGGCTAAAATTCCTTTATCTCCCGCTGACCTGGAATTTCTGATATACCGGTTTCCCCACAGCCACGATAATCATTCCAGCTGCGAGATAAAACAGCGGCACCGCCTGCCACGCCGCCAGATATCCTCCAAATACAGGCAGCGTATACTCCCCGAACACATTCCAGGGCGTCAGGAAGCACCATGGCAGCCAATTCCATATCTGCGCCAGCACCCTGTACTGCTCCGGCACATTGACAATCATGGCTGTGATCAGCAGCCCCGTGGAAACGGCCAGCGTAGCAATATTGCTGCGCAGCAGCTCGGACAAAACCATGACAAACGCACTGATAAAGACTGCCGCAGCCATCATGCATCCATAAGCGATCAAAAGCGCCTGCCCACAGGTGAGCGGCTCCGAACTCAGTGCATATATGATCTGAAAGGCGGCATGAAAGCCTCCCGTCCCATACAGGCACATGGTTGCCAAAAAGGTAAAGATCAGCAAAATAAGCGCACCGCCTGCCGCAAAGCTGACACCCGCCGCCATCTTCGCCCAGTAGAGCCTGGTCTTACCCAGAGGGCTGCACAAAATAATCTGGTCTGTCTTCCTGGTATGCTCATCCGAAAACATCCCGGAAAGGCATATGGCAGTCACCAGCAATACCATAAGCCCTACTGTCTGATAACTTGAAAACATGTAGTCAATGCCGCTGTGTTCCTGATAGACATAGGGCGTCCGAATCCGGGCTTCCCGTCTTCTCCAATAATCCATCTCCCCCTCCGAAAGCCCGGCGTCCGCCCACAGGGAAGCCAGATATGCCTGCCTTCTCTCATGAAAGTCCCCTTCACTGGGCTCCCAGGACCACATAAGCTCCGAGGTCTGCACCCCTGTCATCTGACGTATGAAATTGAAAATCTCACTGTAGGGACGGGCAAATTGCTGGTACTCCTCTGTGTACGTATAGTGATGCCCATCCAATGCCTGCGGGATTTTCCTGTACGCCCCTATGGTTTCCTCCATAAGCCCCTGATCGATTACCCTGCCGTCCAGGGCTTTGGCATAACCCTTATCCGTCCGATACATATCAGAATTTGTGCCCACAAACTTTCCGTCGATACAATAATCCCCCAAAAGAGGTGCAACCAGCGAAAGAATCACCGCCGCCACGCATATTCCAAAAGAAATCCAAACAATCTTCCTGCCAAACAGCTTCTTACATTCATAACGATATAAAGCGCCAAAATTACTCATGACTTATCTCCCCCAATCCTGTCTTCAACCTCCGTCCCATTCCTTATTCCACACCCTGCTACGGTTCCCTCCCCGATATGCTGCAGATAGAAATCCTCAAGATTACCCCTGCTGCCGTCCCACTTATCCTGGTAGATCAGCTGTCCGTTCTTCATGATCAGGACCGTATCGGCAATGTGCTCCACATCCGACACAATATGCGTCGACAGCAGCACAATGCTCTCTTTTCCCAGCTCCTGGATCAGGCTGCGGAATCGCACCCTCTCCTTGGGATCCAGCCCGGCGGTCGGTTCATCCAGCACGACAAGCCCGGGCCGGTTCAGCAGTGCCTGGGCAATCCCCAGCCTCTGCTTCATGCCTCCCGAATAGGTCTTTATCTTCCTGCCGGCAACCTCCTGCAGGGACACCAGCTGCAGAAGCTCCGCCGCCCTCCGCTTCGCCTGGGTCTTTCCAAGTCCCTTTAACGCCGCCATGTACATGAGGAAATCCATTCCCGTAAACTCCGGATAATATCCGAAATCCTGGGGCAGGTAGCCCAGCACCGCACGGTATTCTTCTTCGCTCACGTCAATCCCGTCATAGGAGACGGTACCTCCGGTGGGCTTTAAGATACCGCATATCATCCTCATAAGCGTCGTTTTGCCAGCCCCGTTCTCACCCAGCAGTCCGTGTACGCCCTTGTGCAGCCTTGCGGAAACACGGTCAACCGAGATTTTGTTTTTGTACTGCTTTGATAATCTGTCAATTACCAGCTCCATGCCGCTTCCTCCGTTCTTTTTATTGTATGATAAGCCTCGTTTACCATCATCCCGGCCGACAGCGCTGCCAGGATAAACCACCAGCCAATATAAGCGGGCTGGTACACAAAATCCACTGCCATGTGCAGCATCTCATTGGCAGCGCTGACCAGCACCGCCACGCTCATGCAGGCATACACGGCTCCTCTGCTGCGAAAATGCCGCGCGATCCACAGACTGATGTTTACTGTTATCAGGTACGGCACCAGAAGATAAACTCCTGTCTGCAGAAAAGCGATATTGCTGCCAATCCCGCACAGCAGAGCCGCCCCCCCAAGAAGCGCCCCATCCAGCAGCCCCAGGACGCTCATTCTGGCAAGAACAATGCTTTTCAACGAAAATCTCGCGGACATTTCAAACTCCTCCATCCCGTACATTGCAGAGCGAGTGCTCTCGGCAACAGCCAAAAGCCCCAGAAAAGGCACAAAAGCCGATACCGCCCACAGAGTATTTGGGTCGGCAAAGCAGGCTCCCATCAGCGCAGGAAATAGCAGAAGCACCGACAGTATTATGGTAAATTTCCTAAGATAAGCCGCCTGCGTCAGGATAAACTCCGGCATACTGATTCTGGGCTGTGGCAGCCTGTTCAAAAATCCGGCTTTCGCCTGCCGGTCAGGCTCCGGAGCTGCAAACGCCTGCCGAATTCTCTTTTTTAACTGACTGTTCATTCTGAAAATCCCTCCTTTATCAGTTCTTTTTTCAGCCGCTTTAATACCTTTGAGAGCCTGCGGTAGACCGCAAAGCGCGATATTCCCATGACCTGGCAGATGGACGCCACAGAAACTTCATTAACATATCTCAAGAACAATAATTCCTGTTCCTCCCTTGGAAGCTTTCCTATTACAGCTCTCAGGACCATACTGTCTATCCAGCTTTCCGAACTGTCATGCCCCGCCATACCACCGGGACCATCCACCAAATCGTTTCTCCTGATGCCTTCCAAACCAATCATTTCTTTATCCATACTCTCAGTGCTGACCGCTTCCCCGCAGGTATTTCCTGTAGGGGCATCGTCCCTGCTCACCTCATTTATACCAAATCCTCCCACATCCAACCCCGCTCCGGCGCCTCCTCTGCCGCCGGCGTTCTTTCTGCGGAATTCATCAATACATAAATGTCTGGCAATCGTGTATAAATACGGCAGCTCCCTGCTCTTGTCCAGGTTCAGCCCCTGCCTGTAAAATCTCAGAAAGGTTTCCTGCGTGATATCCTGCGCCAGCTGCCTGTCATACAGCCGGAAATAGCAGTATCGGTATATCCTGTCATATTGTTCTTCGATATCCATGCGCCAAAAACCTCCCTTCATAGTGTTTGACGTATGAGCACTGCAAAATGTGCGGGATATTTCTTTTTTCAAGGAAAAATATTTATTGCATATTATATCCAGGGTATAATTGTACCATGATAATTAAACGAAAGTCACTTCTCATCAATTTATAAGGCTCTATGGACAGATCAGCCTGGACACATCTGCAATCCCGACACCGGGATTTTCCCCAGGCTCTTTTGTTCAGAATATTTTGGTAAACAACAGCGGTGACTACAAGATACTGGACTTAAGCGGTACGGATATCCACAAGGTGACGAATCAAAGAGGAAGGATATATGGCAACCTTAACCAAGATAAAAATTTCAGATGATATTGAACTTCGCAAAAAATTAGATGAAGAATATGAGAAATCTTCTCAGGTAAAGTTATGCAAGTATGCTATTTTGCTGGCAGAGCATATATTAACCACTATTAAATATAAGGATATGGACAACCCTATTATTACTGCGGGATATGAGGTTAATAAAAATTGGCAGGAGGGAACCGCGCGTAAACACGATGTAAGGCAAGCCGGATTTCAAATACATCAATTAGCGAAAAGCAGTCAAGATATCATTACCCAAACGGCTTTAAGAGTTGTAGGACAAGCTGTTGCTACCGGACATATGCGTGAACACGCAATGGTATCTTCTGATTATGCCATCAAAGTAATAAATATGCTCTTTCCAAATGACATGAATGCCGTGCGCCGGGAAAGGCTGTGGCAAATAGAGACATTGAGCAATATAGAAAACGGAGAAAAAGATTACTGTCAAGTCAAATCTACTAAAGAATTCAAACCCGCAGCCGGGGCGGGAAACGGTCAAGGCAGGCGTCAGCCCATCCATCATCCTTGACGGTTTCCCGCTGTCCTGCTGCTTATTTCGGAGTGCAGCCGCACCTCTCCCTAAGCCTGGAACATTTTGTCCCATAGGCTTAGGACAGGAGACACTGGGCTGTCCGAATGTCAGTCCAGATGGAACACGGTCTGCAGGTCAATGCTCACGGGGCTGTTGTCAGGATTAGTCTCCATAATGTCCGCCATGAAGTCCCACCACTTGCGGTTGATCGCCGTGTCAGCGCCCTTCGCCCACAGCTCCTCATCCTCAATCTCTATGTACCCGAATAAGGTCAATGTCTCCCTGTCAAGGAAAATCGTATAATTCTTTCCGCCGTGCTCATGGATCATGTCCTGCATTTCCGGCCAGAGCTCATTATGCCTCTTTTCGTACTCAGCCTCCTGCCCGGGAAAAAGCTTCATTTTAAATCCTTTTATCATACTCACAACCTCCTGATTTTGTCTTGTGGGGAATCCCCCTGAAAACAGTTTATCATCTATGACGGCAATTGCAAGGAAAACTTTATTTTAATTGTACATACAGCCTTTTTGAAGCGATATGGGTGATCCGATTCTCCTCTTTTCCATAAAAAAACATTCTTGCCCGGAGCTTTTGCCCGCTCATCCCCCTCTTATCGACCAGAATCCGGAAACCGGCATTCTCAAAAGGTTCTCTCACGGCATCGACAACATCGGCGCGGCTTTCATCCTCACACACATAATACATGGGGCTGCCGCTTTTATCGGAAAGCTCCAGAATCTTCAGCTGTCTGCCGCTGTCAATCCCTTTTACACCGGCCCAGCCGCGGAGCACAAAAAAATTGTCCGACTCGACCAGATCATCCAGGAAAAAGAATGTTTTTTGAAAAGGCTTATGCCTGATCTCAAAATATTTTTTAACCCTATCTTCAAAAAGCACATGACGCTCAGCTTCCTGTCGAACCAGCTTTTCCAACCCTTCCGCAAACAGGGCTGTATAATCCGCAGACGGATCATAGTGAAAGTGCTCTCTGGTCCCATGCCAGGTTATATCCCCATTTGAGTCGATACGGACGTCATAGTAATCCTCCGGCAGTTCCCGCAGCGCGATTGCCGGAAGCGGGTCCACTCTCTGTCCGGAACCCGACTTCGTGTTCCCATTTCCTGCAGCCCCTGCCCCTGTCTCCCCGGCAGCATTTCCTGTGCCTGCGGCCCTTTCTCTCACCTCGTCCTGTCTGCATACGTCGGATTCCCGAAGGTAATAACTGACTCTTTCACCATGTTTTGCCAGCACACGCTCCAAATATGCAATCTCCTCTTTGTCCAGCAGTTCTTCCTGGAAACGTTCTATATAAGTTCCCTCAAAGGGCGTCCGGATCTCATTGACAAATGCATGATAATCTTTTTGGCACTTCTCCACAATGGCTTCAAGCTCCTGATAATTGGACTTTAGCGCCATGCTGATAAAGCGAAGTTTTGGCGCTGTCTCATATTTGGGGAAAATTGCCGCAATCTTTTCCAGATTGGAAAAGAAGTTCTCGTAATTCTTCTCCGTGCCCCCTGTAAGCTGCTTATACTTATCACCGTCCAAGGTTTCAATAGAAATATTGATATGATTGACATTGGCGCGGGCGAGCTGTTCTATCATTTCGTCCGTATATGGCTTCGCGAAATTGGAGGTAAAAAACACCCTGCTCCTGTACTTCTCAGGGATCATCTGCAGAAGCTCCAGGAACCGCGGATGAATGGAGGGCTCCCACAGGCAGGAAAAATAAAAGCCCTTCCCATCCATGCCTGTGGCTTCAGGCAAATACGGCACGACCCGAAAAATATCTTGGAAAATATCCTCCGTCATATTAAAATTCTTCTGTGAAAAATCATTAAAGCAAAACCTGCACCGAAGATTACAATTACAGGTAATATCACAGGACGCCAGTCTATATTGTCTGATCTGCGGCACATATTCGTATTTCATGCTTCCTGTCCTCACTTCTGTCCCTGGGCGCCCACCAGATTATTGATCCACACGCCCTTCTTTACCAGGATAAACCCTATCACACACTTGATGATATCCAGCAGCTGGCAGCTTAAATAGAGCGGCACCATGGGCAACCCGGTGAAGCGGCTCAGGGCATACGCCACCGGCACGCTGACACACCACAGGAACACGCTGTCAAACAAAAAAGTCACAATGGTCTTGCCCCCGGTGCGCAGGGTGAAATAGGACGCGTGCATGAATGCCGCCAGAGGCATACATGCCGCCGCCACCCGAAGCAGCGAAGCCGCCAATGCCTTTACCGTATCCGTGGTATTGTACAGCGCGGGGAAAAGCGGCGCCAGCAGGATCAGCAGACCCCCAAGCACCAGGCAGGAGAATACCGAGAAAGTGATCAGTCTGGTGTCCGTTTCCCTGGCTTCCCTCATTTTGCCGGCCCCCAAAAGCTGTCCCACGATAATGGAGATCGCGCTCCCCATTGCCATATAGATGACGCTGAACAGGTTGGAAATTGTAGTGGAAATATTTAACGCCGCCACGGCGTCCAGCCCGCGCATGGAATAACACTGTGTCAGAGTCGCCATCCCCAACGCCCAGAGGATCTCATTGATCATCAGCGGCATACCCTTTTTCAGGATATTGCACGCAAGCTGAGAGGGTATCTTAAACTCCTTATACACTCCCACGATAAAGGGCATCTTTTCTGCATGGGTGTGAGTCCAGACCACTACGATCGCAGCCTGGACGTATCTGGAGATCACCGTCGCTATTGCCGCGCCCACAACCCCCAGCTGCGGCGCACCAAATTTTCCAAAAATCAATATGTAATTAAATATTAAGTTGACACAAACCGCTGCGACCCCGGCAATCATGGGAATTCTCGTCTCGCCGCATTCCCTCAGGGTGCTGGCGTAAATCTCCTCTATCCCAAATGGTACCAGCCCGATCAGCATCACCCACAGATACTCTTTGCCGTAGCCCAGCGTGACCTGCAGCGCGTTTCCGCTTTCTTCCCCGTGCAGGTACAGCAGGATCAGCTGTTCCCCGCCTCCTGCCAGAATCAGTATCCCAAGCAGCACGATCGCCGCACAGATATAAATCTTACAGCGGAAAGCCTGTTGAACTCCCTTGTGGTTCTTACAGCCGTAAAACTGCGCCCCGAAGATACCCACTCCGGATATGGCTCCGAAGATTGCCAGATTAAACACCAGCAACAGCTGATTGACAATGGCTATCCCCGACATCTGCTCCGTTCCGATACGCCCCACCATGATATTATCCAAAAGCCCCACAAAATTAGTGATGCCATTCTGGATCATGATGGGCACTGCGACGCCCAGCACCATTTTATAGAAAGCCCTGTCGCCTGCCAGCTTTCTCCATATATTATTTTTCTGCAAATTCATTTTTATACCCATATCCGCCTCAGCGGATTCAAAATCAATTGTTAACAGTGCCCTTCCGGGACCTCCACGCTTCCAGACATGCCCCTTCAGCAGCACAGGTATTCCCTGTGAAGATCACTAATTCTGCGTTCTTCCATACAGCGCTGTCTGCCTTCTGATCTTCTTTGCCAGCTCTTTCGTAAAAGCGCCCTTTTTCATCCTCCAGCTCCAGTTGCCTCCGAGGGTGGAGGGCGTATTGATCCGCGCCCCGGAACCCAATCCAAGATAGTCCTGCATGGGGATCACCGCAAGGTCGGACACACTTGCCTGAGCCGCACGGATCAGCTCCCACACGGTTTCACTCTCCGAACAGCCTTCAAGGTGCAGGTATTTTTTACAGAATGACTTATCCCCCTTTTCCAGCACGCGATACCAGCCAAGGGTAGTGTCATTGTCATGTGTCCCTGTATATACCACGGAATTAGCCGTGTAATTATGAGGCAGGTAATCACTTTCTTCCCTGGAATCAAAGGCAAACTGCAGCACCTTCATACCCGGATAGCCGGTGCGCTTCACAAGCTCCAGCACAGAGGGGGTCAGGAACCCCAGATCCTCCGCGATCACCTGTCTGTCCCCCAGCCTTGCCTTCATAATCTCAAACAGCTCGCCACCCGGCCCCGGCTTCCATTCGCCGTGCTCCGCCGTCTTGGCTCCCGCCGGGATAGAATAATAAGCGTCAAAAGCACGGAAATGGTCGATGCGCACAATGTCATAGCGCTCAAAACACGCGGCGAGACGCTTCATCCACCATTCATAGCCCGTCTGTCTGTGGTAATCCCAATCATACAGAGGATTGCCCCAGAGCTGTCCCGTAGCCGAAAAAGCGTCAGGCGGGCAGCCTGCCACCGCCACCGGCCTGCACTCCCAGTCAAACTGAAAAAGCTTTGGATTCGCCCATGCGTCGGCGCTGTCAAAGGCAACATAGATGGGAATGTCACCGATGATCTGGATCCCATGTCCGTTGGCATAGGCTTTTAATTTCTTCCACTGCTGTGCAAAAAGATACTGCTGGAACCGGTAAAAGGCAATCTCCCCGGCATATTTTGACCGATACGCCTCCAGCGCCTCCGGTCTGCGCAGGCGGATATCCTCATCCCACTCTATCCAGCTCCTGCCGCCGAAGGAATCCTTTACCGCCATGTACAGGCAGTAATCCTCCAGCCAATAAGCATTATCCGACACAAAGCTCTTGAATTCGTCAGTCCCTGCCACGTCACTGTTTTTCCAGGCTTCTCTCAGAAGCAGGAAACGGCTTTCATAAATTTTGGCATAGTCCACGTTTTCCTCATCGTCTCCAAAATCATAGCTTTTGCATCTGTTCTTTTTGATGTACCCCCTCTCCACCAGGTCCTGGGGATCAATAAAATAAGGATTGCCCGCAAAGGTGGAAAAGGACTGATAAGGGGAATCCCCATAGCTCGTGGGGCCCAGCGGCAGAATCTGCCAGCAGGACTGCCCCGCTTCCTGCAGGCGGTCCACAAAGGCATATGCCTCCCTGGAAAAACACCCGATCCCATATGCTGACGGCAGGCTTGCCACCGGCATCAAAATACCACTTCTTCTCATGTATACGATTACCTCCCTCAGAAAGAGGGCGGTGACTGCTCAGCCCTTCACTGCGCCCGCCACCACGCCTTCTATAATATATTTCTGGCTCGCCAGATAAAATACAATAATCGGAATGATGGACAGCACAAGCAGCGCCATCATCGCCCCCATATCTTTCGCCCCGTAAGAGCCCACCAGATACTGCACCGCCACCGGGATGGTCTTGTACTTGGTACCCAGGCCGATCACCAGATAGGGCAGCAGATAGTCATTCCATATCCACATGGCATTCAGGATTGCCACCGTGATCGCCGTAGGCTTCAGGATCGGCATTACCACCCCAAAGAAGGTCTGCAGGGGATTGCAGCCGTCTATCATGGCTGCTTCTTCAATCTCCAGGGGAATGGACTTGATGAAGCCGCAGAACATGAACACCGACAGCCCTGCGCCAAATCCCAGGTACAATATCACCATCCCTACCGGGTTGTTCAGCCTCAGGCTGTTGGCAAGCTTGCTCATGGTAAACATCACCATCTGGAACGGCACGATCATGGAGAACACAAACATATAATATAACCCTGCGGTAAACTTACTTTTTACACGGGTGAGAAAATATGCCGTCATGGAAGTAAAAAACAGGATTGCCAGCACCGAAAACACCGTGATGAACAGCGAGTAGCCGAATGCCCTGAAAAAATCTGTCTTCTCAATGCCGTTCTGATAATTGGCCAGCCCCGCAAAGGTCTCCCCATTGGGCAGTGCAAATGGAGCATCGCTGATATACAGCCTTCCCTTGAAGGAATTCAGTATCACAAAAGCGACAGGAGCCAAAAACGCTGCCACAAGTACACATAATATAGCAAAAATAAGCCCGTCTGTCACGGCTTTTTTATACTTTTGTTTCATTGCTCCACCTCCTTTCTTCTGGTCAGGATGAGCTGCCCCAGGGCAATCGCCGCCACGATCAGGAAGAACAGCACAGCCTTCGCCTGCCCCACGCCCTCATAACCGCTCCTGCCATAGAAGGTATTGTAAATATCCAGGGCAAGCATCGCCGTTCTCTTGCTGGGTGCGCCCGCCGTCAGCGCCAGATTCTGGTCAAAGAGCTTGAAACTGTTAGAGAGGGTCAGGAACAGGCAGATGGTAATGGACGGCATCACCATAGGGATCTTCACCCGAAAAAGTGTCTGCAGCCCGTTCGCCCCGTCTATCCGTGCCGCCTCCAGAAGCTCCGTGGGCACATTCTGCAGCCCCGCCACATAGATGATCATCATATAACCTATCATCTGCCAGTTCATCAGGATCACCAGCCCCCAGAAACCATAAGCGGCATTTGCCACCAGGGTCGTCTCATATCTCAGCAGCACCGCATTGATCATCTGCTGCCAGATATAGCCCAGTATAATACCGCCTATCAGGTTCGGCATGAAAAAGACGGTGCGGAAAAGGTTAGTTCCCCTGATCTTCCTGGTAAGTGCCAGCGCAAGCACAAACGAGATCACATTGATGGTCAGGATGGAAAGCACTGAAAACTTCACCGTAAACCACAGTGCGTTCAGAAAGTCTCTGTCCTCAAATATCCTTATATAATTGCGAACACCTGTAAACTGTGCGTTTGTAATGGTCCGGAAGCTGCAGAAAGACAGGTATACCCCCATCACAAAGGGCACAATAAATGCAAACGCAAAAGCAATCAGGGTCGGAAGCACAAATATGGGGAAATATCTCTTTAATGTCTTCTGCATTTTATATCTCCTATATTACCACTTTTAAGCTCTTTTGGGAAGTAGGCTTACAAGTTCTTTTCCGCCGCCCAGCGTTTCACCACGATATCCTTTACTTCACTCCAGTTCTTCCCACCGGATGCATATTCCAGAAGCGCGTCGCCAAAGTCGTCCTTAAACTGCTGGCTGGGGAAGATGACGAAATCCCAGGTGACATTCTGCTTCGTCTCGTCATTCATGTAGCGCATGACTTCCTTTGCCAGAGGATCCTTAGGCGTCTCATTCTCCCCGAAGGTGCTGAAAGGCGTAATAAACTCAAGCTCGTTTACCACATAGTTCCTGCCTTCGTCCGAACCAAACAGCCACTCCAGGAAAGCGATGGACGCCGCCTGGTTCTCTGCGGACACCTGGCTGTTGACCGCTATGAAATTCTCTGTCCCAATACAGATTCCCTGATTCTCCTCACCGTTTATGCCAGTGTAGATGGGCAGGAATCTCACATCCCCCTCGGCTACCTTATTGCCCTGGACATCGGCCATCTGGCTCCATGCCCAGTTGCCGTTCTGCACCATTGCCGCCTGCCCCAGAGCGAACTCTGTCATGGAATCATCTACGGATTTGTTTCCCAGAAGTCCCTTTGCCGTGACGGAATTGTTGAGATACAGGTCAAAAATATTCTGATAGTTCTCCGAGTAGGTGAACTCCAGATTGTCCAGATCCGTCACATTCTTGTCCTTCAGCTCATAGTGCAGGGGAATGTTTGCCAGGTGGGTCTGCCACCTCCAGGTGTCGCTGGGGTTTAAGGACGTGGACGCAAAGACACCCTTTATGCCCAGCTCCTCCTTTCTGGCCTGCATATCCTCCACCACTGCCTTCAGAGTCTGGAAATTTTTGATATCATCCATAGACGCCGCCTTTGCGCCGCTTAATGCAAAGTATTTGTCCATAATGGCATTGTTGTAAATAATCCCGTAACCTTCCACCACATAGGCAATCCCGTACACTTTCCCGTCATCGCCTTTGACCACCATGTTCTTGTCCATCAGCCAGTCGTAAAGCCTGGTCCCTGTCAGTTCCGCACAATAATCCTTCCAGTTGCGGTAGCCTGTGGGGCCATTGATCTGAAAAAGGGTGGGTGCTTCCTTGTTGGCAATCTCTGACATCAGGGTCTGCTCATAGGTATTGTTTGCCGCAGTGACGACTTTTACAGGCACACCGGTGGTCTTGGTGTACTGTGCCGCGATACTCTGCCACACGCTGTCCACCTCCGGCTTGAAGTTCAGGTAATAGACGGAACCTGCTGCGGTCCCGCTGTTCCCCGCACTACTGCCTCCGGTGCCGGCAGTGCTGCTGTTCCCTGAACTGCCGCTGCCTCCGGTGCTGCCGCTGCTTTGTCCTCCCTGGCTGGCAAAATCACTCCCCGAACCGTGATTCTCGCTGTCGCCTCCGCTGCATGCCACCAGGAATGCCAGCGCCATACATGCAATTCCACTTGTAACCTTTTTTAACATAACTGCAATCTCCTATCTGTTTTTTGTTTTTGATATTTATACAGCTAAACCTAGTTTTCCCAATTTACGGATAAAAATGCAGGCAAACAAAAAAGACAGCCCGCCAAAAACTGTCTTTTTTGATTTCTTTTTGTTTTACGTCCCTATGGTCTGCAGAAATCTGTTTTTATTTCTTTTTCCTCTGCTCATCCAGATACGTCTGTACCCGGTTCTCTATGATGTCCGCCACCTGCTCTATACTCTTGCTGCCGTTAAAATAATCCTGTGACTCCTCCCGAATGATCTCAAGGACAGGCTCTGTCTTGTATGGCAGGGCGCGGGCACTCTCAAGAAACGCCTCTATCTCGTCCGCGCGCTCTCTTGTGAGGGAACCTTCAAAAAGCATTCTGCTTTTATCAAGATTCTTTCCCGGACCTTCCTTGATTTCTTTCTCTATCTGCGCCCGAAAAACGCTCTTTTTTACCGGCATATCGGCCAGCAGCACATCCGAAAGCTTCTCCTGCGCCTCCTCACTCAGCAAAAACTTCAGGAATTCCCATGCTCCGTCCCTGTTGGCGGCATTGGCATTGAGCATCAGCGAGCACCTTTCCGACTGTGCCGTTGTAAGAACCGGATGATGTCCGTCATCAAACAAAAATCCTATGGGCACATATCCCTCCGCCTCAGACTCCGCCCCGGTGAGAAAATTATAGTATATTCCATTGAATGAACTCAAATACTTTTTCGTTGTAATTTGGGTTTGAGCGCTCCCCTCATCACGCTGATATCGCTTTGCGGCCTCCATAAGCTTTCCAAACAGCTCCCCGCCAAAATCACAGGTTCCCTTTTCCCAGTCTATCATCCCCCAGAGCGTCTCAGACCCCTGAAGGAACTCGGTGAGGATCATGGGCGCCGAATTTTTGCCGTACACCGTGCCATAATACACCGCCTGCTCCGGGTACGCCAGCATGGCATCCGCCAGCTGCCCTATGGAGGGTTCTCTCACATCCCCCAGTATAGCCGTGCTCATCAATTGTTCCTGCGCCCATATGTCATATAAAAGACAATATATGCTGTCCCCTGTCCTCCACAGGTCAAATGTTGCCGGAAAATAATCCTCCTCCCTGATCCCCGACTGCTCCATCAATGGAGCCAGATCCATCAGGATACCTTTTTCTATCAGCCCGTCTGCAGATCCGGCCAGAAGGCTGCCCATCAGGATCTCCGGTCCCTTCCCGGTGGCAAGCTCCACACCGGTGATCGTGACAAAATCATCAAAGTCATCCCCGTCCTCCAGGGCATCGATAACAACCCTGTACTCTTCCTGGGAATTGTTAAATTCCAGGATCCGCTCTTTCAGCCAGGTCTCCCCACTTATGTAAGCCACGGTCCGCAGCACCACGTCTTTCCTGTCCTTGTCCAAAACCACCGGTCTTATTGCCTCACATCTCCCATTTCCGTAAGAATCGGAACGAAGGATCAGGAAACTGCCGTCCTCCTCCATTTTAAAATCCTGTATATCGTTTAACAGCCCCATGACTTCCGTCACCGTATAAGCGGTCTGCCGGAAAGAATAAACATGCTCCCGTTTCCCGTCCGTGAGGTTCACCCGGTATACATAGTCCTCCAACAGCATTAACAGCCCGTCTCCGGATACTCCCAAAACAGGGCTTCCGTTCATCTTCTCCCCTTCAAAGACAGCGGTGAGCTTCCCCTGCGGATCCAGCAGAAACAGATGATATCCTCCCGCCGTGCTGCTGCCCTCGGAGGTCAACAGCGCCAGCCGTCCGTCCGCCAGCGCACAAAAGTCCCACAGACTCCCTCCCAGCGGCACAGTGTACTGCACCTTGCCGGCGCTGTCCAGCCTGGCAATTTCCCTATTGTCAATTTTACCGCCCACAGTGTAGCAGCAGCCTTCCGAATCTCTGACATAGATCCTCCTGGCGGCATCTTCAGCCATCCGCTCTATGCAGACCTCCCGGGTTCCATCCCTGCGGTACATATACACAGATACAAAAGTCTCACCGACCTCCGTCACAGGCCCTGACATCCACAGCTACACCGGTTCCCCCTGCCAGAGCTGCATGCCCAGGAATTTCCCGCCTTCCAGCTCAGACGCCACGTCATAGAAGCTGTCCTCATCCACAGCCACGTCCGTATTTTCCCCATCAGGAGAAGCCGCCGCCCCCTCCGTCCCGGAGGGGGCTGGCTGGCCGGTGGTTTCTTCTTTCCTGCCGCAGGCCGCCAGGGAAATCAGGCAGCAGAAAAGGATGCCGAATCTCCAAAAAAAATTAAGTTTTTGCTTCATTCCTGTATACCTCCTTGTCACACAAATGTGTCTTACGTGCTTAGCTGCCTTCCCTTTACAGCTTCCAGATATCCCTGTTATACTCCTGGATCGTGCGGTCCGATGAGAAGAAGCCCGCCTTGGCGATATTGACCAGCATCTTCTTCCTCCAGCCCTCCCGGTCCTCGTAATCCGCAAACGCCTTGTCTTTGACCGCAATGTAGTCCTCCAGGTCAAGGAGCGTCATGAACCAGTCCTTGTTTAAAAGTTCGTTGTAGAGGCGCTCCAGGTTCTCCCTGTGCCCCACCGCCAGCGCTTTCTCGCTGATGATGAAATCTACCGCCGCCTTGATCCCGGGGCTCTTTTCATAATATTCACGGGACACATAATCCGCCTTCTCATAGTGCCGGATGACCGTGTCGCTGTCCTTGCCGAAAATATAGATGTTGTCGTCGCCCACCAGCTCATGGATCTCCACATTCGCCCCGTCGCTGGTGCCCAGCGTCACCGCACCGTTTAACATGAACTTCATGTTGCCGGTGCCGGATGCCTCCTTGGAGGCAAGGGAAATCTGCTCCGACACATCGCACGCAGGAATCAGTTTCTCCGCATAGCTTACGTTGTAGTTCTCCACCATGACCACCTTCATATAACGGCTGACCTCCGGATCATGATTGATGATCTTGGAGAGCACCAGAAGCAGGTGGATGATATCCTGGGCGATCACATAGGCGGGAGCAGCCTTGGCGCCAAAGATAAAGGTAACAGGACGCACCGGCTTCTTCCCTCCCTTGATCTCCAGATACTTGTGGATGATATAAAGGGCGTTCATCTGCTGCCGCTTGTACTCATGAAGGCGCTTGATCTGAATGTCAAAGATGGAATCAGGCTCGATGGAAACGCCTTCCTTCTCCCTGATATAGGCCGCCAGCGCAGTCTTCTTCTGCTGCTTGATGCTGTCAATGGCATCCAGCAGATCTTCCTCCGCGGCACACCCCTGGGACTCTGCAATCCCAAGCAGCTTCTCAAGCTCCCCGGCATCTTTTTTCCAGCCTTCCCCTATGGTTTGTGTGATCAACTCCGCAAGCTCCCTGTTGCAGGACAGCAGCCAACGGCGGAAGGTGATGCCATTGGTCTTGTTGTTGAATTTCTCAGGATATATTTTATAAAAATGATTCAGCTCCGTCTCTTTCAGGATATCCGTATGGATCGCCGCCACGCCGTTTACGCTGTACCCATAATGGATATCAATGTGCGCCATATGGACCCTCTTGTCCTTGTCAATGATCTGTACCCTGGGGTCCGTATATTTCTTCGCCACTCTGGCGCTGAGCTCCTTGATGATGGGCACCAGCTGAGGCACCACTTTCTCAATGTAGGCAAGGGGCCACTTTTCCAGCGCCTCCGCCAGGATCGTATGGTTGGTGTAGGCGCAGGTCCTGCTGACCACATTCACCGCATCCTCCATGGTAAAGCCTTCGTCCCATGTGAGGATCCGGATCAGCTCCGGGATCACCATGGTGGGATGGGTATCGTTGATCTGTACTGCCACATACTCATCCATATGGTAAAGGTCACAGCCCTTTTCCTTTAATTCCTTCACGATCAGCTGCGCACCGCTGCTGACCAGGAAATACTCCTGATAAATGCGCAGCAGATTGCCAGCCTCGTCGGAATCGTCGGGGTACAGGAACAGGGTGAGATTCTTCTCTATAGCGGTCTTGTCAAAATCAATTCCCTCTTTCACAAGGCTCTCGTCCACGGTAGCCACATCGAACAGATGAAGCTTGTTGCAGCCGTTCTGATATCCCACCACGTCAATATCATACAATACGGAAACCACCTTCCTGTCCCCGAAGGCAACCTCAAACGTGGCGCCGGTCCTGGTAAGCCAGGAATTTTCCTCTATCCAGTCGTTTTTCTCCGCTTTCTGCAGTCTGTCGCGGAAAACCTGCTTAAACAGCCCGTAATGGTAATTCAGCCCCACACCGTCCCCGGGCAGCCCCAGCGTGGCGATGGAGTCCAGGAAACACGCCGCAAGCCTGCCCAGCCCGCCGTTTCCCAGGGAAGGCTCCGGCTCCGCCTCCTCGATCGCCGCGATATTCCTGCCGTTTTTTTTCAGTATCTGCCTCATCTCCTCGTAGATGCCCAGATTGATCAGGTTGTTGGACAAAAGCTTGCCGATCAGGAATTCCATGGAAATATAGTACACCTTTTTCTTTCCGGTGATGGCAGGCTTTGCCGCCAGCAGATCCTTTGTCAGCTGCAGCACGCTGTTATACAGCTGCGCGTCGGTACATTTCTCAATGGAACTGCCATACATTTTCTTCGTCAATTCGTTTAACTGCTGCTCTAAATTCATGATCATACCTCCCTGGCCCGCCTCAGACAGATGACAGACAGCCTGAAACGCCATTGTTAAAATTATGTTTCCCTGCTTTTATATATTATAGTCATATTTGTGTAACTGAAACAGGGCATCAGGGCAAAATCGTCCCCACACCTTTTTTGTCTATAACAGTATCACCATACAATTCCATCTTATCACACAACAGGACAAAACAGAAGGAAAAAATTCCCCCCGCTCCGCAATCTCACGAAACGGGAACTGTCAGCCAGTCAATCACATGGATCACCTTGATCCCCTCATAGTTGCCGATGGTGAAATGATCCAGCGTCAGGACGATCTTCTCATAATTGTCGCGGATTTCCCGCAGCGGGCGCATTTCGCGTTCAAAGGCTTCTTCCGCAGTCATATCCGCAGTTACCTGATAATAAGTCAATACGCCGCTTTTTTGAGCCACAAAGTCCACCTCGGCATTTCCGTATTTCCCGATCGACACCTGACAGCCGCGCCGCAGCAGCTCAAAAAAAACAATGTTTTCCACAGAAAAGCCCAGATCATAATCTTTCCTGGGCAGTATCAGATTGCGTAGCCCCAGGTCCACCATGTACCATTTCCGATTCGCCTTCAAAAGCTGCTTCCCCACAATATCAAACCGTTCTGCCGGATAAAAGATAAAGGATTCCCGCAGCGCCTCCATGTAATCGCTGACAGTATTGGTAGATACCTTCCGACCGGAAGATATCAGGTAATTGGCGACACTGCCGATGGATATGGGACTGCCGATCACGCTTGCCAGGAAGCGGGCAATGGTCTTGAGCAGGGTAATGTCCGTGATCTTACGCTTGTTGGGATCTGCCTCCTTTCGCCCCTGGCGGTCTTCGATATCACGGACAATGACCGTATTATAAATACCCTCCAGGTAGGAATTGACCTTCTCATCTGTCCTGTCCATGGCAGAAACATAAGGGAAGCCGCCCGTTCTCATATATTCCGCAAATGCGCGCTCTGCCGGAAGCTCTGCCATCTCCAGATACCCTGTCATCTCCAGATATTCACGAAAAGACAGAGGGAGCATGGAAATTTCCACATACCGTCCGGTCAGCAGCGTAGCCAGATCACCGGAAAGCATATAGGAATTGGAGCCTGTGATATAAATATCGGTGCCGCTTTTCACATACAAGCTGTCCACTGCCTTTTCAAAACCTTCCACCTTCTGTATCTCGTCCAGAAAGATATAGCTGGTCTTATCCGGGCATAGCCGCTCCTTAATATACTGATACAACACCTTGTAATCCAGCAGATGCTCATACTCTAATTCTTCAAAGTTTACGGACACGATCTGCTCCGGAAGGACGCCCTGTTCCAGCAGATGCTGCTGATACTGCAAGAGCAGCGTGGATTTCCCACAGCGCCGGATCCCGGTGACTACCTTGACAACCTGTTCATCCTTCCATGAAAGCAGTTTCTCCAAATACTCATTTCTCCGAACCATACCTACGCCTCCTGACATTACTGTTCCCATTATAGCGTATAATATGCAGATTTTCAATATTTTTTCCGATTTCGGAATAAAAGTGTCAAAATTGATAATTTTATTCCAAAACAAGTCCCACTATTGCACATACCACATGCCGCTGCCCCAGGCGGTATCGTTGTCCAAAAGGATAGATACCAGCTTCCCATACAGATCCAGCCCCTTGTTCAACTCCCCCAGCTCGGAGCCGTGGCGGAAATCCCAGTATAACTCGCCGCATATAAGGCTGGCGGCAAATTCCACCCAGTTCTTGAAAATATGTGTCTGCTCCAGCCAATACTCCGTCAGCGCGTCAAATTCACTGCGGTTCAGCAAACCGCAGGCATAGCCATTGCGCAGATGACCCATGGTCTCGCTGATGTCCCATGCCAGATAGCCCTGATGGCCTACAATCGGATAAAACTGGGCGGAGAAATCCCGTGCCACTTTGAAAAATTCCAACGCCCCTTCATTCAGCTCCTCCAGCGCAAAAGGCGGCTGTCCTTCCCAAAAAGCCACAAAGTCCATATACTGACGGTTGACCTGAATCTCATGCTGGCAGAACCCCACCAGGGTTTCCTTATCTGCAATGCCAAACACACGCTTCAAATGTGCCCGGCAGGCGACCTCATCCTCCGGAGAGGCGCAGCTGGGCAATACAGTAAAAGAAACCTGGTCAGGACCGGGGATTCCGGGCGTTTTCCGCAGCGCCGCAATACCCGCCAGCAGGGCGATAAATTCGTCCCGTCCGCAGGGCTTCTGCTCAGGGATACGGTTCTGATATTCCTGAAGCAGCGAGCGTATACGCGGTGCCAGATTGGTATCATATGGGTGAAAATCTTTAAGCTCCGGCTGGCATGTGGGCGTTTCCGTACTGTCGCCCACGGTCTTGTTCTCTTTGTTGGAACGGTTAAAAAATGCCATGGCAATTACCTCCTGTCTAAAACGCAATATCTTTATAAGCGATCTCATCAAGGGCTTCGTTTGTGTAGCTGACGCCTATTCCGTTATCATCAAGGTCTTCCCCGCCCCATGTCCTCGAAAAGAGCAGGTATACACGCCTTCCCCTCCTGTCCATTATGAAGTCCTGGGGGATTACGATTGTTTCCAATGTCACCGCCTGTAAAAGAGCCTCCTTTGTCTCAATCTCCGGCCACCATTCTGCCGCTTCCTCCTCATCCTCCGGACCGTAGGAATAGTATTCTTCCTCATTATAATATTTGATCAAAGCCTCGATCAATCCTGTCTGCAGCTGCGGCCATTTTTCCATGAAACTCTGAAATGCCTTTTTCTGGATTTCCTTGATTTCGTCATCTTTCCCCTGCCGTATCAGCAATTCCACATTGAATGTGTTCCCGCCAAATTTCATTGTCTGCCTGCCCCACCAGCCATAATCCTCTTCTTTCCTCAACTCGCCAAACACTACATCTGTCATGCCTTTTACCTCCGTTTGCCCTCCTGCCACTGTAATTTTCCGTCACAGTCAATAATGTGCCCAAACTATGACACACAAGGAACCTCTTTTCCAACATTGTACCATAAGGCAGCATAGGCTTCCACTAAATTTTTCCTGTATTCTCTTTTGGCCTATTTTGTAATCCGGTCTGCCTTCTCTTGACCTCTCTTGTCTGCTTCCGTTATTAGCACACACAAAAAACTTGCATTTACAATGGCGGTGCTCTAAAATAAATACGGGAAAGGGAACTGCTGCAACACGATGCAGAAAGAAATCAAATACCATTATTGATTGGTATGTGTGCAAGAGGGTGTGTAAATATGAACTTTGAAGACGAAAAAGATTATATCATGCGTGTCATAAAAGAGATGGTCAGGATGCTGTTTGCCCTGCTGTTTGGAAAAAAGCAGTTCAGCTTTGAACAGGAACTGTCAAATGGATATGAGGTGTCCGGACAGCCGCTGGACAAATTATTAGCCATGGCGGACAATGGCGAGATCAACGAAGCGGAAAATATATTGTTGGAAAACATTGACTACAACAGCCAAAGTGAGCTGGCAGCAGCCGCACTTTTTTATCAGTACCTGTCCGAAAAAGATGAGGCATTCCTGCTGGAAAATAATTATTCCAGAGAGGAAATTTGGGATGGGCTTACCTGTCTCCTGCAAAAGACCGGTTATGGCGATGTGGCAGAGGTTGTGAAAGCAGATCAGGGGTGAACGCCACCGGTTATCCGCTGAGCGACAAATGGCGATCATGAATATGGAACGGAGGTATATTGATATGATACTATTGATCACTGGCGCTTCCCATACAGGCAAAACTCTCCTGGCGCAAAAACTTCTTGAGAAATACAGCTATCCTTATTTATCCATTGATCATTTGAAAATGGGGCTGATCCGCAGCGGCTACACAGACCTGACCCCCGAGGATGATGAAAAGCTGACGGCTTATCTGTGGCCGGTCGTGCGGGAAATGGTCAAAACCGCTATCGAAAACCGGCAGAACCTCATTGTCGAGGGCTGCTATATCCCTTTCGACTGGCAAAAGGATTTTGAGAAAACGTATCTGGACGAAATTCGGTACTACTGTCTTGTAATGAGCCGAAATTATATTGAACAACATTTTTCGGATGTCAAAAAGCACGCCAGCGCAATCGAGCAGCGCGGCGACGACTCGTGGTGTACGCTGGATTCCGTGTTGGAAGACAACGCATATTATCTGGCAATGTGCCGGAAATACGACTGTGACTATGTTTTGATCGACAAGGATTACGATGTGGAAAAACATCTTATAAATATGTGAAAAGACATTATTCCGCGGTAACAAAATGCCGAGATGGCTGAAATACGGGAAAGGCGGCAGAGAATGGCTGAGATTTTAGGCATTCATGAAAAATACATGAAAGAGGCATTGAAGCAGGCAAAGAAGGCATATTCGCTGGGCGAGGTGCCCATTGGCTGCGTCATTGTCCATGAGGGTAAGATCATTGGGCGGGGCTATAACAGACGCAATACAGACAAGAACACCCTCTCCCATGCAGAAATCACCGCCATCAACAAGGCAAGCAAATTCATCGGTGACTGGCGGCTGGAAGAATGCACTCTCTACGTCACTCTGGAGCCCTGCCAGATGTGCGCCGGCGCGATCGTGCAGGCCCGCATCCCCGAAGTAGTCATGGGCTGCATGAACCCCAAGGCGGGCTGCGGCGGCTCCATCCTGAACCTGCTGGAAATGCCCCAGTTCAATCATCAGGTCCAAGTGACCCGGGGCGTGCTGGGACAGGCCTGCAGCGATATGCTGAAGCTTTTCTTCACGGAGCTCCGGGCTCGGAACAAAGAAGAAAAAGATGCCCTGAAAAAGGCTGAAAAAATAATGCAAAAAGAAATGCAGGCTCCATAAAGAGTTTTACTTACTGATTTCTTTGTGATAAAATAATAAGGGCAGTCCAGCCGGGACTGTCTGTACTTTTACAAAAAACAGCCTACGCCCAAAGACCCCGGAAGGTATTTTCAGGGGCTCTTATTTTGGACAGCACGTTTTAAAGCAGGCTGGTTTGAATCTTTTATCAAAAATAAGGGGGAGTATTATGTCAGATCACGATGTCAGTTTGTTGATGAAAGGCTTTACTATGGATAAGCTTCGGGCGGCAGCGGAGGCAGACAACGCGGACGCCCAATATGAGCTGGGTATGTGCTGCAGGTTCGGGCTGGGCATGGAAAAGGACCCGGAGCAGGCAGCCATATGGTATGAAAGGGCTGCGAAATTGGGCAATGTGGATGCCCAGTGCAGCTTCGGCAATTGCTGCAGCAAAGGCTGTGGCGTAGAACAGGACTATACAAAAGCAGTCTATTGGTATACAAAGGCTGCTGAGGCGGGCAATCCGGATGCCCAATATCAGCTTGGGCTGGCCTGCGAGACAGGAAACGGCACGGCGCAGGACGGGGAAGCAGCATTTTCATGGTACACAAAAGCTGCCAAACAGAATCACCCGGGCGCAATGCACGCGCTGGGACGCTGTCATGCACTGGGAATGGGGACAGCGCAGAACGACGAGCAGGCCACCTTCTGGCTCGCCAGGGCAGTTGACCAGGACAGCCTGAACAGATATGCAGAAATGTATGACGACGAGGACTGGGACGACAAAGACTTTGAGGACGAGTATGACGATGACCTGGATGATGACGAGGACTCGGATGACGACGAGGACGACTCTGATGATGACGAGGACGATGACCTGGATGACGAGGACGATGAGGACGACGAGGACGGCGATCTGGAAAATGACGGGGACTCGGATGACGACGAGGATGACGCCTGGGAGGATGAGGAGGACCTGGACGAGAACTGGGATGCGGAGACAGACCAATCCCTGCAGGAAGCTGCCGCACAGTACGCGGAAGCCGCTGCGCAGGGTGATGCAGTGGCACAGTGTAAGCTCGCCGCGTGCTATTATAACGGCGAAGGCGTTCCCCAGGACACAGAACAGGCAATCGCATGGTTTACCAAAGCTGCCCTGCAGGACTTCGCACCCGCGCAGCGTTGTCTTGCATTCTATTATGAGCACGGCGAAGGTGTCCCCAAAAACGACGGCGAAGCTGTCCGCTGGTACATCAAGGCGGCGGAAGGCGGCGACTCAGATGCCCAATATGAGCTTGCAAGGCGCTGTGAAACCGGCCGCGGCGTAGCTTTAAGTCTGTCGGATGCATTCACATGGTTCTCTAAATCCGCCTCTCAAAAGCATGTGGAGGCACAGTACCGTCTTGCCCAATGCTACGAAACAGGGCGCGGAGTGGAGCGAGATCTGGCAAAGGCAGCAGAATGGTATCTTGAGGCATCTGAAAACGGCAGTGAGCTGGCAGGCAGCAGGTTCCATGAATACTATAACGATGGTATCCTCAACCGCTGGCTTACGACAGAGGCAAAAAACAGCGGAGATAACGCCCTGTCCGCAGCCGCATTGGATAAGCTGGGCGACAACTATAAGCACGGCCTGGGGGTGAAGCAGGACTGGTCAAAGGCGGTGGAATATTACCGGGCGGCTGCGGAGGCAGGCAATGCCCAGGCACAGCGAAGCCTTGGCTACTGCTATGAAAACGCCCAGGGCGTGGAGCAGGACTGGGAGCAGGCCATCTACTGGTATACAAAAGGCGCCCAGGGCGGCGACGCAGATGCCCAGCGAAATATAGGCAACTGCTATTACTACGGCATGGGTGTGGAAATCAATTATGACAAGGCATTTTACTGGTACACAAAGGCATCTGAGCAGGGACATTACGAGGCATGGTATCAGTTAGGCTGCTGCTACGAGTACGGAACAGGCGTGGAACAGGACTATGTCAAGGCTGTGGATTGGTATCGCAAAGCTTCGGAAGCCGGCGACGAAATGGCGCAGAACAGTCTGGCCCTCTGTTACAAGAACGGCAGGGGCATAGAACAGGACGATAAACAGGCAGCCTACTGGTACAGAAAGTCGGCCGAGAACGGCAACAGCGCAGCACAGAATAATCTGGGCAGCTGTTATGAACACGGCAATGGCGTAGAGCAGGACTATGACAAGGCTCTTTACTGGTACCGCAAGGCGGCGGAGCAGGGCAGTGCTTTCGCGGCATACAACCTGGGCTTGTGCTATGACTTGGGCAAGATCACGGAACAGGATCAGGCACAAGCGGCTTATTGGTACAAAAAAGCGGCAGAGCTGGGAGATGCCGACGCCCAGCTGGAGCTTGGATATCGTTACGAGCACGGCAATGGCGTGGAACAGGACATATCACAGGCTGTCTATTGGTACCAGAAGGCAGCAGACCAGGGAAACACCAATGCGCAGTACAATCTGGGACTGTGCTACGAGCAGGGCGACGGTGTGGAACAGGACGATGCACAGGCTTTTGCCTGGTATCAGAAAGCGGCGGAGGCCGGGGATGCTGACGCCCAGTTAAAGGTTGGATGCAGTTATCAGAGCGGCTGGGGGCTGAAACAGGATATGGCACAGGCTGTCTTCTGGTGGACAAAAGCTGCCGAACAGGACAACGCGGTTGCACAATTCAATTTGGGAGTATGCTACGAGGACGGCGACGGCGTGGAACAGAATCAGGAGCAGGCAGCCCTTTGGTATTCCAGGGCAGCCAAACAGGGACATGTGGGCGCGCAGTACGAGTTTGGAAAATGCTGTTACAGCGGCCTTGGCGTGGCACAGGACCAGCAGAAGGCTGTCCTTTGGTGGACCAAAGCTGCCGCACAGGGCGATGCCAACGCACAGACCGGCCTGGCTGTGTGTTATGAGAACGGCCAGGGTGTGGAGCAGGACGATGAAGCAGCCGCCGGCTTGTATATCCAGGCGGCCAGACAGGGGCAGGAAGTCGCGCAATACAACGCGGCTCTGTGCTATGCCAAGGGCAGGGGCGTAGAACAGGACTGGGACGAGGCAATCAAATGGTACACCCAGGCCGCCATGCAGGGCAATATGAGCGCACAGATCAATCTGGGCAACTGTTACTGCAGCGGCAGAGGCGTGGAAAAGGACATGAGCATGGCGGCGGCATGGTGGGCGAAGGCCGCAGAGCAGGGCGACGCCGGTTCACAGTTCAATATAGGCCAGTGTCTGTATTTCGGAAACGGTTTGGAGCAGGACTATGAACAGGCGGTCCGGTGGTACGCAAAGGCAGCCGCACAGGGCAATGCCCGGGCACAGTTCAATCTGGGCGTCTGTTACGAAAACGGAAACGGTGTGGAATGCGACATGGACATGGCGGCAGCCTTGTACACCGCTGCCGCGGAGCAGGGCAACCAGAACGCGATCGCTGCCCTGGAACGGCTGGAGCTGATGTAAGGAGCTGCTCATGACTTTGCAGCTGACGCAGGATGAGCCCACAAAAGCCGGGGAATGCGCCAATAACGACATCCACGCCTTACTGTCTGTAAACATGAGATGTCTGCAACGACAGATACGTTGTAACAGTTCAGTGACCTGTCTGAACTGTTACGATACGTTTGATGAGAAAGGAGCTTATTTGTATGAATAAAAACGCATTTAGACAACTGTCTTACGGGGTATACGTGATCAGCACCTGGGATGAGGGGCGGGCAACCGGCTGCACGGCAAACAGCGCCATGCAGATCACCTCCGATCCTGCCACCATTGCCGTGAGCATCAACCACGACAACTATACCAATCAGTGTATCCAGAATACAGGGAAATTCGCCATTTCCATTCTGGGCGAGAACTCCAGCCCTTCCATCATTGGCACCTTTGGCTTCAAGAGCGGCAGGGACAATAACAAGTTTGACGAAGCAGAGAGCACGGTAAAAGGCTTTATGCCGGTGGTTGCCGACGCCTGCGCCTATATTGTGTGCGAGGTCATTGACAAAATGGAGACCTCCACCCACACGGTATTTCTGGGCAAGGTCCTGGATGCTGACATGCTGAAACAGGACACCCCCATGACCTATGCCTATTATCATAACGTTATCAAAGGCAAGAGTCCTAAGAACGCACCCACTTATATTGGGGAATAGGAATGCGTGAGGCAGGTTTCTGTGGCAAAATTATTCATTGACAATCCTCCGCAACGCGAATATAATAGATGTGTTTGCTTTTGAACTTTTTTATACGCGAGGAGGAAATTATCGAAATGAACAAGTTGAAAAAAATATCAGCATTACTGCTGGCATTTGTCATGTTGCTGGCTTTCGCCGCCTGCGGGAAGTCCGACGCGAATGCAATTGGTACATGGAGCCTGAAAATGGATCTGTCCGCTGCCATGAAGGAAGAAATGGGCAGCGAATTCTCAGATTTTAACGCGCCCTTTGTATTTACAGTCTACCTTGACCTCAGCAAGGACGGCACTTACAAAATGTATGTTGACGAAAAGGAAACCGAAAAAGACATGGATACCTTTATGGGTGCGCTGGCGGATTACTTCACAGAATATCTGTATTCCGCAATGGAGGCTCAGGGCATGAACCGTGCCGATGCACAGGCTGCTCTGGAAGCACAGGTAGGAATGTCGGTAAAGGATTATGCTCTCCAGTCAATTAAAGAAAGCATCAACATCACCGAGCTCACAAGCTCCATTGTACAGGAAGGTGTCTATAAAATAAAGGACGGCAAATTTTTTATGGGCGCCGACAAGATTGACGATAGGATTTACGACCTCATCTCTATTGACGGCGACAAGATGACACTCAATGCAGCAGAGGATGCTGCCGCTTCTCCCTTCTTTAACGGGACAATCCAGGGGCTTTCCTATCCTTTTGAGCTCACAAGGGTAAAATAAAAACATAAAAGCACCTGAGATTACTTGACAAATCCATCAGAAACCGATACACTAATAAAGCCGTACATTTTCAAGGTCAGGCACAGCGATGAAATTCGGTCTTACGCAATGAAAATCCGCGAACCGTGTCAGGTTGGGAACAAAGCAGCACTAAGCGGAACCTTTCATGTGCCGTAAGGCAGCCGGGTGGAGCTGTGCTGATACCTTGGGATGTGCGGTATTTTGCTTTTCTTTTTTATAACATCATGCCTGTAGAAATTACCCAAAATTTTGTAAATGCATCTATGTCTGACTGCACTCTCTGTCCCAGAAACTGCCATGCAGACAGGCTGTCCGGCCAAACCGGCTACTGCGGCCAGACAGCAGAGCTCACCGCGGCACGGGCTGCGCTGCACTTCTGGGAGGAACCCTGTATATCGGGCTCTGCAGGCTCTGGAGCAGTCTTTTTCTCCGGCTGCAGCCTGCAGTGTGTCTTCTGCCAGAACCATCCCATCGCCCTGGGCAAAAGCGGACGAAAGATTTCTGTGGAACGCCTGGCGGAAATCTTTCTGGAACTGCAGGCAAAGGGCGCTGCAAATATCAATCTGGTCACTCCCAGCCACTTTATCCCCCAGATCTGTCTTGGTTTGAAGCTGGCAAAGCAGGGAGGCCTGTGCCTGCCTATCGTATATAACAGCTCCGGATATGAGAATGTCGCTTCCCTGCAGCTTCTGGAGGGCCTTGTTGATATTTACCTTCCCGACCTGAAATATTTTTCACCGGAGACTGCCGCAAAATATTCCCACGCCCCTGATTATTTCAAAACGGCTTCCTCCGCCATCGGGGAAATGTTCCGTCAGGCAGGTGTCCCTGTGTTTGACAGCGAAAGCGGGCTGTTAAAAAGAGGCGTTATTGTCCGGCACCTGCTGCTTCCCGGCCAGTCTGCCGATTCCAAGAAAATACTGCGATACCTTCACGATACTTATCACAATGACATTTATGTCAGTATCATGAACCAGTACACCCCTCTGCCGCAGGCTGCCTCCTTTCCAGAGCTGGACAGGACGATCACTCCTGAGGAATATGAAAAGATTCTGGATTTTGCGGACAAAATCGGCATTGAGCAGGGCTACATCCAGGAGGGCGGCACCGCGGCGGAAAGCTTTATCCCTTTATTTGACGGCGAGGGGCTGTGACCCGCTACAGCTCCATGCGCATCATATAATAGCCAAAATCTCCATCCTCCGCCGGTTCTTCGGCACATTCAAAGCTTTCAAAGCCAAACATCAGCGCCACCTGCTTCTCCTTCTCATAATAATTCCCCGGCACTCCTATGTAATAAATAATCTCTCCCTTGCGCTCCATGCGGGAAAGCAGCAAATGCTTATAGTTATAATATCCGTGTAACAGGAAGCTGTTGTTGACCTGACGGTAGGCTTCTGTCGGGAACAGCAGGAAATCCACAGGCTTGATGGACAGATAATCCCGTTCATCCCGAAACGGCTGTACATGAGGGTAGATGGCACACAGCTGCATCCACTTGTCATCCAGCATTCTGGGGTGCCGCCGCTCCTCCCTTGCCGGCTTTCCTGCAGAGGATTCTCTGTTTACAGGTTCTGTTACTATGAACTCTCTCTCTGCGGGTTGTCTTTCTATCGTTTCCCTCCCTGCCGCTTTTCTCCCTATAGCTTCCCTCTCTGCGGCTTTTCTCTCCATGTATTCTCTCTCAGCAGGCTCCCTCCTGCGCGCAGCCGGGTTCTCTGCATTCCCGGCTGCAGATTCTTTCCAGGCTGACTCCAGCCTTTCTCTTTCCCTCCTCGCTTCCTCCTGCCTCACAGGCTCTCCCCGGCTCGTCCTCTGGCTTCCTGTCTGTCTCTCCCTTCCCCCTCTTTCTGCAGCTTCTTCCCAAATTGTCTCCTGCCTTTCTCCCCTCCTTGCTCCTTCCCACTCCTGTCTTAACTGTCTATCCTGGGCTCCTTCTCTTTCCTGACTTAGCTGTCTATCCTGGCCTCCTTCTCTTTCCTGCCTTAGCTGTCTATCCTGGATTCCTTCTCTCTCCTGCCTTAGCTGTCTATCCTCTCTCCCCGGCCAGATTAATTTTACCGGCGAATCTTCCGCTGTCGTTCCGGGGCTCCCGCCCTGTCCTGGCATGGGAACCGCTGCGGGGATTGCCGCTGCGTGCAGGCTTTGATCTGCTGCTTTTCTTAAAAACATTTCTGCAGGCTTGTTTTCACTTTTCTGCCACCTGCAGGATATCTCCCTGTCCCCGCCCAGATGAATACAGATTCCGCACAGCTCCCAATAGGGAATTCCTGTGCCGCCGATATCACTCCGGCTGTGATAGATCCGTTTCAATTCCCCTCTGCCCTGGTACATTTCCAATTGGGTCAGCTGTTTCTCCTGCCTGTCACTGCACAGCATTACCTCCCGGGCAAAAGAATCCGTAGGATGCAGCCCGCTGACCGTCAGCTCGATCCTAAGTTCTTCATCCCTTGCCTCAATCTTGACAAAACCACAGCCTTTAATCCTCTCTCCCCTCTCATAATAATCAAGATATTTTATTTTTTTATCATAAAACATAACAATCCCCCTGACATATTGATTAAGATCTGCTGCCTTACATCAATATATTCAGGGGGTTGTCTCTTTTATTCCTTTATTTGTTCAGTATTCAATATTCGTTACTGTCCAGGTATTTCATATAATTCACCACCATCAGGGCGATCTTGAATGTGAGCGCATCATCAAAGTTCCTCAGGTCAAGCCCCGTGCTTTTCTGCAGCTTTTCTATCCGGTAGACCAGTGTGTTTCTGTGTACAAACAGCTTCCTGGATGTCTCCGACACATTCAGATTGTTCTCAAAGAATTGGTTGATGGTATTCAGCGTCTCCTCGTCAAGGTCATTAGGCGCATTGTCGCCAAAAATTTCTTCGATAAAAATCTTGCACAGGTTTACCGGCAGCTGGTAGATCAGGCGCCCGATCCCCAGCATACTGTACGCCACCACATTTTTCTCCGCATAAAAAATCTTTCCCACGTCCAGCGCCATTTTGGCCTCTTTGTAGGACTTTGAAACATCTTTCAGCTCCTGCACCACTGTGCCGAATGCAACTCTTACATTCATCATCGCCTCGGCATTCATCATCGCTACGATCGTATCGGCAACGGCAGTCAGGTCTTCATGGGTGTCCTTTACATCTGTCTTTTTGATCAGGATCACGCTGCTCTCGTCCACAGCAGTAATATAATCGCCCGACTGGGCAGAGAACATCCCCCCCAGCAGCTCCGTGACAATGCCATCCTTCTCCAGATGCGTTTCCACCAAAAATACCACCCGGGGCGCCGTCTCCTCGATGTGAAGCTTCTTTGCCCGATTGTAGATATCCACCAGGAGCAGGTTGTCGAGGATCAGATTCTGAAAGAAATTATTCCTGTCAAACCGCTCCTTGTACGCCGCGGCGAGATTCTGCAGCTCGCAGACAGCAATCCTCCCAATCATGTATACATCATCGCCGGAACCCCGTGCCACCAATATATACAGAAGCTCCCCCTCATCCAGTATTTTGAGCAGATGGTGGACTCCGATTATCTGGCTGTCCGCCGGGGAGCTGGCAAAGCTCATGACCAGATCCGTGGAAATATCCAGCTGCCCCATAGTAGCCGCAACTATATCACCTGACAGATCACACACGCACAGGTCCACTCTCGTGATGGATTTCAGTTCATCTATACAGGCCTGAATCGTCTGACTTGAAATCATTCCGCTTTTTGTCCCCCTATCTTCATAAATATATGCTCCTTTGTCTGGTTCTCGTATGCCTCTGCTACCTTCTTCTTCCCTTCTGTATCAATGGTGTATATCTCCGGCACAGGCACATGTGTCGTCTCCGCTCCCAGATAAAAGCTGGTATTGGCAGGCTGGTTGTAATGATTGTTCTGCCATGCCACCGCCTCGCGGTATGTGGCGTCATGCATCAGCGTAGGCATCCGGTACACCGTCTCATCCGTGGTGCTGTAGATGCGCATTTCTTTATTGTCCGCCGTCCTCACCACCAGCTCCTCCCGCCAGTCGCCGAAGATATCCGCGATCAGGCAGGTCTGTCCCTTGGTCCCGCCGTTGGAAGCGCTGCCCTCCGCCTTAAGGATGGAGTTCAGCTGTTTCTTCTCCCAGTCCCACTTGTAAATATTCATGACACTGCTGCTGTCGTGGTCTACCAGCTCCGCCAGCAGATCTCCGTCCCAATACATTTTCATATTCATGGAAGAAGGACAGGTCTCACTGAGCACCTCGCCTGCCACCGACTGCAGAGGCGTGTTCGTGGAACCCCACATCTCCCAGCCCCGGCTGGTAGGATCGATATCTGCCGCCCTGGAACGTCCCGTATCCTTCATCTTTGGCTGCCCGAAAAGCACTTCCCCTGTCAGCGCGTCATGAAGCCCGATGTTAAACGGAAGATTGGGCGTTTCCCTGCATGCCCAGACATAATAAGCCGGCGTGTCAGGACTCATGACAGCAACGTCAAAGGCATCTCCGTGGCCCAGCTTAAATTCCCTGCCGTCGCTCTCCCTTGTCGCCCTCACTGTATACATCAAGGTCCCATCATCATCAATCGCCATGGCGCCGTTGATGATCTCGTCTTTTCCGTCATAGTCCACGTCCGCTACCGCAATACTGTGATAGCCTGTATTGTAGGTATTGTCCATCTCATCCCTTTTTCCGCAGTCAATTGTAAATCGCACCTGGAACTGCCCGTCCACAATGTCATACGCCGCTACCTTACAGGCTGCCCACGCTCCTCTGAAATGCACCAGGCTCGGAGTCTCGCCATTCAGGTAAGCCACACAGAAAAGATAGTGGCTGGCGCGCTTCACCTGCTTCCCCTTATCTCCCCCATACCAGGTATCCAGCGGATCTCTGGCGGGCAGCAAGTCTGTCCTGGCAATCTCTGCCCCTGTCTGACCATCATACATGGAAAGGAATTCCGGTCCCTCTGACAGATAGGAACGGTCAGGCATCACCACCACATTTGCCTTACTGTAATCGGTCTTTCCGTCCCCATCCACATCGCCTATCTGGTTCCCGGTCCCGTCCGTAGTTCCCTCAAAGGACCGCATCACCACCTCCGCCTTGCCGTCTCCATTCATATCATACACGACAAAGTTGATATCCACATAGTTGATTTCATTAGGGCCGATATTAATCGTCCACATATGAGTCCCGTCCAGCTTGTATGCCTCAAGCAGCGGGTAGGCAACCCGGGTCTTGGGATCCATATCCGCGGGGTTCCTGCGCACCACGATCTCATACTGTCCGTCTCCGTCCAAATCCCCCACAGACGCATCAAAGATATCGTAGTCTCCCACTTCGTACTGCTTCACAGGCACTGAGAGGTACTCTCCAAAGGAAATCGCTTCCTCTGCCTCCTCCGTGAGCTCCTTTCCGTCCCGGATCGGCACCAGGGTATAGGCTGACCCGTCTGACGCACCCTTATCCAGGTACGAGGTGACATCGGCAATCGGCTGCTGGTTCAAAAGACTGCCGTTCTTATAAACATTAAAGGCAAGTGTCTCAGAATCAGTTCCCAGGAAACGCCAGCTGAGGAAGACGCCCTCCTCCGACTTCACTGCCACAAAGCCTCTGTCCAATGCCTCCATCTGCTTCAAAGAAACAGGGCGGCTTTCATATAGCCTGTGGATGTCTGGTGTTTCTCCCCCGGACGATGCCTGCTGGCCATCCGCTGCTTCCTGACCCCCTGAGGGTGCCGGTGTCTGTGCATTATTTCCCGTCTCAGCACTCTGTGTACACCCCCCCATAGCCAGTGCCATCGCCAAAATCACTCCCCATAATCTTTTTCTCCGCATTGTGCAATCTCCCCTTTGTTTCTATTCATTGATATCATTTTATTCCCGCGGGCAATGAGCCAAGTGCCGTGCTTGCCCGAGCATAAAACCATATTCTATGGCTTGGCGGATGCCGCCAGGACCACTGCACCGTTACCGCGCATCAGCAGCTCCAGCCAGCAGCGCCGTAATACATAAAGGGTGAGAAAATACCTTTTTCCTGGCACTTTTCTCACCCTTAAACCACTCAAGCTCTTTCGCTTTTCACATTAGTTGGTAATAATTGTCTCTGTTTCCTTATCAAATACATGAATCTTCTCGAGGTCAAATGCAAACTTGATGTTGTCGCCGGGCCTTGCAGTTGTACGAGAATCAACTCTTGCGGTGATAGGGAACTCATCCAGATCAAAGTACAGATAAACTTCCGCACCAAGCAGCTCGTATACTCTTACAGTAGACTCAAATACGCTTCCCTTGGGAGCGGACTCCAGGTACTTTCCGGAATCATATACATCCTCGGGACGAATACCAAAAGTAACCACCTTCCCGTCATACTTCCCATCAATGAGCTTCTTGGATTTTGCGGGAGACAGCGGAATGCTGTGACCTGCAATCTCAAGGCTTGCAACATCGCCTGTCACCTTGACAGTTGCATCAAGGAAGTTCATCTGAGGAGATCCCATGAATCCGGCAACAAACAGGTTGCTGGGCTTCTCATACAGATTCTGAGGGGTATCTACCTGCTGGATAACGCCGTCCTTCATAACAACAATTCTGGTACCAAGGGTCATAGCCTCTGTCTGGTCATGGGTAACGTAGATGATAGTGGTCCCCAGTCTCTGGTGAAGCTTTGCGATCTCAATACGCATCTGTACACGCAGCTTTGCATCCAGGTTGGAAAGAGGCTCATCCATCAGGAACACCTTGGGATTACGGACAATAGCACGCCCCATGGCAACACGCTGTCTCTGACCACCGGACAGAGCCTTGGGCTTTCTGTCAAGGAGGGGCGTCAGATCCAGGATCTTAGCAGCTTCCTTAACCATCTTATCAATCTGATCCTTGGGAACCTTTCTCAGCTTCAGACCGAATGCCATATTATCATACACGGACATATGAGGATACAGAGCGTAGTTCTGGAATACCATCGCAATATCGCGGTCCTTGGGCTCCACGTCATTTACTACCTTGTCTCCGATCTTCAGCTCACCGGAAGAAATATCCTCCAGACCCGCGATCATACGGAGAGTAGTAGATTTACCACATCCGGAAGGTCCTACGAAAATAATGAACTCCTGATCTGCAATCTCCAGGTTGAAATCTTTAACAGCCTCGAAACCGTTGGGATATACCTTGCAGATATTCTTTAATGATAAACTTGCCATGCTTGTAAACTCCTTTCGCGTTCACATAAGATTCATTCTTTAGTTTTATCAGCGTACAGACGCTATATAAGTTATGTATAGTATAACGGAAAACTCTGAATTTCACCATACCACTATTACACAAAGATTTTTCACCATATTGTAAAAATTGCTTATAAACCTTGCGTTTTCCCTTAATGCCCGTCACTTTGCCCAAAATCCCCTGAGCTTCTTCGGCATAATGTACAAGGCACACGGATACATTATGCCCTAAAAGGATTTTTCCATAGCTGTCACACGGATTCCGGAATATTCCATTTCCGGCTTCATCTGGCGAAATCCCTGCTTCCTGTAAAAGTCCACCGCATAAGGCGATGCCTGCAGGGACATGCGCCGCTCCCCTGCCTCCGTCTTCAGATAATCGCACAGCCTCCCCAGAATGGCACTGCCCACTCCCATGCGGTGAAACCGCTCATCCACAAACAGCAGCGACAGATGATTCCTGCTGCGGATCGAGCCCGCGCCGATGACCTCCCCGCCCACCAGCGCCACCATCATCTGATACTCTCCCTTCAAAAAAGATTCATACAGGCCGTCATCCGTTATGAAGTCAAAAAAGTTCCTGATACCCTCCTGCGTGTAATCATTTCCCTCATACTTCAAAAAAGTTTTCCATATCATCCGCATTGTAGGCGACCATTCATTTTCATGCGCCCACCTTATCTCATAAAAAGTCCCTGTCGGTCTTATATCCATCACCCCTGATGCCCCGCCTGCTTCAAAACAGCCCTGTTAAGCCATTCGTAAATACCTTCCATGACCTGGGCCCGGTTCGTCTCGTTCAACAGCTCATGCCTGCCGCCCTCGTACAGCTTTAGCTCTATATTTTTCATACCTGCTCCCTTAAGGGAATCATACGCCTTCTGCACTCCCCTGCCGTAACCGCCCACCGGATCCCCTGTTCCCGACACCATGTAGACCGGCAGGTCTTTGGGGATCCTTTCCAGATTCTCCCGTCTGTGCAGTCTTGAAATCAGTTCAAACAAGGCGCGGAAGCCATTGACTGTAAAGACAAAACCGCACATGGGATCAGCCAAATACCTGTCCACCCGCTCCGGGTCCCGGCTCAGCCAGTCAGCGGAAGTCCTGGCGTCCGCGATCCGCTTATTGTAGCCGCCGAAGGCAAGCTTATTGATCAGCCTGCTCACATGGCGAGAACCGCAGAAAACCTTCTGGATCCCTATAACAGCCTGGGAAAGCCTCAGCGCCGCCATAGACTGCATCCCCGTGCCCATGACCACCGCTGCCGCAATGCCCGTTCCATAGCGGCACATATAGTTTCTGGTGATAAAAGAGCCCATGCTGTGCCCTAAAATGACATAAGGCACATTGGGATAGAGCTCCTGGGTCATCTTTTTGAGCCTGTGGACATCGCGGACAAGCACCGTGGCGGGATCCTGTTCGCAGAAATACCCGTAAGTGCCCTTCTCTCCCACGGACCTGCCATGCCCCAGATGATCCTCACCGGTCACGACAATCCCCCTGTCAGTCATAAACTGCGCGAATTCTTCATAACGCTCCGCGTATTCCGCCATCCCATGCACGACCTGCACCACGCAGGCCACTTCCTTCGGGGAATCAGGCATCCACCTGACTGCGTGGATCCTGTCTTCCCCGCTCCGGGAATCAAAATAAAACTCTTTCTTTGTCATCTATCATACCCCTTTATCAGCAGATTTCCGCTCCCGCCGGCATATCCTTCTCCGGGCTGACCAGGGCAAGCCGCCCTTCTGCGTCCTCCGCACAGAGAAGCATCCCTTCAGAAACCACTCCCGCAAGGGTCGCCGGCTTCAGGTTCACCAGCACCATCACTTTCTTGCCCACCATCTCCTCCGGCGAGTAATACGCCTTGATGCCGGACACGATCTGCTTTACCCGGCTGCCAATCCGGACCTGGCTGCAGAGCAGCTTCTTCGATTTGGGAACCGCTTCGCAGGCAATGATCTCCCCAACCTGAAACTGCAGCTTCGCAAAGTCATCATAGGTGATCTCAGGCTTCTGTTCCATGTCAATGACACTATTGTCACTTCCATTTTCTGCGCTGTAAGCCCCTGTCGCTTCTTTTCCCGAGCCTGCTTTCCCATCTGCCGTTTTGCCTGTATTTTCAACATTTTTCCCATTTTCTGCAGCCGTTTTTTTCGCCGCTTCCGCGATCATCGCCTGGGCGACTTCTTCCTCCCTTTTTACCACATCCTTCATATCCAGACGGGCAAAAAGAATTTCCGGCACATCTGTCACTTTATTGCCATTGGGATAAAGCCCGAATTTTCCCTCTTTCAGCTGGCCAAAATCCCGCAGGGAGGTGTTCAGCTGCGCCGCGATCTTTGCCGCAGTCTCGGGCATGAAAGGCTCCAGAAGGGACGCCCCCGCTACAATGCCCTCCACCAGGTTGTAGAGCACTGTGGAAAGGCGGTCCGCCTTTGCCTCATCCTTCGCCAGGATCCAGGGCTCTGTCTCGTCTATATATTTATTGCAGCGCTTGAAAACGGCAAAAATTTCTGTCAGCGCGTCCGCAATCCGGAGGCTTTCCATCTTATCCACGACTTTCCCATAGGCGCCCGTCACCACAGATTTCAGATCCCCGTCAATGACCGCGTCCGCCCCCTCCGAGACTCCCTTATCCGCCACAACGCCTCCAAAATATTTATTGCTCATGGAGATTGTCCGGTTCACAAGATTGCCCAGAGTGTTCGCCAGGTCAGAGTTCAGCCTTTCTGCGATCAATTCCCAGGTCACATTCCCGTCATTATCATAGGGCATCTCATGAAGCAGGTAATAGCGAACCGCGTCAACGCCAAAAAAGTCTACAAGGTCATCCACATAGAGAACATTACCCTTGGATTTGCTCATCTTGCCGCCGCTCATCAAAAGCCATGGGTGCCCAAACACCTGCCTGGGCAGCGGCTCACCCAGCGCCATCAGGAAAATAGGCCAGTATATGGTGTGAAAACGCACGATATCCTTTCCTATCAAATGCAGATCCGCAGGCCAGAGCTTTTTGTACTGTTCCGTGCAGTTTCCTTCCGCATCATAGCCAATCCCGGTGATATAGTTGGTCAGCGCATCCAGCCAGACATAGACCACATGTCCCTCATCAAAATCCACAGGGATCCCCCACTTGAAAGAAGTTCTGGACACACACAGATCCTGCAGTCCCGGAAGCAGGAAATTATTCATCATCTCGTTTTTCCGGGACACGGGCTGGATAAATTCCGGATGCTCGTTGATATGCCGGATCAGCCTGTCTGCGTACTTGCTCATGCGGAAGAAATAAGCTTCCTCCCTCGCCGGCTTTACCTCCCTGCCGCAGTCAGGGCACTTGCCGTCCACCAGCTGGCTCTCCGTCCAGAAGGACTCGCAGGGCGTACAATACATCCCCTCATAGGCTCCCTTGTAAATATCTCCCTGGTCATACAGACGCCTGAAAATCTTCTGGACCTGTCTCTCATGGTCCGCATCCGTAGTCCTGATAAACTTGTCATAGGACACATTCAGCCTGTCGCACATACCGCGGATAATCCCCGCTACATTGTCCACAAATTCCCTGGGCGTAACTCCCGCCTCCTGGGCCTTCAGCTCGATCTTCTGTCCATGCTCGTCAGTGCCGGTCTGGAAAAAGACTTCATAGCCTTTCTTCCTCTGGAACCTGGCAATGCTGTCTGCCATCACAATCTCGTAATTATTGCCTATATGGGGCTTGCCTGATGTGTAGGCAATTGCTGTTGTAATGTAATACTTTTCCCTGTTCTCCATTGCTTTCTTCTCCTCTCTGTTGATTAATCCGAGCCACAGTTCAGCACCCCCACTGAACTGCCGCCAATCCGAGGCGCCCTTCTCCCGACGCGCGGCACGCTGCCCTGTGCCACAGCCGCACACACAATCACGCCAAAAAGCTCTTTTTCGGCACGCTGCCCTGTACATCAAAAAGGCCCGCCCCCCGCTGCACCTTCATGCACCAGAAGACGAGCCTGCGCCCGTGATACCACTTCTCTTCGCCTGCCCCTCGCGAAACAGGCCTCGTCGGGTCGATTGCCAACCCTATCCGCTGTAACAGGCGGAACCTGTCGCAGCCTTATCCGTCCGCCGGACTCGGTGCGCCGCTCAGGAGCCATCTTCCACTTATTCTTGCCCCGTTCCTCTCAGCTTATGCAGGATATCCTGCGGAACGATCTCTGTACGGCAGAGTGTAAGCGTACTCTCTCCATCAATGCTTTTCATTGTATGCCAAACATCTGAGGAAAGAATATCATAAAACACGGCTGGCTGTCAAGACCTTCTATTTTCCGGCGGAAATCCTGCGGTACTCTCCCTTCCTGTCATAGGAATCCAACAGGTAGCTGTCGTCTGACTGCACACAGTTCAGCACCAGCTCATCCCGGCTGGGCTTCCCCTGCCTGGGCAGCTCCTCTTTCGGACGTTCCTGTCTGACCTGGGACAGCTTCCCGGTCCGGGCACTGACTGGCTTCCTGGAAGATCGCCCTGCAAGCTGTTCCGCCATACTCTCAAGCTTAGCCCGCATCCGCCGCAGATTCCCCTGTCTTTCACCTGGCTTCTTCCCCGGGGAAAAATGATGCGTGCTGTGTATTTCCTGAGGCTGCCGCACCGCTGTAGCCGCCGCAGCAATCTGCGCCGTGTGCAGGACCTGCTGGCCGCTCCCGGAATCCTCCTGCGGCAAAATGGCTGCAATCTGCTCCGCCCCGCCCTCACTGCCGGATCCCCTGGTCGTCTCGGCTGCCCCTCCGGCATCATTGATCCCGTCAGCGTCGCCCCAGATGCGGCCCCAAAGCCTCCTCCCGCCGTTCAGGGTCTTATCCAGCCATTCGGCAAGGGAAAACTGCGCATCAGCCTGGCTTTCCGCCGCCATCGCTGACTGTACACTGACGCCGGAAGGCGCCGCCCCAACTTTTCCAACTTTATTAATATGGCTGTGGTCGTGCATACAGCTTGTCACATGATGCGTATTTGAACCATGCCTGCTGCCTATTTCATTTAACTGCATTTATGCCGCCCCCCTATTCCAACAGACGATCAAAGCCAACACCCCCGCTGCAGGCAACAGAGCATCAAGCCTGCAACCCTGCAGAGCGCAATGCGTCCAAAGGACGCTATGGTATGTTGCCCTCGTGGCATTCTCCAAGCCATGAAATATGACTTTATCCCATACAGGCATGGCGCCTGGCTCATTACCTGCGGGGACGAAACCGAAAGTCAGAGGATTTAATCTGTTCCGCTTCTTCTATTATTAAATATCGGCCAGGGCGGCTCTGCATATTACCTGCTGTCCTCCATAATCTCAAGAAATCTCCCTGCATTCTCCGCAATATTGCCATTAAATACCGCAGAGCCCGTAACAATCACGTTCGCCCCCGCTTTCAGGGCAAGCGCCACATTGTCCAGACGTATGCCGCCATCCACTTCAATGTCCATATCCAGGCCTTTCTGCTGCGCCATGGCGCGGACCTCCCTGACCTTGTCCAGGCAGTGAAGCATCAGCTTCTGCCCGCCAAATCCCGGCTCCACCGTCATGACCAGCACCATGTCCACCTGCTTCAGGTACGGTTCCAGCGTCCTGGCGGAAGTGGAGGGCTTGATGGTAATGCCGACCTTTTTGCCCAGCGACCTGATCCGCCGGATGGTTCCCTCCACATCCTCCGATGCCTCAATGTGGAAATTGATCAGATCTGCCCCGCTCTCCGCAAATTCCTTCACATAGCGCTCCGGCCTCTCAATCATCAGGTGTACATCAAAAAAAATGTCTGTATATTTCCGCAGGGACGCGATCACCGGCATCCCATAAGAAATGGACGGCACAAAAAGCCCGTCCATCACATCTATGTGCAGATACCTTGCCCCCGCGTTTTCCGCTTCTTTGATCTGCTCTCCAAGCCTCCAAAAATCCGCCGCCAAAATTGATGGTGCTAAAATGTTCATCTGTAATCCTCTCTGCCTGCCGCCTGAAAGGGCTGGTAAGCCCCCTTCCTGCCCGCGCGCGCTGACTTGCCAAATCAGGTTCCTGAAACGCTCTTTTCCGCCCTGCATTTCATGCCGAATACCCCCCGCGTTTCCCGGTGGACCAAACAGTTACATTTTAGCAAAGATTTCTTCACTTGTCTACAATTTTACACCCGTATTTTCTTTCAGCACACTCACATCCTCCTTCAGCTGCTTCCACTTGTCCGGATGATCCGTGTAATAGAGCGGGCACTTCTTGCCCCCGCAGTCATAATGCCGCAGGATGTCCTCCGTGTCCAGATCGTACACCTCTGTCAGCCACGCTAACAGCGCGATCAGGGATTGGTAAGTCTCCTTTGTAAAGGAGCCATCCTTCGCCTTGTAGCAGCACTCTATGGAAACAGAATCGAAATTCCGTGTCTGCACCGCATAGGCAATCTCCGTGAGCGGAACGCACTGAATGATCTCCCCGTCATAGCCGATGATAAAATGTGAGCTGACACTGGCCAGGTGCTCGTCCTTCTGGCGTTCAAAATAGCTCCGGTTCTGCGCCGCGCTGGTACCGGGATTCGCCGTATAATGCACAAAGATGTTCTTCACCTCCTTCAGCTCATCGCCGGGCCTGGAATATTCGTTGGGCGTCAGGAAATCCTCCTCCCACTCCGGGTGCTTTCCAAATATTTCCGCCGGAATCCCCTGCACCATAATGTCGGTGGTCCCCTGGGGCACACTGGAGCTGCTTCCCCCGCCGACCTTATTGTTCCCGGCGGTATTACCCCCACCGGCTCCCACGCCGTTTCCCACCGCACCCTCGCCGATACCGGAAGCAGCCGCCGCACGGCGGTCCTGCACCAACAGGCCGACTCCAAGGACTGTCAGCGTAATGACCCCAAACAAAAGGGCAGCACACATTATCCGAAGCCTTTGCCTCCTCTTTACCGCCCTTGTACGACGCTGCCTCACAGGCGCCCTCCGATTTGCCCTCCGACCTGCCTGTGTGTACTTTGAGCCCTGTCCTCCCTCCCGGTACACGGCGCGTCCCGGATTCCTGCCGCGATTCCTGTCATATTCTGCCAGATAAGGATTCCTCCTTACAGAGATCACCTCAAGTCCCGCATCTTTTGTATCCATGTTCATGTCCATACCCCCTCACAGGTCGTCTCTTTCAGAGCGCCCGTCTCCTCACTGTAACGGGGGCCGTGGCATTTCCCCCTTTAATCCATATCATGGTGTAGATTATAAAGCAAAGTTGTATCAGATTTGTTTATTAATTTTTTAATATTTTTTAATATATAGCCATGCAATCAGCACCTCAGCGCACACCGGCAGAACAAGACAAAAAAAGGTCATAAAAAACAGCCTGTAAATATGATAAATATCAATATTTTGCAGATTGCCCTCTCCCGCGAGGATGCTTATAATATAGCTTAAACTGTCATTTTAAACTCAGGAACTGTTCCTAAGTCAGCATCCCGGCTGTATATCCGATTTAGGAGCAGTCCCCCATGAACAGAAAGGAACATACATATGGAAACGATAAAATTCGGATTCCGCTATTTCAAGAAAAACATGCCCATGGCAATCCTGGCGGAGATATTCAGCTTTCTGGGCATCTTTGCGGAGCTGCTGATGCCTTTACTGACCGGGATCCTGATCGACTTTGTCATCAAGCAGGAAACAGTGAAGGACGACAGCGGAGGCATGTTCCGCTTCCTGTTGAGCGGAAAATACGGGGAAGTCCACACCATGCGGCTTTTCTTCTCCATCGCCGTCATTTACACCATACTGCTGTTGGTGCGGGTGGCATTGATCTACGCCCGGGACCTGATGCAGGAGTGGGTGGGGCTGAAGCTGGAGACGGAGCTGCGTTACGATACCTACGGCAAGCTGATGGAACTGGATTCCCAGACCATCGCGGACTACAACTCCGGCGAGCTGCTGCAGATCCTGAACCACGACACCATCATGTTTAAGGAGCTTTTTGCACACAGGATCCCCTACCTGGGCGATGCAATCTTCATGCTGATCACCACCCTGGTCCTGATCTCCAGGATCAACCTGTCCTTTTTGGTGATCCCCCTGCTGCTCACTCCCTTCCTGATCCGAACAGTGCTGAACTTCAAGGCGCAGGCACGCTCCAACTTTAAGGAAATCCGGGAACGCAGTGCGGCAATGAACCTGACAACCCAGGAAAACATTGCAGCAGTCCGCATTGTGCGCTCCTTTACAAATGAGAAGCTGGAAAAAGAGAAATTCCATGCCTCCAACACGAACTTTCTGAATTCCCGCTTAAAGCAGGTCTGGCTGCAGTCCAACTTTGACCTGACCTTCAACGCGATCAAACAGATTGCATACATAGGCACTATTGTCATCGGCGCCGTGCTGGTGATCAAGGGCTACATTACAGTGGGTTACATTTTGACCTCCTCCACTTATGTCATGAGGATCATGCACAATATCACCGGCCTGAACAGCCATATTTTCAATATGCAGCAGATGATGGTAGCAGGTGTGGAGTTAAAGAAGTTCATGGAAAAGGAAAGCAGCGTCCCGGACAGCATGCGCTCCAAGCTCCACTGTGACACCCCCGGCATCGAGCTCAGGAACGTCAGCCTGGAGATTGACGGGCAACAGATCCTAAAGGATATTAACCTGAGCATTCCTTATGGGAAAAAGTTAGGGATCGTAGGCGAGACGGGCTCCGGCAAGAGCGTCCTGCTGAAGACCCTGGTGCGTATCCGGGACATCACAGGCGGCTCCATCACCATCGACGGGCACAATATCAGGGATTTCAGCCTGGAAAACCTGAGAAATATGTATTCCTATGTATTCCAGGACGTGTTCCTGTTCTCCAACACCATTGAGTCCAACATCGCCTACAGCAGGCCGGACATTGACGAGCGCATGGTGACGAAGGCGGCGGTCTACGCCCAGGCAGCAAAGTTCATTGACGCCCTGGCGGACCGCTACAAGACCATCGTGGGCGAGCGGGGACTGGGCATCTCCGGCGGACAGAAGCAGCGTATTTCCATCGCCAGGGCTTTCCACAAGAACGCCCCCATCTTTGTGCTGGATGATTCCACCAGCGCACTGGATGTGAACACGGAACGCATCCTGCTCCAAAACATACATGACAAGTTCCCGGAGAAGACCGTGATCATCACCGCCCACAGATTCTCCTCCGTTGTGGACTGCGACGAGATCCTCTACATGAAGGACGGCGCCATCACCGAGAGAGGCACCTTTGAAGAACTGATGGCGCTGGGCGGAAGCTTCGCCCATGTCTACAATGTACAGCAGGAACAGCAGGCGGGCACCATTGATTATGACAGCCTGTCCGCGAGACACAATCTTGCCGGAAGTCAATAGCTTCCCAGTCGGCATCAAGGCCAGTACGCGTGCCAAAGCGCGCAGAAGGGTGTAAGTTTTAGAATTTTGAATTGATGTCCGCCGTGGCGGACAGAGAGGTGTAATCATGGCAAAGCGCAATACCTTCTTTGAAGATGAGAAACTTGAGAAAAAAATAGACCTACGGCAGCTGGGAAGGACCCTGCGTTACATTCTTCCCTACAAAAAGCTACTGGCACTGGTGAGCTGCATGATGCTGGTGGCATCGGTGGTTTCGCTGCTGCCTCCCAGGCTCTTAAAGCTGGTGGTAGATGAAGTTGTGATAAACGAAGATTATAAGCAGCTGGTCCTGGTGGGCTCCGGACTGGTGCTGCTGGCCGCCGTTGAGATCATCTCCACCTTCATCCAGACAAGGAGCATGGGCAAAATGGGGCTGGAGATCATCTCCCAGATCCGGACGGACATCTTTGGCAGGCTGCAGCAGCTGTCTTTTGACTACTTCGACAACCGCCCGGACGGCAAGATTGTTGTCCGCGTGACGGAATACATTAACGGATTGGCAGACTTTTTCTCCAACTATGTCATGATGTTTGCCATCTATATCGTAAAGCTGGTGGTGGTGACAGTTTTCATGCTCTCTTTGAGCCCGGCTCTGACGCTGATCGTATTTGTCACCATCATTCCCATGATGGTCATCATGTTCATGCTCCGGTCGTTCCTGCGGAAGATGTACTCGGCGCACCGCCTGAAGAACTCCAACCGGACCGCATTCCTGGTGGAGTCCATCATGGGGGAACAGATCGTAAAAAATTACAACCGCACAGAAATAAACAAGGACGTCTACAGACAGATTCATGAAGACAGCGTGAATATGTGGTGGGATATCACAAAGCGCAGCAGACTCAACCACCCTGTGGTACAGGTATTCTGGCACTTCGGAACCCTCTGCATCTACGGTGTGGCGCTGGCGCTGATCCTGGGCGGAAACGATCTCATCACCGCAGGCGTGGTAATCACCTTCACCACCTATATGAGCTCCTTCCAGGATCCCCTGTCCCAGATATCCACCATTATCCAGGAGCTTGCCCAGGTAAGCTCCAACCTGGAGCAGGTGTTTGACACCATCGACTATCCTCTCGAGATCAAGGATAAGGAGGACGCGGTCACACTGGAAAATGTCCGCGGTAGAATCGACTTTAACGACGTCACCTTCGCCTATGAAGAAGGCATTAATATCCTGGAACACTTTGACCTCCATGTAAAGCCCGGGGAAACCATCGCGCTCGTAGGCCCTACCGGGGCAGGCAAGACCACTGTCATCAGTATGCTCACCAGGTTCTATGACGTGCGGGAGGGCAGCGTCACCATCGACGGCACCGACGTCAGGGATGCAAGCCTGTTCTCCCTGCGGAAAGAAGTGGGCGTCCTGATGCAGGATCCCTTTATCTTCAAAGGCACTGTTATGGACAACATCCGCTACGGCAAATGGGACGCCACCGACGAGGAATGCATGGCGGCGGCGAAGCTGATCTTTGCCGACAAGTTCATTAAACGGCTGAAAGACGGCTACAGCCATGTACTGGAGGAGCGCGGAAGCGGCCTGTCCGCCGGGGAGAAGCAGCTCATCAGCTTCGCCAGAATCGTGCTGAAGAACCCTTCCGTGATCATCCTGGACGAGGCCACCAGCGCCATAGACACCGAGACGGAAATCCTCATCAAGGAAGCCCTGGATATCCTGATCAAAGACAAGACCGCTTTCATTGTGGCACACAGGCTGTCCACCATCCGCAACTCCGACCGCATCCTCTACATCAGCAACAAGGGCATCGCGGAGGAAGGAACCCACGAGGAGCTGATGGCAAGGAAGGGATTGTACTACGATCTGGCAAGATAAAATGTGACGATTCCGCCATCTCAGATCATGCCTGTCACGCCCCTGCAGGGTAATTGACAACCCCCACGAACAGCGGCAGACCGCCAATCCCGGTAATGCAGAAGATAAACGGCCGATCCAGTATAAAGTCCACCTCATCGTCGGGGGGCTGCACTGCGCCTGCGGCAGCCATGACAGTAAAAGCCGCAGCCGTGCAGCCCTCTTCGTCGATAACCACCCTTGCGGCATGGCTGGCCTGGGAGACAGCAACCGTGGCTTCCGCATCAGTTATCACAGGGGTGAAATCCGACACCTCCGGATCAAAGACATCCGTGATCCCCAGCGCCTGCAAGCCTTCCCCCAGGTCAAACTGGGAAGACACATCAAACTTGGGGATTGATTTATTTACAAATATAAACTTCTGATTTTCCCACTGATACCTGTTCGACCCAAAGAGAAAGTCCATGGCTTCCCCGTCCGAGAGCAGCTCCTCCGGCGTTGTACCCTCATCGGGCAGAAGAAACCACATGGAGCCTCCCCCTTCAAAAGATTGATTCACAGCGGCAAACCTGTCTCCCCAGTAATAGGGCTGATCCTCCCGCTGGTTCATAAAATCTGTATCCACATCCCCGGAAGGAGTGTGAAAAGCTCCGGGCAGGGTCTTCTCCCGGGAAAACTCATCGTGCCACTTGGCCTTAAAATAAACTGTCGTTGCAAGCGCAAGGATAGTCTCTTTGTCCAGTTCGATATTTCCCGCCTGCTCTTTCAAAAGCCCCCCTGTCTGCTCGTTGAGCCAGCTCTGCAGGGCCTTGTTAAATTGCTCCGAGCCCATATTCCCCCGATAGGAGGAAGCGTAGAAATCCCGGGCAAGAATATCCATGGTGCCCTGATTATATTTCAGGTCTTTGTCCAGCCACAGGGAACCTGCCAGGATGGAAGTCAGAGCGCCGTCATCCCGATAGTTGGAGTTCCACACGTCACTGGCCTGCTGCCGCAGGTCAGCCATACTGCCGCTGCCCAGGAGCGTCAGGATCTGCTCCCGGCTCTCCCCGCCTGTAAGCTGTGCCAACATGGCAAGCGCCATATAGACGTTGACCGGAGAGTAAACCCGGTTCTGCCCCTCTGTCCCGGTCAGAAAAGCCTGCGCACTCCGGGCAAAAAATGACTCCAGGGAAGAAATATCCCCCAAATCCCGCCGCTGTGCTTTCACATCCTCCCACCACGCGTCGTGGACCTTACTGTTAAACTGGGCAAGACCGCTGGGATAGGGAGCCATCTTGGGATACCCCGCCTGCGCGATGGCATACGCCGTCAGACCGCTGTGGGGACGGGCGAAAATTCCCACAAAGACGGCGAGCGCCAACACAGCCGCCACGGCAGCCCCCAGCATGCGCTTTCTGCCCCTGCTTCCGCCCTGGCTCTTTTGTTTTCCCCGGGCTTCTTTCGCCCCGTCCACCAGATCATCCCGGATATCTGTGATACCATCAAAAATATTCTGTGAATTCATACCTCTACTCCTTCTTAATTTTAGTGCCGTCTCTGCACTACAGCAGCGCCCGCTTTACACACTTACACCTTCTGATTCCAGGAAGGCGCGCAGACCTTTGCGCAGCCGCAGCAGCCTCTGGGCAATGGCATTGGCGCCTTCGCCCCGCCCTGCCGCCAGCTCCTTCACCGGGTCCCCATACCAATACCGCCGGATAAAGAGCCGCCTCTCCTGGTCCTCCAGACCGTCCAGCCAGGCGCTGACAATGCCGGCAAGCTGCTGCCGCTCCAGATCTTCTTCCACCGTTCCGGGGGCAGGGACACAGTCCTCCAGTTCGGAGAGCAGAAGTTCCATGCCATCATACCGTTTCCTGGCGTGATCCCTCCGCCATCTGCTGATGGACAGGTTCCGGGTAATACGCCCCAGAAACGCGCCAAGGGACTGGGGCCTGTCCGGAGGCATCTTGTCCCAGGCGGCATACCAGGTATCGTTGACGCACTCCTCCGCATCCTCCCTGCAGCCCAGCAGCCTCTGGGCAATGGAGCGGCACAGAGGTCCGTATTTTTTGTCTGATTCGGCAATGGCTAGCTGTTCCCGCCGATGATAAAGCTCCACAATGGCAAAATCGTCCATGGCTCCTCCCCCCTTTAATGTGAAATTTTGTTCCAGAGTAACAGTTCGGACAGCCTTTCCCCGGAACCAACAATTGCAATGAGCCTGAAAGACGCAATTGTACGCATTTTTGCATAACATCCAGAAAGCTTTCTACCTATATAGTCGCAAATCGGGAGAAAATATGACAAGATTTGGCTTCTTATTTTAGAAATTTTTCCACCTGTGCGTTTGGACGTTCCAAGGAACCTCCAACCTGACTCCCACATTCACAAAACTCCCGCCGCAGGGCGCACCACCTGAAAAAGCCGGGCCTACGGCCCGGCTGCTCATATCACCATTACACGGTACAGCACGCCAATACAGCGTGACTTAAATTTCTGCAGAAAGCTTGCTCGATGCTACATAAATTCCTTCACAGACTGATACACACCCTCCGCGTCCAGGCCGTACTTCTGCACCAGCGCCGCCGCGGAACCAGACTCGCCAAACACGTCCTGCATGCCCAGCTTCTTCACCCTGGTGGGCAGGTTCGCGCTCAAGGTATCACACACCGCGCTGCCAAGGCCGCCTATAACGGAATGCTCCTCCACAGTGACGACCTTTCCTGTCTTTTTCGCACTGTTTATAATGATCTCCTCATCCAACGGCTTGATGGTACAGATACTGACCACCTCCGCGCTGATGCCCTCTGCCGCCAGCTTCCCGGCGGCGCCCAGGGCGGAATCTACACAGATACCGGTTGCCACAATGGTCACGTCAGTGCCCTCCCTGACCACAGAACCTTTTCCAATCTCAAACTTATAACCGGGCTTATCGTTGATGACGGGAACCGCCGCCCGCCCGAACCTGATGTAGACAGGCCCTTCATATTCCAACGCCGCACGCACTGCCGCTTTCGCCTCCACATCATCGGCAGGGCACATGACCACCATTCCCGGTATGGTCCGCATCAGGGCGATGTCCTCATTACACTGATGGGTAGCGCCGTCCTCGCCCACGGTGATACCCGCGTGGGTAGCGCCGATCTTAACGTTTAAGTGAGGATATCCGATGGAATTGCGCACCTGTTCAAAGGCGCGTCCCGCCGCAAACATGGCGAAGGAGCTCACGAAAGGGATTTTGCCTGTCAGTGACAGACCCGCCGCGATACCCATCATATTCGCCTCGGCAATACCGCAGTCAATATGGCGCTCGGGATATGCCTTCTTGAAAACCTCTGTCTTGGTCGCTGCCGCCAGGTCAGCATCCAGAACCACCAGCTGCGGAAATTCCTCCGCCAGTTCCTTCAGGGCGTTCCCGTAGCTTTCGCGTGTAGCAACCTTCTTAACAACCGTCTCCTGTCCGTTTTTCTCTGCCATTATTCCTCACCTTCTTTCTCTAATTCTGCGCCGATCTTCTCCAGATCCGCCATCGCCACGGCGTACTGCTCATCGTTGGGAGCCTTGCCGTGCCAGTCTATATTGTTCTCCATGAAGGAGACTCCCTTGCCCTTCAGGCTGTGGAAAACAATGCAGGTAGGCATGCCCTTGGTCTCCCTGGCCTCCTGGAAAGCGGCGCGCATGGCGTCAAAGTCATGGGCATCCACATTGATGACATGGAAATTAAAAGCCTCGAACTTCCTGTCAATGGGGTAAGGGGAGCACACCTGGTCAATAGGACCGTCGATCTGCAGATTATTGTTGTCAACCATCACGCAGAGATTGTCCAGCTTGCGGTGTCCCGCGAACATGGACGCCTCCCAGACCTGTCCCTCCTCCAGCTCTCCGTCGCCAAGCAGGGTATAGACCCTGTAGCCCTTGCCGCCCATCCTTGCGCCCAGCGCCATTCCCACCGCCGCGGATATGCCCTGTCCCAGGGAACCCGACGACATATCCACGCCGGGAATATGGATGCAGGGATGCCCCTGCAGATAAGACCCCAAATGCCTTAAAGTAGGCAGGTCCTCCACCGGGAAGAACCCCCTGTTCGCCAGCGCGGAATACAGCCCCGGCGCCGTGTGCCCCTTGGAGAGCACAAAACGGTCCCTGTCCTCCATCTTGGGATTCTCAGGGTCAATATTCATTTCTTCAAAATACAGGAAAGTAAACACATCCGCCGCGGATAGAGAACCGCCGGGATGCCCTGCCTTTGCACCGTGAACCGCCGTCACAATGCCCTTGCGAACATCATTAGCATGCTTTTTCAGCTCTAAATTGTTCATTGCTGCCTCCTTACGCCACTCAGTGGCTGTTTTTTACTTTTCATTTTGCGGATGCCCTTTCCGCAATGCGTTTTTTGTGTGCATCAGCGTAATTACAGATGTAAACATATTCCCTCAACCATTGCTTTATTATGTATTGCCAATCCATACCATCCTGAAGCACTGTTAATTCTGCGTTTATAATTCACAAATCATTTTTACCTTTAAGGGACGCTTCGTTAAAAATTCAGCATTTTCATCCATTGTGGTTCTGGGATGCTGGTATATATCATTCTGCAGGTCAATGGGTTCGTCAATTATATACAAATATCCCTTTTCCACTCCATTATGGCTGATCACCCCATCATCATCATATGCCAGCCTGCTGGGCTGGTGTGAAAATGCCTCTGCAAGTTCTTTCCATTGTGTAATTGTACTGTTGGTTCTCAACGTTGAAAAAAGCACATTAGAGCCATGATACCAAACCCCATCGGGCTTTATTTCTATTTCCATATTTACACCCCTTTGCGCGCTTTATATTCCACACTTGCATCCCCATCCCTGCCCCTGGCAGGCACTTCTTCATTACAATTATTCCGCACTCTGCCCATAATAAGCATTCGCGCCGTGCTTCCTGAAATAGTGCTTATCCTGGAGCTCCTTGGGCGCAGGCTGGATCTTGGGGTTGATCGTCTCCGCCAGGAACGCCATCTTGGCAACTTCCTCCAGCACTACCGCATTATGAACCGCCTCCTTGGCATCCTTGCCCCAGGTAAAGGGGCCATGGTTCTTGCAGAGGACCGCCGGAACCGCCACAGGATCCTTGCACCGCCTCTTGAATTCATCCACGATCAGGTGTCCCGTGTTCTCCTCGTACGCCTCCTCGATCTCCAGCTCCGTCAGGCATCTGACACAGGGAACCTCGCCATAAATGTAATCCGCGTGAGTGGTGCCATAACAGGGAATATCACAACCCGCCTGCGCCCAGCTTGTGGCGTAGGTGGAATGGGTATGCACAATGCCTCCGATCTCTGTAAACTCCCTGTAGAGTACCGCATGGGTAGGCGTGTCCGAGGAAGGGTTCAGACGCCCCTCCACCTTCCTGCCATTTAAGTCTACCACCACCATGTCCTCCGGTTTCAGCTTGCCGTACTCCACGCCGCTGGGCTTAATGACAAAAAGCCCGCTCTCCCGGTCTATGGCACTGACATTCCCCCAGGTAAAGGTAACAAGCCCATACCTGGGCAGATCCAGATTTGCTTCATACACTAACTGCTTTAATTCCTCCAGCATATTATTGTTCTCCTTATTATCAGTTCCCACCTGCGGGAACTTGTTCCGCCTCTTTACTCCCGCCCCTTTTGTAAGGGAGATATTTTCAGCTGTACACTTCGCATCTGAAAATCCTTCCGGGGGCCTGCGTTCCAAGGCTGTTTCAAATTTTATGTTCCCGCCTGCGGGAACTTGTTCCGCCTCTTATCTTAAGCCCTCCACCGCCGCTTTCTCCGCGGGAAGGGTGCTCTTGTATTTCCGGATGAAGGCGTCGAAGCCCGCCACATCCTCTGCCTTGGGTGCAATGGTAGTCCCGGTCTGCCCTGCGAAAATCCTGTCGCTCAGGTAATCCGGCAGAGTCTCTCCCTCCGCCTTTTCCACCATGTAAGCGGCAAGCACCGCCATGCCCCATGCGCCGCCCTCGCTGGCAGTATCCATCACGGTGACAGGGGAATCAAAGGCTGCCGCCATCAGCTGCTGCCCCACCACGGGTGTCTTGAACAGACCTCCGTGCCCCATGAGGGAATCCACCTTGACCTTTTCCTCCTTGAGCAGGATATCATTTCCAATCTTTAAAGCAGCCATGGCGCTGTACAGGTGGCTGCGCATAAAGTTTGCGAGGGTGAATCTGGCATCCGGCGTGCGGGCAAAGAGTGGCCTGCCCTCATTTAAGCCAGTCACCGGTTCCCCTGAGAAATAGTTGTAAGCCATCAGCCCGCCGCAGTCCGTATCGGCATTCAGCGCCTCCCTGTAAAGCATCCCGTACAGCTCATTTTTGTCCGTCTTCACGCCCAGCTTTCCCGCAAACTCATCAAAAAGATTCACCCAGGCATTCAAGTCGGAAGTGCAGTTGTTGCAGTGGACCATGGCAACAGGGCTGCCGTCGGGCGTCGTCACCATGTCGATCTCCTCGTGTACTTTGGAAAGCGCTTTCTCCGTCACCACCATGGAAAAGATGGATGTGCCCGCGGAGATATTGCCGGTACGCATCCGGACGCTGTTGGTAGCGGTCATGCCGGTGCCCGCATCTCCCTCGGGAGGGCACATGGGAATCCCTGCCTGAAGCCTGCCGCTCACATCCAGCAGCTTCGCCCCCTCCTGGGTGAGCACACCCGCCTTCTCCCCTGCACACAGCACTTTGGGCAGAATACCCTTTAACTTCCATCCAGGATTTTCTCCCGCCGTAAGCTCATCAAACTGCCCTATCATCCCGGCATCATAATCCATGCTTTCGGAATCAATAGGGAACATCCCCGATGCCTCCCCAATACCAAGCACCTTCTCACCGGAGAGCTTCCAGTGGACATATCCCGCTAGAGTAGTGAGAAAATCGATATCCTTCACATGCTCCTCTTTGTTCAGGATGGCCTGATACAGATGGGCGATACTCCACCTCTGGGGGATATTAAAGTTAAATACCGGGGTCAGCTTCTCACATGCCTCTGCTGTCATGGTGTTGCGCCAGGTGCGAAAGGACACCAGCAGCTCACCTGCCCTGTCAAAAGGCATATATCCGTGCATCATGCCGGAAAAACCCAGCGCCGCCAGATTCGTCAGCGCCACACCGTACTTTTCCTCCACATCCTCCCCAAGGCTTTTGTAGCAGCCCTGGAGCCCTTTCCAGATGTCCTCCAGACTGTAGGTCCATATGTTGTTCTCCAGACGGTTCTCCCAATCCCACGTCCCCATGGCAACAGGCTGATGCGTCTCATCTGTCAGCACTGCCTTGATGCGGGTGGAACCAAATTCAATACCCAGGACAGCCCTGCCATCCTGTATTGTCTTTTTGACTGTCTCGCTCATACTTACACCTCTCTGTCCGCCGAGACGGACATTAATTCAAAATTCCTGACAATGGAATTCTTTTCTGAAAGATTCCATTGTATGGATGTTTACTTCCAAACTTCCTCTCCTTCTGCCGCGTGGGGGCAGCGGATCTTTTTAATCCATCTTATCTATAGCAGCATGCGTTCCATCTCAGCTCGTTTTTCAGCGCCGGGATCGTGGTGCCCTTGTCGATGACCACACTCTCAATCCCCATGGCGTCTGCCCAGTCCACCATCTGCTGCACGCTCAGGTCATAGGAGAATGCTGTATGATGGGCGCCCCCGGCCAGGATCCATGCCTCCGCACCTGTCTCAAGATCCGGCTGGGGCGTCCAGAACGCCGTCGCCACCGGGAGCTTGGGCATGGGCTTCTCACATTTCTTACAATCCACCGCATTTACCAGCAGCCGGAAACGGTTGCCCATATCCACCAGGGAAGTCGCCACAGCAGGTCCTGTCTTGCTGGTAAACACCAGACGGGCAGGATCCTCGCGGCTGCCCATGGAAAGCGGCTGTACCTTGATGCTGACAGGGCCGTCAGAAATGGTCGGACACACCTCCAGCATATGCGCCTGCAGGATACCTTCTTTTCCGGGCACAAAATTATAGGTATAATCCTCCATGAACGAAGTTCCCCTTGCGTCCTTCATGCCGGCAGTCATAATCTTCATCAGACGCACCATCGCTGCAGTCTTCCAGTCACCCTCCGCACCGAAGCCGTAACCTCTCTCCATCAGTCTCTGGATGGCAAGACCCGGCAGCTGCCTTAAGCCCCCCAGCATACCGAAATGCGTAACGATCGCGTGATAGTCGCCGTCTTCCAGGAATTTCTCAAGCCCGATCTCAATCTGTGCCTGCACGGCAACATGCTGCCTGAACTCCTCAGGATCCCTGCCCTCTGTCAAAATCACATATTTGCCATAGTATTCCTCCACCAGGGCGTCCACCTGCGCCTTGGGAACGGCATCCACATATGCCACAGCATCATTCACATTAAAATGGTCGATCTCCCAGCCAAACTTCACCTGCGCCTCAACCTTGTCGCCCTCTGTCACGGCTACATTGTTCATGTTGTCACCGATACGGCAGACACGGATGTGAGAAGACTCCATCACCCCCACCGCAGTGCGCATCCAGCCTGCAAGCTTCTGTGCCACAGCCGGGTTCTGCCAGTGTCCTACAATGACCTTCCTCTCAATGCCCATGCGGGTGACGATATGCCCGTACTCCCTGTCACCGTGGGCCGACTGATTCTCGTTCATAAAATCCATGTCAATGGTATCGTAGGGGATCTCCTCGTTGTATTGCGTATGTAAATGACACAGCGGCTTATGGTACTCCTGCAGGCCAATGATCCACATTTTCGCAGGAGAAAAGGTATGCATCCAGGTAATGACGCCCGCGCAGTTCTCATCGTTGTTCGCCTCGTTAAAGGTGCGCCTGATCGAAGCCTGATCAATCAGCGTGGGCTTCCACACCAGCTCATAAGGCAGCGCCCCTGACGCATTCAGCCCCTCCACCATCTCTCTGGAATGGGCCGCGACCTTGCGCAGGCACTCGTCCCCGTACAGATCCTGCGAACCTGTGCAGAACCAAAATTGATACTTTTTTAATGCCTTCATTTTTGTGTCCTCCTTATTATATGCCGCCGACGGCAATTTGTCCCATCTTAAGCCTCAGTGCCTGTGTAGCCCCTTCCCCGTTTCCCTCTTGTCATAAGGTCCGGCAAAGCCCCCGCACCAAGACAAATATTATATAAAGTATATCATAAAATCCGGCGGCACTCAACGGCTTTTGCAAAAGAAAACAGGAAGTGATCCATCAAAGCACGACAACGCCAATAGCCGCAACGACACCTTTAGGTATCGTTGCGGCTATTGATCAGTACTGTTTTTTACAGCAGCTTTCACAGCATGTCCTGCAATATGCTGCTCTCCGGTCAAGCTGAAGATGGCGTGCCGCATGCCGATTCATAATACATGGTATCTTCCCCATTCTTCCGGATAACCCAGAAGCTCATATGTTGAAAACCGGGTTCCATATACATAATAATATAAGTGCATGCCGGATCATTAAATAAACTGTCCGTGCCTGTAAAAAACATATACGAAGATGCCGGACCATTACGAGACATATTCCGTTCATCCCACAAGTTCCACTGGCTCCAATAGGTCTGCCCATCCATCATAATTGTTCCATATAATTTGTCTGTAAATGTTATTCTGTCACCGGCATTCGTTCCTCCGGGAGTGCCGATATGCAGTCGCTTTTTATGCAAAACCACATCAAGCTCCAGCTCCAAAACTTCCCCATCCAAGCTATAGACCGTGACATGCCCTTGATAACGCTGAGGACATAGAAAAATACACAAAGAGAAAAAAAATATTCCCAAAAATAATATTATGATCCTTTTTCGTCTCATTTACTTCTTACCTTACTAAATCAAAGTCCCCGCTGCATTCGTCAAGGTCCCAGAGAAGTAAACTTCTCGGACTTATGACTCATTACCCGCGGGAATAAAACAACCGGGCTCCAGCCTATTATGCCCAGCTGGGAATCCGAAACGGCTAAAACCACAAGGAAGATGCTGTCTTTAATAATCATGGTAACAGGCTCCTTTCCAAGTGATGCGCCTGTTTCACTAAAAGAACAAATGGCTCTGACCGGCATGCAGGATAATAAAATCCGGCGGCACTCAACGGCTTTTGCAAAAGAAAACAGGGATAAAGCATAACCCCCTAGGAACCTCAATATAATATAGCAACGTCTGATATTAAGGTGATCCTTTGAAAAAACATTCTTCCCTATCCATAAAACAGCTCGGTTTTGCCGCCTGCTTTCTGCTGTTGTTTTCCTGCATGACCCTTTTCCTTTTTGCGTACAAAAGGGACGAAAAACGTTTTGCCAACATTACCTCCGAACTGTTCGTAAACGAGATGAAGGCAAATACCTTAAGCATGCACTACAACCTTGCAGACCCTGCCGCTTTCGGCATTTACGACTACACGCCGACCCTTGGAGGATATGATCCGGAGGCGTCGAAGCATGGCCGGGCCGCCCTGGAGAACACCCTGGCAGCGCTGTATGAGATACACGCCGACAAGCTTTCGGAGCCTGACGCTTATCTCTGGAAGCTCATGACCCGCTCCCTGGAAAATTCTCTGGAAATGAGCAATTTCCCCTATTACAGCGCCCCCCTCTCTCCCTCCTCCGGAATGCAGTCCCAGTTGCCGGTCCTTCTGGCGGAATATACTTTCCGCAGCAAGCGGGACGTGGAGGATTATCTCGCCCTCCTGGACCAGACCGACGAATACTTTGCCTCCCTGCTTTTATACGAACAGGACAAAGCGGCGGCAGGCCTGCCCACACCCGCTGCATCCCTGAAAAGCGTCCGTGAGCAATGTGACACTGTTGTCACAGCCAGTGAGTTGGAGGCAGGAACCCACTTCCTTCAGACCACCTTCAGGGAAAGGCTGGATTCCCTGTTCCAGGCAGACCAGATTACCGAAAAAGAAGCGGAGCATTACATCACACAGAACGACCGCCTCCTTAAGACAGTGCTTCTGCCCGCCTATGCCGCACTGGGAGACGGGCTGCTGCTCCTGGAGGACACCTCCGTCCAGCTCTGCGGGCTGGGCGCCACGCCGGAGGGCAGATCCTATTACGAAAATCTGGTCATCTCCGAGACCGGATCTTACCGCCCCATTGACGACATCGAGGAGCTTCTGGTCCAAAGCTTTACCCATGAATACGATGAGATCAAAAAGCTTATCACCAAAAATCCCGGACTGCTTAAAAATTACTCCGGCGCCCCTTCCGCTTCCTTTCCCTACAAGGACGCCTCACAGATGCTTCTGGATCTGCAGACCCGCATGTCCGGCAGCTTTCCCTCCATCCCCGGAGGCTCCGTCACCGCCGCTGTCAAACCCGTGTCGGAAAGCCTGGAAGACTATACCGCCCCCGCCTACTACCTGACAGCCCCGCTGGACAACGCAGACGAGAACTCCATCTACATCAACCGCAGCAAGACCCCCGGCGGCCTTGACCTGTATACCACCCTGGCTCACGAAGGCTATCCGGGACACCTGTACCAGACAGCCTACTATAACCGCTCCTCCCTTGCCAGACAGATCCGCCCCGCCAGAGAGCTGCTCTGGTACGGCGGTTATCTGGAAGGCTGGGCATTGTATGTGGAATTCCTGTCCTACGATTACGCCTCTGCGCTCCTTAAAGAACACAGCCAGCCGGACGCCGCCCTGAACGCACAGCTGGAAAAACACAACCGCAGCCTGCAGCTGTGCCTTTATTCCCTGCTGGACATAATGATCCACTATGAAAACGCATCTTACAGCCAGATAGCAAAGACACTTGAGAGCTTTGGATTCACCGACAGTTCAGTAATAAGGTCGGTCTATACATATATAGCCCAGGAGCCCTGCAATTATCTGAAATATTACCTTGGGTACCTGGAAATCCTGTCCCTCCAGGACAGGGCAAAAGAATTATGGCAAAACGAATACACCGACCTGCGCTTCCATACCTTTTATCTGGACTGCGGTCCCTCGGACTTCGCGACACTGGAAGAAGAACTGCTGTCCACCCCGTGAACAGCAGCTCCTAATCAAAAACCCCGCAGCTGCGGAGTTTTTGACCCTCGCGGCATTCGTCAAGGTCCCAGAGAAGTAAACTTTAAGGAAGTTTACTTCCTTGGACTTATGACTCATTGCCCGCGGGGATAAACCCTTACTCACAATCCTCCATCATGCTCTCCAGATATCCCCTGTCCCAGAGCAGGATCTTGAGCTTCCGCGCCGCCTCCACAGCAGGCTGGGTAAAATACTGGTTCGTCAGCACGGCTCCCACCATCCTGTCATAATAATCCCGCCCTGCGTAAGCCTCCTGCACCGCCTTCACTCCCACCGGCGCATGATAACGCTTACACTGGATGGCATAGGTGACACCGTCCTTCTCCGCCAGGATGTCGATACCATAATCGCCGCTGCCCCTTGTGACCTCCACCTCCTGAAAGCCGCTTTTTTTCAGCAGCTCCGCACAATAATATTCAAATTCATGTCCCTCCATCAGATCCATCTCGCAGGGACGGTTTTTCCGCGCCCTCCGGACCAGCCTGATCGCCAGGACAAGCACAACGGCTGCGGCAAAAATGCCGCAGCCTGCCAAAATATAAGTCTGCATATTAACCTGCCCGTTCTCCCAATTTCTTATCTAAACCGCCTGTCGTCTGCATAGCCGCCGCTTCCATGACTCTGCTGCATTCGCCTTCGCCAGGCTCATACACCCCCTGTTCCTTCCGGCTTCCGCTACACCGACACATCCACGCTTCCGCCAGCCACCGGCGCCGCTGTAACAGTCGCCACAGCGTCAGGCGCGGACACCACATCTATCGCCTGGGGCTGTACGGATGCCGCTGCCGGCGCTGCCGCCGGTGCCGCCCCGCCGCCGTTTGCCGCGACCACCATCCCCCCGGAGGAACTGCCAACTGCCCCGGAATTATTGTCAGAATTTGCCTGGGACACCGCCTGCGCAGCAGCAGCCTTTGATTTTTCCAGTTTGTTAAACATCGCTTTCAGATACTTGGAATCCGCCTCCGCAATAGCCCTCATCTCCTCCAGCCTGTGCTTGAGCTTCATCATCTTATAATCCGCCGGATCCATCTCCACTTCTACTCTGGATGTACCTTCCTCCAGCTCAGACAGTCCAAGCTCCTCCAGCAGGTCCCTCATGGAATCCCACATATCATCCGTCAGATCGGACATGGCATCCGTCATGGAATCGGCCGCCTCCATGGCATGCTGCAGCTCCAGCATCCGCAGTTCTTCCTGGAGGTCGGACTGACTCATCACTTCCTCATAGGTCTGTGCCTGCTCCTGCCTTGCCTGGTGTACATCCTCCTGAGAGACAACACTGCTGCCGGTCTCATTCCCCATACCGTCTGCCCCGCTGCTCTCAGCCGCTCCGCTCCCTGTCCCGCCGGAAGCAAGCCGCTCCAGGTAATCCCTTTCCTCGTCAGTGAGCTCGTTCTCCTGCTCTTTCCTTTCCTCCAGCTCACCTGCACAGGGACCGCCCTTTACTTTCACCATCTCCTCTTCCTGAAGATTCTTTACCTTCTTCCTTGCTACACGCACCATGGACTGGGCATGGTTGATCGCCGCCTCCAGCTCATAGCTGTCATACTTCTGCCTTTCATGCAGACGCTTGCCTTTCAGCATCACAAGCTGCCGCCTTGCCTTCCTGGCCACCTTGGCTGCATCTATAGACGTCCTGCTGCGCAGCAGCTGTGAAGAAATGGATTTATAGTTGTACCGCAGCTTTTTCAGCTTCTGGTTCGTGTTCTTCTTTTCCGTTCGGGCTTTTCGCAGGGACTCGGTATAATTACGCGACTGCTCCAGAAGCCTGCTTAGGTTTGACAGCTCCTGCTCGTCCTCCTTGTCCCTGGAGAGCATCCTTTTCTTTTCGGCGGCACTCTTAGCCGCACTTAACCCCGACTCATCATTTCCTCCCGTCCTCTGGGAGGCGTTCATCCAACTGCCATTCGTATCTGCCCCTTGGCCAGCTCTGTTCCTGTAATAAGGCATGCCGGACCGTCCCATGCTGTTATTGATGATCATTCTCCACACCCCTTTGATGACATTCTATCTCCGCATACGAGCTGAATCTTTTCAGCCATCTTCTCCGCGGCAGGCTGAAATGTTTTCCTCATTGTCCGCGGCAATCAAAAACTCCGCAGCAAGCTGACGGGATTTTTGACCCTCGCGGCATTCGTCAAGGCCCTTCGGACTTTGACTCATTGCCCGCGGGAATAAAGAGTGGGATTTCGGATGAACCGTTTTGAGACTTACACGACAAAGAAACTTCTCCATGCCCCCGTTCCTCCATGAACAGGGCAGAAAAGCTTACAGATTCCGCCGAAATCCTTTTCAGCCAACTTCAAATATAACCTGTAGATCCTGTTTACTTATTGTGTATTTCGGCGTATTGGACTGAAAACTTAAGTAATTGCTCACAAGTTCCTGATCCTTATCTTACAAAAAATTTCCGCCTGTGCGGCAAAGCAGTCCCTGCCCGAATGTAAACATTGCTGCCGCCAATATCCCCGTCCAGGTCAGGGAATAAAACAGCAGCGTCTTTTTCGATGGAGGGAGGCAATGATACAACACCTCTGACAGCGGCTGTCCCTCCACAATCTCACCCCCCACCGTGAGGCTGCCGTACTCTCCCAAAGGTCCCTGCCTGTCCTCTGTCACCCACAGGCAAGCCGGCGCATCGTTACCCTTTACTTCTATGGTAAGTCGGTATGTCTTTTTTGCGCGCAGCTTCCATTGAACCTCTAATAAATGATAATGCTTATCAGGGGGCGCCTCGGGGTCTTTCCCGATCGGGATGACCTCCCGATATTCCGGCTCCCCTCCATCCCACAATATGATCTCATACTCTCCCTGCGTCCCCGGACATTCAAGCCCCAATCCCAGACTCAATATATCATTGTAAGCCGGCGTAAACTCCGCCTCCACGATTACATTCTGTTCTATGGGTATCGTCTTAAAGCCCACATAGCCATTCACAACAAGCAGATCCTCTCTCAACAGGAGAGTGAACGGAATGGAAAACAACACAGCCGCCGCCCATACACAACACACATTTCTCTTTTCCCTCCAGGCAGTCCCGGCTGACTGGCTGCCCGGCAACTGCCCCTCTGCCTCAGACGGCATGTCGCTGCTGCCTGCTCCCTGACGGGAACTGCCGCCGACCTTACCTGCCTCAGACATCACGGCGCTGCTGCCTGCTCCCTGACAAAAACCACAGCCGACCTTACCTGCTGCAGGCATCGCATTGTCAAGGACAAGCGCAAGGAAAGCAAGCACGCTGACTCCCAGAATGCGGTAAGTAAAGAAATGATGCCCCTGCACATGGTTGGAAAGGACAAGACACCACACGACGCCGGAAATGCCCATCAGGAAACAGGCATATCTTTTGCTGCCCCTGTATCCTCCGTTTTTCAGGCTTTTCCAAAACCACCATAACAGCCAGCACACCAGCAAAACGGCATATGGAGCATATTCATAATGTTTCCAGTTGACACTGACCGTCTCCAGCCTCTCCACCAGCCCGAACCTGCCCAGCTCCGCAGCCCCTGCGCGAAAAAACACTTCTTCCATTGCCTGCCCGAAAATATCACGCCCCAGCACTGGCGTTGCAATCACCCATTTCATCACCCACATGCCGGCGTAACCTGCAATCCATGCAAAGCCTGCGCAGATCACGCGCTTCACATAAAACGCTCCGTGCCCCTTCGCACCTTTTCCTCCCGGAACATCCCCCGGAACCGGGGCTTCATCCATGACCAGCCACCAGACAAGAGGCATTCCCCATGTAAATAAAGGATAGGTCAGCAGATCACAATAACTGGTAAGCATCCCCAACACAATAAAAAGATACACATAGCGCAGACGGACCGAGAAATACTCCCTTTTCAGCAGCAGCGCCAATGTGCCCAGACACGCAATATAGAAAACCCAGCTGAACTGCAGGCACATGGATACCGCCGCAGGATTCAGAAGGAGATAAGAGGTGCCGAGCATGAGTACATGGGGCATTCCCTTCTCCCTCCCCACCACAAATGCCAGGACCAGGATCAAAAGAAACTGACAGATGCCGTTAAATATCCTGAGCTCCGAAAGCTCAAACAAAAGCAGCAGCGGGCGGAGGATACAGACATAGCCATGCCAATAATAAGAATAATGCCCATTATACTCATTATACGAATCCAGAGCACGCAGGAACGGATTCCCTTGGCTGACGTCCGTGGCTGTGTGAAGCATGATCCTGTCCGTTGACCCGTCCAGTACATCCGGAAAGCCGGAATGAAAATACGTATCATAAGATGCCGCCGTCACAGACGCCCTCGGATACCAGCCTTCGCTGTCAAGCGTTTCCAATGATGCATCCTTATTTGCCAAATTGACCGGCAGCATATATGCCAGTGTCAAAAGCAGTATGCCCAGGGCAGCACCCGACAGCAGCAGCAATATACTTCTCCAAAACATTTTCCCTACCACAGCATTTCCTCCAAACACCCAAAAGAATATGTTTGTATTATACGTAATATGTACTGTTTCTGCAAGCAATTTATCAGGCCAATACCCTCACGGCTTTGGCCAATGCCTCAGAGAAGTTTACTTCCAGGGAGTTTAATCCCCGCCTATTCTGCCAGATACAGCGACACCCTGCTCTGTATGATCTTCGCCACGTCCTCCGCGGACTTCTGCCCCTGGAAGAATGGTTCTGTCTCTTCGGTCAAAATATTGAGCAGGACATAATCACTGCCTCCAAAAGACGATCTGTAAGAATTATCAATTATGCGGAGGACAGCCTGCTTCTCTTCCTCTGTAAAACCTGCGTATCCTTCTGCCTTTTCTCCGGAATATCGGTTTATAATATAATGTCTTACATTTTCCTCATAGGGATCTACATAATCAACATTAGCCTGCAGTCCCCTCTCAAGGGAGTCCTTCCTCGCCGGAAAATAAGAACCCAGCAATGTCACATAACCTGGAATGTTATTAGGCGGCGTCGGCTGCTGATACTCCTCGGAAACCAGATACTCCAGAAAAGCCCATGCTCCCTCTTTGTTCCCGGAAGCGGCGTTCATCCCGTAGATCTGTTCATAGACCATCCCATACTTCAAGCTTCCGTCAGCGGTCGGTTTTCCGGCAACCTCATAATTGTCGCCAAAAGCTTTTCCAATATTCCGATAATCATACATCCCTGCACTCATTCCGAACGTCACCATTTCCGTCAGATACGTTTTCCCACGGATCAGCTCCGCTACGGTGGCATGCTCATCCACCGGCTCATAGCTGTATGTGCTCAAGGCTTTTAAATCCTCCAACAGGGCAGTAAATTCCTCACCGTCAAAGCTGCAGGTCCTGTCTTCCCAATGAATAAATGCATTCATATACTCTTTCAGCTGTGACAGAATTTGCGACATAGGCTTCTGGATATTGTCACTCAGCATATGCCCTGGATACTTCATCCCCAAATCAATATAATCCCTCCCGCTCCATGCGCCCTCTTTCGTATAGCCCTTTTCTACGAGGATTCCACTGCTGCGAAAGCACGGGATCAGGAAATAGAGCTTATCATCCACACTTCCCGCACGCCAGACAGCATCTACAATATCTTCCCGGCTGACCACCTCGCTGCTCTCAAAATAGGGCGTCAGGTCCTCCAAAATGCCCTGCTTAACAAGGGTATCCGCGCTGACACCCTGATATAAGCTGTACAAATCCGTTCCCTGCTTTCTGGCAATATCCAGAAGAAACCTGTCATAATTATAATATATCTCAATCCAGACAAAATACTTTTCCTGCGCATGATTAAAAGCGTCCACAGCCTTATACATGGAAGATACCGCTGTCACCTCTCCAAATGTACCCAGAGTGACAGTCTCCCTTCCTTCCGGAATGACCTGGTTAGGCATGGGGGCACGCAAGTATTCTTCTATACTCATATCGGCTGGCGGAGGGGACGGGGTAGGCTCCGACTCACTCCCGACAGCCTCGCTGTTTCCACTCTCCATATCCTCATTCAGCCCGCAGCCGGAAAAGCCAAGGCAGCAGACCAGGAGATATATAACCACGGTTTTCAATATTGTTTTCTTTCTCATACTACATTTCCTCCTCGGTAAAACCCTTTAAGACGTTTCCCCTACCACACATATGCTGTAGCACAACATACAGCAAACTGTTCCGCATTCTGCAAACATGTGACAGGAATGAATCATTGCCTGCAGGTATAATTTCCACATGCTTTTATTATACCCCGTGCCCTCCTGCCTGTAAAGGGACAGGGTGCTGAAAATGTAATTCAGCACCCTGTCCCCCATCCTCCATATGTCGAAAACACACCAAAAGCAAACAAAAAAGTCTTCCTCCCTGATCCCTGACTGCCTTAAAGGTCAAATCAGACATGCGCCTACTCTGCCAGATACAGCGACACCCTGTTTTGTATAACCTTCGCCACATCCTCCGCAGACTTCTGCCCCTGAAAGAATGCTTCTGTCTCCTCCGTCAAGATATTTAACAGAACATGATCATTATCAAAAGCCGATCTATAAGACATATTAATCATACTGAGAATGGACTGCTTATCCTCCTCCGTAAAACCTTCAAATCCTTCCGCCGTATTCTCATTGGTATACTCGTTCCTATGATAATGCTGCATTTCGTTGGGATCTGCCACATAATCAATGTTAGCCTGCAGCCCCCTCTCAAGGGCATCCTTCCTTGCCGGAAAACAAGAACCCAGCAATGTCGCATTACCTGAAATGTAATTAGGCGGCATCGGCTGTTGATACTCCTCGGAAACCAGGTACTCCAGGAAAGCCCACGCCCCCTCTTTGTTTTCAGCCGCAACGTTCATCCCATAAATCTGGTCATAATATCCCATCGCATACTTCAACCCTCCCTCAGCGGTGGGGTATCCGGCAATCTCGTAATTATCTCCAAAAGCCTCCACGATATCCCGATATCCATACATTCCATAATCCATGCCGACCGTTACTATCTTTGTAAGATAGGTTTTTCCGCGAACCAGCTCCGCCATAGTGGCATGTTCATCCACTGCCTCATAGCTGTAAGCGCTTAAAGCTTTTAAATCCTCCAGCAGGGCGATAAATTCATCACCGTCAAAACTGCAGGTTCTGTCTTCCCAATGAATGAATGCAGTCATATACTCTTTCAGCTGTGACAGAATTTGTGCTATGGGATCCTGAATATTGTCACTCAGCATATGCCCCGGATACTTCATCCCCAGATCAATATAATCCCTCCCGCTCCACGCGCCCTCTTTCGCATAGCCCTTTTCTACAAGGATTCCACTGCTGGAAAAACACGGGATCAGAAAATAGAACTTATCCTCAATACTTCCCGCACGCCAGACAGCATCAACGATATCTTCCCGGCTGACCACCTCGCTGCTCTCAAAGTAAGGCGTCAGGTCCTCCAAAATGCCCTGCTTTGCAAGATTGTCCGCGCTGACGCCCCAATATAAGTTGTAAAGGTCTGTTCCCTGTTTTCTGGCAATGTCCAGGAGGAAGCGCTCAATATCATAATATATCTCAATCTTGACGAAATACTTCTCCTGCGACTGATTAAAAGCGTCAACAGCTTTTCGCATCGGCGATGTATTGCGCACAGTACCAAATGTACCCAGGGTAACAAACTCCCTTCCTTCCGGAATATCCTGATCGGGCATGGGGGCACGCAAGTATTCTTCTATACTCATATCGGCTGGCGGAGGAGACGGGGTCGGCTCCGACCCGTTCCCGACAGTCTCGCTGTTTCCACTCTCCATATCCTCATTCAGCCCGCAGCCGGAAAAGCCAAGGCAGCAGACCAGGAGATATATGATCACTGCCTTCATAATCTTTATCTTTCTCATCAATTTCCTCCACAAAAAACTTTCAGGGAAGCGTCCGTCAGAACGCTTCCCTCTCCGCTTTGCGCCATAAGGCGGCACGCATCCGGCTGACCAGCCAAAGTCAACCCGACAACCATGTAGTAAGGCAAATGCGCCCATAGTATTCTGTTGCCTTTGTAACATTCACCAATGCCTCAGAGAAGTAAACTTCCTGAAAGTTTACTTCTCCGAGCTTATGGCTCATTACTCGCATGAAACAACAGCTTTATTCAATTTTGGTTCGGTTTGTCATAACCATGACATTCCCAAAAATAAGTATATACATCTTCTGTCCAACCATAATAACACTCATGGCAATAATAATAGACAATAGTATAATCCCGTATTTTTATGTCTGTACCGTATTTATGATCCGGGCAGTCCCGTTCTTCTTCAGCATCTGAAGAAGACACATATTCCTCTTTGACCCACACAGATGTCTCACCACATATTGGACACGGATCATCACTGTACCCTATCTCATAGACATATCCAGCAAGTGCCGGCACACTGCTCATAACGCTCAGTATAATACCTGCAGCTACTGCTGTAACTTTCTTTGAAATCTTTTTACTAAACATAATTTTTTCTCCCTTCCATTCTAATAATCTGATAACAAAAACACTTTACACTAAATCAACCTATCTGCCAACGCGGAACTATTGTCTATATCTTGATCAGGCAGTATAGACAGCAAATCCTCCGATTCCGCATTCTGCAAATATATAATAGGAATACATCATTTCCTGCAGTTTTAACCTTTCCATGTCTTCATTATATACCATCCGCTTCTATCTGTAAAGAGAAAAAGTAGTAAAAATATCTCAGCTCCCTGCCCCCTCTCCGCTTTGCGCCATAAGGCGGCACACATCCGACCGACCAGCCCCCCTACTTCTTCCTCTGCTCATCCAGATACAGCTGCACCCGGTTCTCTATGATTTCTGCCACCTGCTCTTTGCTTTTATTGCCGTTAAAATATTCCTTAGCCTCCTCCCGGATAATGGCAAGTATGGGCTCTGTCTTATAGGGCAGCGCCCGGGCATTCTCAAGGAATTCCTCTATCTCGTCCGCCCGTTCTTTTGTCAGGGGGCCATCGAAAACTTTTACCGAAACATCCTTTGACAACCCATCCTCAATTTCCCTTTCCATCTGTGCTTTAAAAACACTCTTTTTTACCGGCAATTCGGCCTTTTCCGCCAATTTTTCCTGTGCCTCGTCACTTAAGATAAACTTCACAAACTCCCATGCTCCGTCCCGATTGGCAGCATTGGCATTAAGCATCAGCGACTTATATCTTGATTGCGCTATTGCCGGAACCGGATGGCTGCCATCGTCAAACAAGGTACCTGCAGACGCGAATCCGCGTGCCTCCTCCTCTGCCCTGGTGCGAAAATTATAGTATATTGTATGGATTGTGGATAAATACTTATCGGATGTAACTTTAGGAAAGTTGTTTCTCTCATCATATTGGTAGCGCTTCGCCGCCTCCAGAAGCTTCCCAAACAACTCCCCGCCAAAATCGCAGGTTCCCTTTTCCAAGTCCACCATTCCCCACAGCGTCTCCGAACCTTCCAGTAATTCCTGCAGGATATTATCTGCGGAATACCAGGAACCACCATATGCCGCATTCTCAGGGTATGCCAGCATGGCATCCGCCAGCCCCTCTATGGAAGGCTCCCTCCTATCACCCAATACTGCCGTGCTCATCAGCTGCTCTTTCACCCACAAATTATAAAAAAGACAATATACGCTGTCCCCCGTCCTCCACAGGTCAAACGTGACAGGGAAATAATCCTCCTCCCTGATCCCGGACTGCTCCATCAAAGGTGCAAGATCCATAAGAATGCCCTTTTCTATCAGCCCGCTTACCGAATCTGCCAGGACGCTCCCCATCAGGATTTCCGGCCCCTTCCCGGTGGCAAGCTCCACACCGGTAGACATGACAAAATCATCCAGGTCGCCCCCATTCTCATAGGCATCAATGACAACCCTGTATTCCTCCTGAGAATCGTTGAACTCCAGTATCCGTTCCTTCAGCCAAGTCTCCTGCTCTATGATATACGTGGTCCGCAGGACCACATCCTTCCTGCTCTCGTTCACTGCCACCAATTTCACTGTCTCGCATTTTCCGCTGCCATGACGCCCTGCCCGGAGAATTCCGAAGCTGCCATCTGTCCCCATGTGAAAGTCCTGTATATCACTAACTACAGCGAGATCCTTTTTCATGTCATAAGCGGTCTGCCGGAAGGAATAAATCTGCTCCTTCTTCCCATCCTTGAGGTTGACCCGATACACGTAATCGCCCTCCAGAAGCAGGACTTCTTTCTCTGACGCCCCCAAAACAGGACTCAACATACTCTCTGCCTGAAAGACAGCGGTAAGATTTCCTTTTGTATCCAACAGAAAAAGGTCATACCCTCCTGACGTGCTGCCTCCATAGGTCAGAAGCGCCAGCCTTCCGTCCGCCAGCGCACAGAGGTCCCTCAGGCTCCCTTTCAGCTGGACGGTGTACTGGGCCTTGCCAGTATTGTCCAGCCTGGCAACCTTTTTATTGTCGCCGTCTCCGCTCACAGTATAGCAGCAGCCTTCCGCATCCCTGATATAGATCATCCTGGCAGCAGACTCGCTTATCCTCTCTATGCAGGTTTCCCGCGTCCCATCCCTGTAATACATGTACACAGAGACAACTGCCTGTCCATCCTCTGCCGTTGGCTCCGACATCCACAGCTGCACCGGCTCTCCCTGCCAATACTGCATGCCCAGGAATCTCCCCTTCTTCAGCTCAGATGCCACATCATAGAAAGCCTCCTCGTCCACCTCCACCTCTGTATTATCTCCGCCAGAAAGAGAGGGCTGCCCCTCCGTTCCGGACGGGGAGGGCTGCAAGTCCTTCTCTTTCCCCCCGCAGGCCGCCAGCGCGATCAGGCCGCTTAACAGGATACAGAAAATGCTGAAAAACTTATGGTTATGTCTCATTATCGCAGCCCTCCCCTGCCTGTTTCAGCTTATTCCCAATAATCGCAATGTCTACATTCATACTTATCTTCTACATAATTGTACACCAAATCATGTTCTTCTTCAACGACCTCAACTACCACCTCATCTCCAGATGTATAACCACATATAGCGCAATAGTATAAATGCATTATATATTTTGTATGGGTAAACCTATTGTTGTCCCGAGTATCATAAGAAACCTCATCCTTCCAATGCACCATAAAATGGTCGCAAGCTGCTTTCAAAACGCCCCTCTCCTCTGCTGCCTGCGCCGTTGCTGTAATGCCGGTTACTCCCACCCCTATCGCAAATGCAGCAGTCAGTATTAAACTTTTAATCCTGTTTTTTCTCATATAAAAATCCCTCCATTATAAATGTAACAGACCTGGTTTCCTGTTTCTATTCAGCTGCAGCCGAACTTAACAAACCTGATGAAACTCTTACTTTTCAATCCGGTTCATTATAATACGATATAAAATTATCATAGCATTATGATGGAAGCTTCCTCATTTGTGTTTTGATTATAACGCAATAACACTATCAAGTCAATACGGTAATCATGTATTTTAAGAATGCCAGACTACAAGACTACCGCTCGCCGGAAATGCCGCCTCGCCCATTTTCCGCCACAAACATCCCGTATTCCTTGGGCACATACAGATACCCGTCAGATTTTCGGGCGTTAAAATACTCCAGCAGCCTGTCATAATTTTTCCGGTCAAGCCCGCGCATGGAAGCCATGGAATATATATACTCTACATAATCCTCCACCCGGTCGATCCTCAGGGCATCTTCATAATCCCGCCGCTCCACCCGGTCAAACTGTTTTCTGAGCAGCTGCATCCCGTTCTGCAGCGTAAATGACAGATCGGACCCATGGCCGCACGGAATGCCCAGATCATCCAGGGCATGATACAGATATTGTGTCATTCCGTTCATTCCAAGTGTGGAACAGTAAAACGAACCATCCTTTTTCAAGATACGCTTCACCTCCGAAAGCGCCCGGTCAATGTCCCGCACGTGATACAGCATGGAGTTTGCGATGACAAGGTCAAAAGTGTCTTTTTCAAACGGGATATCCAATATGTCGATTTTCTCCACAGATATCTTTCTGCCCGCATGATACTGCCGCAGATGATCCACCATTCCTTCGGAGAAATCCGATATTGTGATATCCATTTCATAGCTCTGAAGCACTTGATCTTCCCAATAATACTCCCACAGCTCGCCTCTGCCGCTCCCCAATTCCAGGATCCTGATCTTTGCACGAAAAGGATATTGTTCAAACATCCACCTCTGAAAGCCAATCTTATTGACACTGTATTTTTCATGCAGGCTTTTCCGTCTTCTGAGATTGTCCGTGTTTTTGTACTGTTCCTTTATTACGTCCTTATCTGACATGTTGTTAATATTGATCATCTTCTGCTTCCTCCTTCATTCCGGTACGCCCGTCTGGAAGGATTTTTCATCGGTTCAGACCACCGCTGAAAATCCCTTCCCGGGCGTATCCGTTTCATGACTGTTTTTTACTCCAACGATCCCTCTGCAGGCTTTGTCTGCAGCTCCCCCTTTACAGAGAAACATCCCCTGGTCTTTCCTGATATGCAAAGCGCCTTCCCGTTCCAGCCTTTCCTCCAGCATCCGCCGGAATTCCTCCCCCCTCTGCTCCAAAATGCAGGGCGCATTTCCGGGATACGAGTACACATACGCATAGATGGCATCTGCGTTGTTCACGAGCAGGCTGTTCTCCTGTCTCTCACATTCCACCACAGAAAAATATTTTTCCAGCTGCTGCCTGCCGTTTTCCAGACGAAAGCCCCCTGTCAGCTTCATATAGGGCATCTCGATACGTTCGTCAAAAGCTTTCACTATCTCATGCAGCTCCTCCATATGCCGCCCCCCGATGGTGGAACAGGCAAAAGTGCCTGTGGGCTTTAATGCCTTTGCAATTTCCCGAAGGCATTCATCCCTGTTCTCCACACAATACAGCATATGGTTCGCAATGATATGATCATAACTGTCTGCCGACAATTGCAGGCTTTCCGCATCCACAACACGGTATTCCACGCAGATCTGCCTTTCCTTTATCAGGCTTTCATAAGGAGCCAGATTGCCTCGCGCCTGCTCCAGCATCCCCTCCGATGCGTCTGTCAGCACCAAGTGCAGATCCCGGGGCAGCTTCTGTATATTTTTCTGCCACAGCATGCCGTTTCCGCAGCCTATCTCCAGGATGCTGCCGCCCGGGCTCAGGTTCAGCCTTTCATATACCCAGTCCATCCAATCCTGTGGGGCGGTGCTGTAATCATGCAGCCGGATCCGTCTTTCCAGATTGTCCGCTTTCTCGTACTGCCGCCTTATCTTTTCATCATCTGTCAGCAGGTTCAGCAGACGCAGCAGATAATCCCACCGTTCCTCCTCTCCGCTTTTCTCCATGATCTCAATGGCGCTGATCATCTCCTCCAGCTTCTGCCTGTGCATTTTCAGCAGGGCCTTCTGCTGCGCCAGCTGCACCTCCACTCCCGCCCCCTCCTCTGCCATTTCCGCTATCTGCCGTAAGGAAAATCCCAGATATTTCAGCATCAGTATACGCTGAAGCCTGACAACGGAATCCCTGTCATAATAGCGGTACCCGGCTTCGGAGCATGCCACCGGCTTCAGAATGCCCTTTCTGTCATAAAACCGGATCGTGCGCAGCGATACTCCCGCAAGCCTTGCCATCTCCCCCGCTGTATAAAGTTTTTCTTTTTTCATCTTCTCTAAGTCCTCTCCTGCATGCAAAATAACTGTCAAAAATTAAAAACCGGTTCCTTATCATTATCTTACAGGATTACCCAAGGTCACGGTCAAGCATTATTTTGCATATTCTGCTGCTTCAAAATTCCATATTCGTAATAAGTACTGAATTTCCTATCATAGAATCTTCTTATGATTGAATCAAAGAAATGATTTTCTCTTTTGGGAATTGTGTACCCGTTAAAAACAAGTTATAATGGTACTGAGAAATCGGGATTCTATGGAGGAGTTGTCATCCAGCCTATAGGCGAGCTTCCCTGGAGTAAATGTTGTACAACTGTTATTGACAAATATGGAGTGTGTTGGTGGATATCTATTTAGGAATCAACCTGACAGGCAATTCAGATATGCAGAGGCGGTCAATATGTTTACACTTATATTCTCAGAATGGACATGGATTAATATTGTATTCCGAATGGTGCTGTCCCTTGCGGTCGGCATGGTTATCGGGATCGACAGGGGCGCGAAGCGACGGGGCGGCGGGGCCAGAACCACTATCACCGTATGCCTTGGCTCCACAATGGTCATGCTCCTGGAGCAATACCTGGAAGCGCTCTATCCCGGACGGCTCGACATTTCCAGGATCGCCGCACAGGTCATCAGCGGTGTGGGATTCCTGGGCGCCGGCTCCATCCTTGTAGCCGGACATCAGATCAAAGGACTCACTTCCGCCGCCAGCATATGGACCTGCGCCTGCATCGGACTTGCCATAGGGATCGGATTCGTGGACGGCGCGGTACTGCTGACCGCGCTCTGGCTCGTGGGCGTGCATTTTGTGCCCTACATAGAGAACAAGGTCTATAAGCATTCCCGGTACATGACTCTTTATATCGAAGCCGCCACCGGAAGGGAGATCACGCTCATCTCCCGGAAATTAAAAGAAGACCATTGCTTTATCGACACTTTCGTGGTAGATAAGCCAAAGGCAAAGGGACAGTATTTTCAGATTGTTACCACCTTCAAGATTCCCAAAGGCACCCACAAAGATGCCTATTTACACAGCCTGCAGGAAATAAAGGGCGTTGGGATGATAAATGAGCTGTAGCTATTCCCGGCTGACTTCCTCAGCAGGAACCCTCTGCGCCGTCTTCCTGTAGACCACAGCGAAATATGCCAGCTCTGCCGCTGCCGTGACCAGCCATGAGAACACGTACAGCAGATACAGGGACTGTATGGTTCCGAAACAGGCAAAGACCGTATAGATCCAGACGACACGAAATACGCAGGAGCCCATAATGACAATGACCGTGGGAAGCACGCTTTTGCCCAGTCCCCTGGACGCCGCGATGGAACAATCCATAAACGCCGACACGGAATACGACAGCGCCATCACGGACAGGCGGTATATCCCCGCTTCCACAACCGCTTTCTCATTGGTAAAAAGGGCCAGAAAAGGATATCGGAACACATAAATCCCCACACCTGCAATCAGACCGGTAAGAAAAGAATATAAAAGACAGATCAAAAAGCTTTTCAGGATCCTGTCACGCTTCCCGGCCCCGAAATTCTGGGCAATAAAGCTGGAACAAGCCGTGTAAAAAGCCGCCATCATATCATAGACCAGCGGATCGGCATTTGCCGCCGCCGAATTTCCCTCTACCATCACATGATCAAAGGAATTCACGCTGGTCTGTACAAAAAGGTTCGCAATGGCAAAAAGGGCATACTGGAAGGAAGAAGGAATCCCGATCCGCAGGATCCTGCCCATCTTTTCCCTGTCCACCCTGAGATTATGCAGGCGCAGGGCAAATCCCTCCCGGCTCCGAAACAGCACTGCCAGGATCAGAAGCGCAGACAGATACTGGGAGACCACGCTGGCAGCCGCCACACCCGCCACATCCCACCTGCACAGGATGACAAAGAAAAGATTCAGCAATACATTGACAATCCCGGAAAAAAGGAGATAATACAGAGGGCGCCTGGTATCCCCGGCAGCGCTCAGCACTGCATTTCCAAAATTGTACAGCCCCAGGGCAGGCATGCCCAGCAGATAGATTCTCAGATAGAGTACCGCGTCGGAGATCAGCTCCTCTTTCGTATGCATGACCGCAAGAATACCCTGAGAAAAAATAATCCCCACGACCATGATCATCACACCCATGGAAAAGCAAAGGATCAGGGAGGTATGTACCGTTTCCTGCAGGTCCCGCCCGTTCCCGGAACCGATATGAAGCGCCGTGAGCGCATTGACACCGCTGGCAAGCCCTATGAGCAGCCCTGTAAACAGCGTGATCAGTATGCTGGTCGATCCCACTGCCCCCAGGGCAATGGGACCTGCAAACTTACCTACCACAGCCACATCTGACATATTGAACAATACCTGCAGAATATTGGATAACATCAGCGGCACACTGAATGCAAAGATTTTCTTCCACAGTGAACCGCTTCTCAGATCCATTTCATACGTTTTCATGACTCATTCCTTCCCGCACCTTCGATTACCGCCTCCTGCGGCAGCCTTTAACATTATACACCGGCTGATCAAAAAAACAAGTGCTTCCGGAAATCTGTCGCTCACACTCTTTTTCTCCCTATTTCGCAAACATAACCTTCTCGCTGTTGAATAGCCTCGTCAGCACCCAGGCCAGCAAAAGGGCGCAAACCAGGTTGCTCACTATTGTCACCACAATCTGCCCCGGAACATACTGGAAGGAGAAAATGCCATGCATGCACTGTGCGCTGTTATAGAGCGGAATGCAGAACAGTCCCAGATTCTTCTCCCCCGTCCCGCCAAACATGGTGCTGAGGCTGACTGCCATGGACACGATCATAAGCGGAGCATTTGCGGTGCCGGCCTCCTTAATGTTCTTTGCGCAGGCGGATATGATGGACATCAGAGCCACCAATACCAGCACCGTTGTCAATATAATGCCAAGAAGCAGCAGATAATCAGACAACACATAAACCGACGCATCCATACCGGTCTCCGCGCCGCCCATCAGATTCGGCAGAGAAAGCATGGTTCCCAGAAAGCTGGAAAGTCCCGCCAGCAAAGCGATCGCGCTCAGACTGATGATCTTTCCCAGAGCAAGCGCGCTTCTTTTCATGGGCGTTACCAGCAGGGTTGCGATAGTGCCTCTTTCCTTCTCGCCTGCGATGGCCTCCGGCGCTATGGAACTGCAGCCGCTGAACAGAAAGGTCATAAGCAGCAGGGGAAGCATCATGGCAAACATCTGCCCTGTGGCGTCCTTCTCCGATGCCAGGTCATAAGTCCCGCTGCCCGCATTCACATCAAACTTGTTCGCCATACTCTGCTCGTAGACGTCCAGGACCCTGCCTACCACATTGTACAGCTTTGCGGATTCCGCCTCGGTGGAATTGTAATAAATCTCCACGTTGGGGGCAGCGCCGTCAGACACCTCATACTCCGCCACCACTGCAGAGAAATCCGCCGGAAATACCAGGACCATGTCCGCTTCCCTGGCCGTAACAGCCGCCTTCGCGGCTTCCGTTTCCCCCTCCGCAAGCTCTGCCCACTCCACGGAAAGCCCCCTCAGGGCAGAAGACAGCTCCTCCGGCATATTCTGCACATAGGCGGATGCCACATAAGCATCATCCGTGGAAAATTCCCTCATCAATCCCTTACCCATAAAAGTATAGAGAATATAGATCATAAGCCCCGGCATGAGAACCGTGATAAATACCATTCTTCTATCCCCGAAAAACCGGGCAAATTCTTTTTTTATAATTGTCAGCATATCTTTTTTCATTCGATTTTCCCCACCTTTTCCTCATAAAGTTCAAAGAATCTCTCCTCCAGGCTCTTTCCGGCGCAGACAGCCTCCAGAGAATCACATTCCGCCATGCGGCCGTCTATGATGATCCCCACCCTGTCGCAGATTTTTTCGATCAGGCTGAAAATATGGGTAGATACGATAATGGTCTTGCCCTGGTTCTTCAGGTCCATGAGGAAATCCGTCACTACCTTGGCAGTCAGTACATCCAGACCGTTTGTGGGCTCGTCAAAAATGATCACGTCCGGATCATGCACCAGCGAGATCACCAGGGACACCTTCTGCTTCATTCCCGTGGACAGGTTTCCCACCTTTACCTCCGCAAATTTATCAATGCCGAACCTTGAAAAAAGCCGCTCCCTGCGCTGCTGCTTCTCCTCCGCGGATACCCCGTGCAGATCTGCGAAAAAGCCAAAGAGATAATTCGGCGTAAAGAATTCCTCCAGCTTCAGCTCGCTGGTCAGGAATCCTATCTTGCGGCGCACCGCCTCCGGCTCTTTCACCACGCTGGAGCCGTCCAGCAGGGCGTCTCCCTGGTCCGGCCTGATCAGCGTGGCAAGCATACGCAGCGTAGTAGTCTTGCCCGCCCCGTTGGGACCCAGAAGCCCAAACACCTCTCCCCGGTACGCGGTAAAAGACAGATCGTTCACCGCAGCCTTGAACTTTTCCTTCGTCTTTTCAATTTTCTGCTGCTTTGCAGAGAGCTGAAAGGTTTTCTTCAGCCCCTGCACCTCCAAAATCTTTTCCATGCGGTTTCCTCCATTTCGTTCCGAGACTGTTCATATCTTACTTCCATAATATTTCCGGGACACAACATAGCTGAACAAAAATAGAGCGATCAGCCCAAAGCAGACGCGCATCAGCTCCTCTTTCTCAAACACCCCCGCCACGACCAGCAATACATACAGCGCTGCCAGCAGGAATCTGGCTGCCGCCCGAAGCGCCAGGCTGCCTATCTCAAGCTCCCTCTCATCCGTCTCTCTCAGACGACATTCCTTCAGCATCTCCTCATCTGCCATCCTGCGGCGTATCCTGATCACTCCAACCACACCGCCCAATATAAGACCCACACCCAGCCCCAGCAGATACCCCCACTGGTAATCCGTAAATGACCTCCAGGCACAAAGATCCAGCAGCAGAGCAAGACCTTCCGTTGCCAGACCGGTCAGGATGAACAGATAAAAACGCACCTGACGTTTTTTCAGCACGGCCCGGTATTCCTCATTGTTCTTCGCCCTGCATGTGGGGCAAAACAAGTTTCTCATCCCTTTTCACTCCTCCTCATCCCTCAGTCCTCCTCATCAAAAAGAAAAAGTTCTTCAATAGCCACACCAAAATACCTTGCAATTTTATGTGCCAGCATCAAAGAAGCATTGTACCTGCCATTTTCCAGGGAAATAATGGTCTGACGGCTTACGTTTACCGCGTCCGCCAGTTCATTCTGTGTCACCCGCATGGCCTTGCGCATCTCCTGAATGCGATTCTGCATGACCTACCCTGCCTTTTCCTTAAATTGACATTCTGCCTTACCTGCCTATATTCGAGTAAATTCCCTATAGACAAATGCGACATACCATATCAGCCAACACTCCCGCCGCACTCGCCAAGCCCCCAGGGAAGTAAACTTCCCTGACGTTTACTTCCCTGAACTTGTGGCTCATTGCTCGCGGGAATCAAACATTTTGCGCAAAAGTAAAGCTCCCTTTACATCAAAAAGTATAGTACGCTTTACATTTCATGTCAAGCGAATTTTTATCAAAAAAACAGGGCTGACGCACTAAGAAAAGCACAGACAAGACATAGGCGCAGGCAGCCGAATGCCAATGCCACGTCTTGTACATGCAATGCTCAGTGCGACAGCCCTGCAAACCTTTGCTTCCTGCTGCAGCGCTCCCGTTTTGCTGCCGTCTGTTAAAAATCCTCTATAACCGGCACATCTTCCTCAAAAGTCTCCTCACCCAGCTCGTTGATGGTGGTCTTTCCCGCCTTCCCATACTGATACAGCTGATCCAGGAATTCGATATGACATGAGTTACACAATCCTCCCATCCGCCATATGCACCACCTTATCCGCATAATGGGCAAGATCCACATTATGCGTCACCATAATGACCGTCGTCCCCTCCTGATTGATCCGCTTCAGCAATGCCATGATATCATCAGTGGTCTTTTCATCCAGGTTGCCGGTGGGCTCGTCTGCAAGCAGCAGGCTGGGCGCTGCGGCAAGGGAGCGGGCAATGGCCACTCTCTGCTGTTCCCCGCCGGACAGCTGCGAGGGTTTGTTTTTCATTTTATTCTCCAGCCCCACCATTTTGAGCAGCTCCTCCGCCCTGCGCCTGCGCTCGCCTTTTCCGATCCCGGCATAGCCCAGCGGCATTTCCACGTTTGCCAGGGCGGTAAATTCGTTGATCAGGTAAAAGGATTGAAAGATGAATCCAATATGACGGTTCCGAAATTGGGAAAGCTCACTGAATTTCAGGCTGCCGATATCGGTATCCTTAAAATGATAGGTGCCGTCTGTGGGCTTGTCCATGGTGCCCAGTATATTGAGCAGAGTGCTTTTACCACAGCCTGATTTCCCGTAGATAATGACAAATTCCCCCTGATCCACCCTCAGGCTCACATCATTCAGGGCGGCTGTGGATACTCCCCTGCCCTGGTATTTCTTACTGATATTGGATAAAGTAATCATGTCAAACAGCTCCTTACTCACATTTCATGGTTTCCATGGGATTCACCGCATTCACGTCCGGCAGGATGACAATGCCTGTAAACAGCGGGATCAGCAGGGAAAGCAGCACCGGCACAGACACACAGCCCGCAGAGAACTGCACCGGAAAGGCGCTTTGGGTCTGCAGACAGGTCAGCAGAAAGCCAAGCAGGCATCCCAATACGCTTCCCGTGCCGCAGACCATGAAAACCTCAAACAGCAGCTCCATGCAGATATTCCATTTATGAGCTCCCATTGCATAAGAAATGGCATATTCCTTTCTGCGCCTGCGGACCAGGATCATCATAATTCCCGCTATCCCAAAAGCAGCAACACACAGACATACCTTTGCAATGAAAGAAAACAGGTCTATCTCGTTAAGTATCGCCTCTGCCCGGCTGATATAATCGCTGAGCACATCGCTGTGCCGATAGCTGAATTTCCCCTCATGCCTCTCGATCAGAAGGGATATCATCTCCTGGATCAGCTCCGGCGCCTCCCTGAAATCTTCAAAGCATATGGAAAGCGTTGTGCCTATGTTCGTCTGCCCCCAACCCTCAGGACGTTCCTCAATGGGCAGAAAAAGGCACCAGGCACTGTCGATTATAATATTTGCCTGAGATAAGGGGATCGTACCGCTCACATCCGCAGGCTCAAACCGATACTCCGCGTCACCGATCAGAAGCGAATCCGGCTGAGAGCCTATGCTGATCTCCATGCCGGGGCTGGCCACTAACATGGCATCCCCTCCGGACAGCAGCGCGCCTGCCCCTGGTCCCGCATATCCCTTAAGGCTGCCAAAATCCATACGCCCTTTTCCGAACTGCCTCTCAAAAAACTCCTCCGAACCCCACACAAGGTACATTTCCTGAAATACCCCGTCCTCATAGAGGCTGAGGTGGTCATACACATAATACTGAAATGCCCCACGGTCCGAATATCTTTCCCGCAGAAACATAAAGTCCTGCAGGGTGATGCCGCAGGCAGCCCGTTCCCCGGCGCCGAAATATTCTTCCGATAAAAAATTGTAGATAAGATAAATCTCCTGATCCTGGTAGATTTCGGACAGCCTGCCGATCTCCCTGTCCGCAGAACGATGCGTGGCATCCGCCAAAACCAGGACGCCTGTGATCAGCGTCAGCTCCACAATGACCCATAAATAAATTTTAATATTTTCCCTTACCATTACGGCAGCTTTCTGTATGGAATATCTCATTGTCAATCCCCCTTCAGCAGGGCGGCAAGGGATGTCTTCACCACCTTATTCCTCAAAAAAATGCTCATGACCGCCGCGGCAGCCACACTGATCCCCAATATGACCGGATAAATCCTCCATGAAAAAGCAAAGTCGGCGCGGAGCGGAACGCTTCTGATCAGTACGGGACTGGTAATCCACAACAGCAGGTTGGCCATGCATACAAACAGGACATTTTCAAAAAAAAGCTCCGTGCCGATATCCGATCTTGTTGCGCCCAAAGCCAGCTTTACCGCAATATTTTTCTTATTATCTTCATACTTGCCGGAGATGACCAGGAAAATATTGAGCACCGCTATCAGGACGGACACCGCTCCCACCAGCAGTATCACCGCCGACCGGGATACGCCGTCCCGCAGCATCTGCTCCGCTGCATCCGAAGCCCGCCTGACAGACCTGAGGGAACGGTCGGGAAATACCTTCTTCAGGCTGGCGCTTACCTGCCCCGCGTCAGTGGGCTCCCCGTACCGCAGGTACAGATCATGCGCCAGGAGATCCGCTGTCACAGGGACATGGGCCCTGGGAATGAACAGCGTATGATAATGATTGAAATTATTTACAATACCCGCAACCCTGTAGCTGATACCGTTTAACGTGATATGGCTTCCCACATGCAGGCCATACTGCTTTGCCAGGCTGTGCGCAGCCACACACTCCGATTCCCCCTCCGGCGCATCCGCGGCCTCCCGAAGGGAGAAAGAGCCTTCTATCATCACGAGCCGCTCAAAGTCCGCCAGGTGCTCCCCGGCCCCTGACACGGCAACCTTTGCCGATGTATCTCCCGTCTGGATAAACCCATGAAACTCCGTGACAACCAGATAGTCAGACAAGCCAAGAGAAGATAACGAATTTTCTATATTGGCGCCCTCGTTCCCATAATGCGCCTCCAGTGCAGCCGTATAAGTATTTTCCGAATCTATGAGATCTATGGTGCTTATGGAACTTGTAAAGACTTCAATATTTGCCAGACAGTAAAAGGGCATCAGAAGGCCGACGAAATAAGACAAAATAACTATCACAAAGATCTTTTTGTTAGAAAAAGCGTTATGACAGGAAAGATAAACTGAATATCCAATCTTGTGCATTCCCATACTCCTCTGTGGAACTGTCCCGAAACCAAAAACCCCGCAGCCAAGCACAATGCAGTCCTTGTACCCCCGCGCGATACTGCCTCAGGATTTTCCGTGCTTACTATCGGCGTACTGCCCGATCATTTTATCCGCACAATGTAAACCGAACCTTCCATTCTGTTGGTAACATAAAACTTCCCGTCAGAGGACACATCAACCCAGGAATAAAGAGCCAAAGAAGGCATTTGGGCAATGGTATCCAGATAAACGCCCTCCGAGTCCAGCCGGTCCAGAGAGGCCGTCATCGCGGACAGACAATAATATTTATCCCCGTATACGACAAAATCCAGGGGACAATACTTATATGGCAGCTCTGAAATATCCTTTCCAGCCGTAATATTTTTCAGGCTGCATTCCCCCGAGCGTGCCCCCTGGACATTCTTTTCTTTGTAAAACTCCATGGAACTTACCCCATAAATCTCGTTCCCTGCCGATGCAAGATAACCCCAAAAGGGACGGGAGGACACCTCCACCACTGTATTTTCCTCTGATACCTTATAGATGCGGGAGGTCTTCTTCTCTACAAAATTGGTGGAAAGATAAATCTCCTCGTCCGATGTAACAGCAATATCCATAAAAAAAACCGCTTCCGACGGCGACGTTCCCGGCAGCCCTATCTCACGCACAAAAACCAGATCCTGGTCAAGAATCTGGATTCTGTCATTGCCTGAATCAATCACATATATGTACTGATCTGTCTGCGTAATACCTGTGGGTCTGATGAATTCAAGCGGCGCACTTCCCGACGTCCCCACCTCCCCCAGATAATTCCCCTCCGGATCAAGAATTACGATTTTATTCCCGGAATAATCACAGACCAGAACATCTTCTTCCCGGCATACGATTCCGTAAGGGGAAGACAGCTGAGTGACATCCTGCCCTATCTCACTGACAGTATAGGCATTGTTTAATATGGAACTGTGGGTTACTTCCCGTTCCGACTGCCCGCATCCGGCGGACAAAACCAAAAGAAATGCAAAGAGGGACACAATTATTTTCCTCTTCAAAATATACCCCCCTAATAATTGTCCCACTCAGGAATAGCACGAAAGCCCTGCAGGAAATTAACAGTAACATAACTCTTCTGTGCGTTGGTCAGTAGCATTATCACAACACCCTTTTTCTTTATGTTATCATACCTCCTTATATTTCGCAAGCACTTCCGCACTATTCCTTACTCTTACCACATATAGAGGTTTTTTCTTTAACCTCTACATTTGACATTTTATGATAATTTCTGCCCTGTTTCAAACAATCGCCCAGAAATCTTTATGTTTCCATTTAATTAATGCCGAAAGCTGCGGGGTTTTTTGACCCTCACGGCATTCGTCAAGGTCCCAGAGAAGTAAACTTCTCGGACTTATGACTCATTGCCCGCGGGAATAATCTGACGAATCTGCTCCGTTATTTTCTCTCCTCCAAATACAGGCCGACCCTGTTCTCAATGACTTCCGCTATCTGAGGGATCTCCTTGGCGCCGTCAAAATACGCCTGCGCTTCCTCCAGGACAATCTCAAGGATGGCCTGTGTCTTGTAAGGCAGCGCCCGGACATTGCCAAGAATCACTTCCATTTCCTCCGCCCTTTCTCTGAGCAGAGAATCCCTGACAGGCTTTTCCTTATTTTCAAAAATATTTCCGGAACCATTCAGAATTTCTTCCTCCGCAAGCGTCCAATATGCACTCTTTCTGACTGGCAGATATACATCCATTTCCGGCAGGCTGACCTGTATCTCCTCACTCAGAAGAAACCGAAGAAATTCCCAGGCGCCTTCCCTGTTGGCGGAATTAGCATTGACCGACAGCGAACGGGACATTATGCCCAAACCTATCGGATGGCTGCCATTGTCAAAAAACGTCCCCACAGGCACTTTTCCCTCTGCCCTCAATTCCGCCTCCGTTTGATAGGTATATAAACCGGCCATCATGCCAAAATTCCTGTCCGAACAGACGGCTGGATAATGATTTTGAGTATCATATTGATACCTCTTTGCCACCTCCAGCAGCTTTCCAAACAGCTCCCCTCTGAAATCGCAGGTTCCCCTCTCCCAGTCCACCATTCCCCAGAGAGTCTCTGAGCCCTGCAGCAGTTCAAGGAGAATTCCGTCCGCAGAAACATTCCCATAATATACCGCTTTCTCCTGATAGGCAAGCATTGCGTCCACCACTGTCTCTATATCGGGATACCCTGCGTCCGTGGCATGTTCCCCCAGCACCGCCGAGGATATCAGCCGTTCCTGACAGGCAGAGGAAACTCTGATACTGTAAATACTGTCCCCCGTTCTCCATGTGTCAAAGGCTATGGGAAAATAATCCTCCTCCCTGATGCCTGCCTGTTCCATCAGGGGTGCCAAATCCGCCAGCCACCCTTTTTCTATCAGGCTGTCAGGTGACTCTATCATGTCCGCCATCAGAATATCAGGTCCCTTCCCCGCAGCAAGCTCCACGCCCGTCCGGGTAATATAATCCATGTCATTCCAATCCTCAGGTCCTTCCAATATTACCACATACTCATCGTTGATATTGTTGAATTTTAATATCTGCTCCTTCAGCCAGCGCGCATTTTTCACGGAACGGCCCCTTATAACCACTTTCTGCCTGTTTCCGTCAAGCTCTGTCAGCCTTATGGTCTCACATGTACCCTTGCCCTGACGGTCTGTACGCAGCAGCTCCAGCGCCCCATTCCTGCCCACAAGGAACGCACAGGGCTTCCTAACACTAAGCCCCATTGCGTAAGATGTCTGACCGAAAGAAAATATCTTCTCCAGCTTCCCGTCCGGGAGCCCTATTTTGTACAGATCCTCTTCCGCAAGAAGCAGAAGCCCCTCCTCAGATGTTCCCAGATAACAGGACTGTCCGGGAAACTGCCTTGACAGCTCAACCTCTGAAAGCTTCCCTCCCGCATCCAGCAGAATAAGCCCCTCGTCTGCGCGGCCGCTTTCCTTACCCGCCAGCACCGCCAGGCCTCCGTCCGCCAGCTCGCACATCATCTCCACTGTCCCGCGGTCCCCTTCCAGCCTTGCCGTGTACAGAGACTTCCCGGAGCTGTCCAGCTTGATGATGCTGTTGACAGCACTGTCCCCTTTCGCCGAAACGCCGATGCTGTAACAATATCCTTCCGAATCCCTGAAAAAGACCTTCTGCCCTGTGAGTCTCCCGACCCGCTCCAGACAGGTTTCCCTCGTCCCGTCACTGCGGTACATGTACACGGATACATATTGCCCTCCGGACTCCTCATAGGGCGCAGACGCCCAAAGCTGTACCGGTTCCCCATGATAAAACTGCATGCCCAGAAACTTGCCGTCATCAGACCTGCTTCCCTCATTCGGCCCCTTAAGCTCCGTCATCACATCGTAAAAAGCAGCGCTCTCAACCGCTACATCCAGGTTCTCCCCTCCCCCGTCGGAAAAGAAAGACAGCCCTTCCCCTTTGGAGGGGGAGGGCTGTACGACCTCTTTGGTTCCGCAGGCCGCAAGCAGCATACAGCCCAATAGAATATTAAAACATCTTACAAATCTCCGGTACAGCCTTCCCACTGCAAGCCCTCCCTTGTACCTTTTCATAACTGACAGACATGTACTGACGCCCATCCGTGTGAAATACTCTGTTTCATTCAGGAATAGTGCAAAAGCTTTGCAGAAAATCATCAGCAGCACAACTTCTCTTTGCGTTGGTCAGTAGCATTATCACAACACCATTTTTCTTCATGTTATCATACCTCCTTATATTTCGCAAGCACTTCCGCACTATTCCTTCCCCTTACTGTATATAGAAGTTTTTCTATAACCTCTACATTTGACATTTTATGATAATTCTTGCCCTGTTTCCAACAACCATCTTTATGCTTCCATTTAATCAATGCCGAAAGCTGCGTTCCACATCCTGTACACCGCGGTTTTTAAGTTGTTATCTGCAATAATCTGACGAATCTGCTCCTCTGCTGCAGGCATAAAAAACCTCCTTTTCGATAAGAATTGTCATATCTTGATTCTTACCAAAAGGAGGGATCTTTTTCCAAAGACACAATTTTTTTACACTACCCATTAAAACCATTTTAATAAAAATACAATTACTTGGATAGGGATAAACCATATTGGGGAAAGGGAAATATCACTCTAGCATTCTTCCATTATAAGTCACCTGGCCATAATGCAGTATTTACAGTTCCTTTTTTCTCTACTGCAAAGAAAAAATAAGACGGATCAGGACCGCCTCCAGCTATCTGTACATAATGAATTCCACTACGAGAAGGCCGAAAACCCCAACATTCTGGCTGACCCGTCTGTTGATTACTACTCTTCCATCTAGTCCATGTTCCGTCACCATTACTCTCCCAGATATAAATGTGCCGATCCTGGCGATACAAATTTTTCAGAATAACATCATACGTATAAGAAGATGATAAATTAATTGAGAAAAAATCCTCATCTCCTTCCACGTGGCAATTAGAATACCGATAACCTTCATTAAACGCAAGAGCCCCTGTTATTCTCTCCGTTTTGCTATATGGATATGCAGTTTCCATGGTATTGTTAGGCTCATATGGATCAGGCTCAATAGCAGCCAGGCTGCTGATATCTGCCTCAGATGCAGAACACATTTCTCTCATTTGTTTTTCAGTAAACACCTCACCCACAGCCACCACATCGCCTTCTTGAGACATTTCAACATATGAAGCATCAGGTCGCGCCAATTGTTCTGACGCATCCACCATACTTCCACTCATCACAAAAAACAGTATTCCCAATGATATTGGCCTTAATAGTTTCTTATTCATTTGTGAACTCCTTCTATAATTTGTTACAGCAACAATATAACATATTTATATTTCCCTTTCCAACTTAACTACATTTGTATTGTTGCTATAATTTCTAAAATAATCATCCGCTTATGGCAAACTGCCTCTGTCTTAAAAATCAGAATTTTTATATATCACTGTCTTTCATATCCCGAAGAAATCTATCATATAGCTCGTCATCACTATATGAGCTTCCCCATTCCAGAGCCTTCAAATCAATTTTATCTTCCAAATACATATCCCAAAACTTCTCATGCTTCAAATATGCTTTATACCGATACTCAAAATATCCCTTGGAATAGTTCGGATAGTTTTCAAACAGGGCATTGCATTTTGTCATTTCTTCATCCGAAAGCTGTTTGCTCCACAAAACCCGCTCGCCGGAATTTGGGCATTCGTCGTTGACACAGCTTACCTCCCCGGTCTGTTCATTAAAATGAAAGGAAATGCCCACGTCATAGAGAGTCACTACACCTATTTCTATGACCTTTTTAGGCTCTGTCTGATTGTCCCCCACAGCGCCCTGATCTGCCTCCGGAATCATTTTGGCTTTACCGCTCATGCTCTCATACACCTCCAAAGGAGAGATACCGGCATTATCTGTATTTTGGGGCTGTATATTTTCCTGCGGCTTTTCCTCTATGCTCTTATAACCGTGCGAATACTCCCGGTTTCGATTTCTGATTTCTTCCTGCTGCATATTACCATATGCCTGCGGATAGTTACTGTTGATCGCATTCATTAAGCAAATCTCCTTTCCCACAATAAACCTGAGTTCCCAAGGATTTTTTATGTAAACTAAATTTTTGTCGGGAATCCAGGACAAGTATTTTCTTTAGTCTTATAAAAATTTTATGCTGATTTTTTCTCTGTTTCCATCAACTATCTGGAATTTTTTTTGTCTCTATTTAGTTAAATTTCAGCTTGAAAGCCAACAACCCCGCGGCAGGCAGCGGAGTATGTTACCCTCGCGGCATTCACCAAGGCGTTACAGGCTTTGGCGAATTGCTCGAGCGGGAATCAGCAGCATTCCAGCCTTCGGTTCAACTGTTATAAAATTATCATATTACATCATTTCAGGTTGAATTTTATACAAAACGATACTATAATAGTAATCAATCTCAGCAAACAATTGTATCTATACGAAAGAGGAAATTTTTATGGCAATACGCAGTGCAAAAGACATGATACATGAAGCAAGGATCCTGAGCGGCATGACTCAGGAAGATATGGCGGATGGAATCTGCTCCGTCCAGGCGCTGTCACAGATTGAGAATGGTGTTATGAATGCCCGCCCTGCTACCTTTGAGTCCCTCATGCGCCGGGCCGGATTCCCCCATACGCGCTTCCCTGTATTTGCGGACAGGGATGATTTTGAATGCTACTGTTCCTTAAAATATGCACACATCCACCTGGATGCCTGGCAGCTGGAGCCTGCGTGGAAAGAACTGCAGAAAATAAAAGAGCTCCGCTGGACCGGCAGCAGATTCTACTATCAGGAATGGCTTTTCCTCTATGCCAGGCTTCAGTTCCGTTCTTATGCCTGCCGCCATGAATACATTTACGACATACTCCTGGCAGCGATCCGCATTACACGCCCCTGTTTTACACCGGAGGCTCCTGACGGCACTCCTCTGGCAAAGATTGAACTGGAGATCATAACTGCTCTGGCACAGGAGGCATTCTATCTGGGGCGGAGGAAAGAGTGCGTCCGAATCGTTGACTATGCAGAGCATTGCCTTGGCAGCGGCCTCTATTCCTGCCTGTCCGACATGGAAAGGACACGCCTGCAGGCGGAAGCCGCCATTGTCCGTGTTAAATGCCTTTTTGCAGCGGCGGAATATGGGGATGCCTTCCGAATTGCAGATGAACACAGACATCAGATGGTCACGAATAACGAATCCGCGCCTCTTTTTGAGCTGACCTTTCTGGCAGGGCTTTGCGGCTTTTGTTCCGGGCAGACGGACGAGGCTGACGCCCTGATCAAGGCTTCCTATTACACAGCCCATCATGTGGGAAGCTGTTATGCTTCCGTATGTCTTGCATACCTGCAGCAGGAGACTGCTTTTCCTGTCACGGAACAAATGCTCCGGCTTCCCGGGACCGCTCTTAAGGAATACCCTCCGGAGACTGTGGATGCATCGCTGGCATCCCCTGCGAAAGCAAGTACTGCAGACAAGGCTTATGATTATGCCATAGGGGACATCATCCGGGATCTGAGACTGGAGCAGAACCTGTCCCAGTCAGCACTCTGTTATGGGCTATGCTCCAAATCCAAGCTTTCCAAGATTGAGAGCAAGACCCTGCAGCCGGATATCGCACTGACGGAGGCTCTGCTCCAGCGCCTGGGGGTATCCGAGCGGATATTTACCTTCTGGGGAAGCGAAAGGGAAGCAGCATTTTACAGGCTGAAATTTGAAACCATGCACATGAGTTCAAAAAGCCAGAAAGAACAGATCAGCAGAAATATTGATAAAATGGAAGGATTGTTAAAAGAAAATGACATTCTTCTGAAACAGGAATGCCTGTCAGCCAGGGCTTTAAAAACCCTTTCTCTAAAAGAGCGCCTGCAGCTGCTCACAGACGCCCTTCATTGTACTCTGCCCGAATTTGACATTCACCGGATCATGGATTATCGTTTATCCTGGCAGGAACTGAATATTTTAAACAGTATAACTCATATATACGGTAAGCTGGACACGGCGGACGGAACACAGACAAGTATCCTTTACCTCCTGCAGCTAAGGAATTATTTGAATAAGCTGCCAATGGACATAGCGCTCTGTACCAATCTACAGTCTATAATAAGCTATATACACTGCCATGTCCTTTATAAGGCAAAAAATTTCAGCGCAGTTGCAGCCTTTCCTGAAAAGAATAATCTGCTGTATATGCGGTATCATCTGGACAGTTACAGTTTTTACCTGTTTTTTTACTGTCAGGCTCTTGGAGAGTGCGGCTGGCAGGAAAATGCCCTGTTATACGGCGCACTGGCCTGTAATATGAACTACTTCACAGGCTTCCAGAAAAATATTCCTTTGCTAAAACGCTATTTTATGGAAGACTTTAATCTTCTTATTGCTTATTAGTGTTTTTCATGGTCATAGTAGTCTTCAATCTCTCCGCAGACCGAAACTCCCCACTGAGAAATCTGCTTGACCGGAATAATGACAAACAACTGCAAGGCCAGCAGTACACCCGCCGTAATCTTAATCCATAGTTTTTTGTTTTTCTTCATTTTTATCTGGCTCCTTTTTGAGTTTTTTGTAGAAAAGAACTGTTTCCAGCCTTTGAGTATCATGATACTCCTTTTTCCGCAGGCAAAAAGCAACCGGCGAGAATTTCTTTTGTTTCCATTTAGTTTAACCAGCTGTGTGATCCTGGCGGGCAGCTGGTCTGCATGGAGCATCCTTAATACCGGGTCCTGGATTCAGCCACACAGAAGCTGTCCTTGAAATAGTTAATGGCTTTTTCAACAGGCGGCTTTACCCCTCTTGTTTTTTTCGGAGGGTTCAAGCAGCCCTCCAGACGAAAGAAAGGAGGGCGATGTAATGTATGTTACATATCAGGATTTGGTTGACGTCCGGGCTCAAAACTGCCCGGGAACATCTGCTCCCGCGGGCAAGGAGCATCTGCGCTTCACCCCTCAAAAAACTGTGCCTGCATGGCGAAAAGCTCGCTGTAAAGCCCTCCCCTCTCCATCAGCTCCTGGTGGCTTCCGTCCTCAGCTATCTCTCCCCCGCGAAAAACCATCACACGGTCGCACACCCGGGAGCTGGCAAGGCGGTGGGAAATGAAAAGCGCTGTCTTGCCCCGAACCAACGTATGGAAATTTTCATAAATCTCATACTCCGCCCGCGGGTCCAGCGCCGCTGTAGGCTCATCCAGAACGCAGACCGGCGCGTCCTTATAATACGCCCTGCAAATGACAAGCTTCTGCGCCTCTCCCCCCGACAGCTCGATCCCGTTCGGGTCAAAATCCTTATACACCTGGGTATCCAGACCCTTTTCCAGCTTCCGGATCTTCTCCCCCAGCCCGGTCACAGCCAACGCTTCGTTTATGATATGCTCATCGCCTTGGGTACGCTTTGCATCTGCATTATACCCGTCATCTGGAGTGTGCTTTGCATCCACATTCCGCCTGTCACCTATGGTACGCTTTGCATCCACGTTACACCCGCCGCCTTGGGCACTCACTCCTGCCATGTCGCCCGTCCGGCTCATGCAGATATTCTCCCGGATCGTTCCCTTCAGAAGCTGGAAATCCTGCGGCACTACGGCAAAAAGCTTCATGTAGGATTCATATTCCAACTCCCGGATGTCCACCCCGTTTAACAAAATCTGCCCTTCCGTGGGATCGTAGAGCCTGGTCAGCAGCTTGATAAAGGTGGTCTTCCCGGCGCCGTTTTCCCCTACGATGGAAATCTTCTGCCCAAGAGGGATTTTTACCGACAGCTTTTTCACCGCATCCTTCGCCTGCCCCGGATAACGAAAAGAGACATTCCTGAACTCCAGCTCACTGTCCTTGCCTGCCTGCGCCAGGACCTCCCCCGCGTCCATGGTTCCGGTGCGCATCTGCCTTGGGAAGTTGTCAAACTCCTCAAAATCCTTATAAAAGGCTGTATACTTCACAATCTCCAGCACCGTGTCCACAGTATTGTTGATCACATTGTTAAACGTTTTCATGGCATTCAGGTACATGGTGAAATCACCCAGTGTAATGGCACGGGCAGCCGCCTGCCAGAACAGATAGCCATATGTCACCGCCTGCTGCAGGAAGCCTGTTGCCGCCGTCACGGTCTTCTGCTGCAGATTATGGCGGTGGATGGGAACCGTCTCCAGACAGAACTGCTGCATATAATGATCATACTTTCCCAGAAGCCAGTCTGTAATGCCCCCCAGGCGAATCTCTTTGGCAAAGGCAGGGTTTTTCGTCACATCCTCATAATACCCCCTTCTGCGGAGCACCGGCGCAAACCCCCGCATCAACTGCGTGGTCTTGTTTTTCAGCCTGGCTCCCAGCCATGTATTCACCACCGTCATGACCGCAAAGATCAAAAGCACCACAACATGGATCCGCACGATCAGATAGAGAACTCCCAGCAGGGTAAACACATGTCCAAACAGGGAAAATGCCCTCTCGCATACCACCCCGAACTGATTCCACTGACCGTTGATATACTGGCCTGCCTTTGACTTCAGATCATGGAATCTGGGATTCTCCATCTGCGCAAAATCGCACTGCATCTGATTTTCCATAATGTAAATCTCGAACTGGCTGCGCAGCTCCTCCCTGGCATTGTCTGCGCACATTTTCAAAACGCTTTCCGCCCATCCGCCCAGAAGCGGCACCCCCAGCAGGATCCCCACCCAGAGTACAAGATACTCCATCCTCTGCGCTCCGAACAGCTCATCCAACACATATTTAGGCGCAATGACAGCTGTGAGCGATATGGAAATCCTGACAATCTCCACCGCAAGCCGACACAAAAGATAAGACTTCTTATTCCGAAAACTGTATCGGATAAAAAAACTAATCCCCTGAAACATGCCCTCGCCTCCCCTATTAAAGTTCCGTCTCTCCACTCCAACGTCCCCCTTATCTGGAAGAAATTTCAGCCGCTTACGCGTCTTAAATTTCTTCCGGGGACGTCTTTCGTTACCGGAATCTGTTTGACCTTTTTTCCAATGGTCCGGCGTTCTAACGCAAAGACCATATCGCTGGTGCGCTCAAAAAATCCGATGTCCTTTTTCCAGCTTATCCCGCATTTACAATGCTGCAAGCCGATAAACTGCTGTTTCA